>CBDTXL010000069.1:0-18473 GCA_965364435.1 uncultured bacterium
GGGATGGGAGGGAGTCCGCCAGGTTCACGGCTGTATCATTCATGTCGAGATTATCGACAGCAAAATCTGGATTCATCGAGATGGTACGGAAGATGGCATCGCTGGCGAACTGCTAGAGGCAGGTATCCCAAAAGAGCGGATTGTTCTAGGTTTCAAATCGCCCCGGATGAGGAAGCATACAGGGTTTGCAGTCGCATAAAGCTACTTGAACTGTAACTTAGTGATGGAGGTGCGATTGCCTCCCCTGAAGGTGAAGTAAGTGAGGAGCGATCGCCTCCCAGCTAGTAAAGTAAATGAGGGACGAGCGCGCTACAATTCATATCAACCAAATTTCTGCCTTTCCTTAATGCCAGCTAAAGATGTTTACCATGAGGCTGTCAAAACGGCTTTAATCAACAATGGCTGGACAATTACAGCAGACCCGTACACAATTAAGTATGAAGAACTTCAGTTATTTGCCGATCTAGGTGCTGGCAGAACTGTTGTAGCCCAGCGAGACAACCAACAAATTATTGTTGAAATCAAAAGCTTTATAGGTCGATCTTTTATTAACGAGCTAGAAAAGGCTCTAGGGCAGTACATTTTATATAGAACTTTGCTCTCTGTTACGGCTCCCCATTGTAAACTCTACTTAGCAATTAGCCAGGATGTCTATGAAAACTTTTTTCAGCAAGTAGCTATTCAATTTATCATTCAATACAACCAGATTGCTCTAATTGTGGTGAACATAGACGCCAAGGAGGTTAGCCAATGGATAAGCTGAACTATTATAGAGATTTGATTAAAAGGATTTTGATTGAGTACAATCAACTTGCTTCTCAAACTCCTAGCTCTAATGTTGAGAGCCTACTAGCTTTTGACGAAAAAAGAGAGCAATATATTTGGTTTCAAACGGGTTGGAGGGAGAAAAAAAGAGTTCGGGGGATTACAGTTCATATTCAGATAAAAAACGATAAAATTTGGATTGAAGAAGATTGGACAGAAGAAGGGATGGCTAATGAATTATTAAAATTAGGAGTTCCTTCTAGCGATATTGTTTTGGGTTTTCATCCGCCAGAAGCGCGTAAATTTACCGAGTTTGCGATCGCTTAGATTCAAGGGTTTCAAAAATGTTAATGTAAAAAGCGATCGCCTCTTGGAGCAATACTGTTCTAACCAAAATTTATCGGGTGACGATAGGACTAAAAATTGAGGTGCGATCGCCGCTCATAATATAGATTTTAAAAAATGCTTTTCAAGAGCGATCGCTCCTGCTCACTCTTAAGAGATGAGCGATCGCCCTATTCTATTGATTGCGATACCAAACCCAGAATTAGGTTCTCACGGGCGGGTTGATTTCAAAGTGAATGTGGTTATCATGACCTGGTGCAAAAGTACATAACTTCTCATCCTTGAGTGTCGTATCGTTGAAGAAAACTGCCCGTACTAACTTTTGCTTGCGGATAGATTTGAGCAGGGCGCGTGTAGCAGAGCGATCAAAATTTTCATCAAACCAATTAATTCCACCAAATCTTCCACCTTTTCGGGGTAAAAGGACATCACACATCAAACCTGTTTCATGTCCAGCATGGTCAGGAGTATCGCCACCATGAGGTATGCTAACATCATTGATAACAAATGGAGCCGCATCAAGATGAGAGGCTCGATGAGTGGTTTGATAATCCTTAGCAATAGCGATGATGGTATCAGCTAACCAATGCGTTCCAAAATCGTGATTATCATCGGTTTGTTCGCGTTCATGATTAACAAAACCAATTGCTGGATCGCTAGATGGCATTGCTACCCAACGCGGTGCATTAGCTGCTTGTAACCACCGATGAGTGACTTCACCTACATCAATTCGTCCATCAGCTTTTCGGACAGTGCTGTGACCAGCAATAATGGACTGAAATAGCTTAATAGCTTTAACTGTACCCGTTTCTATGGTCATGCTATCAGGATTACCCGCCCAGTTGTAACCTAAGTCACGTAATCTCTGCTTAACCGCTTTGACTTCTCCTGGCTTAGTGTTGACTACGCCAAGTCCCACACTTTTAGTTAAGTTAATCACAATCGAGCCTGTAGGTGTTAGTGTCTGCTTAACAGCTTTAATAGCAATCTTTACAGTCTGGCTACCTACCGAAATTTGCATGGTGCGATCGCCTGCTTCGTGAAACACAAAATCAAATAGCCATTTGCCATCTTCACCGATAGGAACACCATCAGCAGGGAATTTATCGTCAATCTTAATTGACAAAACTTTTCCCTTATCCTCTGGAGAGGCAACACCTTCAATTCTGAAATTCTCTCCTGCTTCCACTTCCTTGGGAACGCGGGTAACTTGGAGTTGTGCAGGTAATAAATTAATGGTTACTCCTCTCGTACTCGCTAATAACTGCTGTGCTTCTGGGAGTAAACGCAGGACTTTATCAACATAGTTAGGGTCTCCTGCATAACCCTTATTTTTCAGAAATTTAATGAAACTTATTGGAGTATTAGTGTGTTCTTCTAACCCTTTGTAAGGAGGACGAGTTAGAAAGCGCCAATAACCTTTGATAAAATCTTCTACACTAGCAAACTGGCAAAAATCGACTGCTTCAGCTTCAGAAGGAACTTTGATGTTAATTGCAGTGGCGAAATTTTCCATCTCAGGCCTTCGCCATTTCAATCCCGCAAAATTGTTGGCACTAACAGCGAGGTTGCTTGTTGCTCTAGCTGACTCCAGTAACCATTGAGCCAGGGTAACTTCTTTTAAATGTTGCCGATTTGCTGGGTTAATCTTGTCACCTTTAACTCCCACTTCGGTAAAGATTGGCTCTAAATCTGTCGCCGCATAGTTTTGCACTAGCTCGTTCAGTAATGACATATTTCTATCCTCTCAAAAAATGTTTAGTTCAACGTCTCTATCGGCGCGGGTTCTTTTTCAACCAATCAACAATTGCTCGACCAATTGCTTCACCACCGCGAGTTGAGGAATTTTTGAGATCGGGTTTTGGAAAACTCTTTCCACCTACTGTACCGCCGACAAAATCAATGAAATAAACTTCGGCAAGAACAGCAGCGCGAACATTTGTGTCTTCAGCACCTGACAAAACTCCCAACTTGGCTTGTTTTGCCCCCCCATTGGGAAGACCCAGAGCTTTAGACATTTCTGCGGATATCATGCTGGCAAGTTCTTGATCTGGTTTCCTACCCTTGGTTTCGTGTGAAAAAGCTTCTGATCTTTGTGCTTTGTTTTGTCCCTTTCTAAGAGCATTATGGTGAATACTGCAAAACACATCAAACCCAGATGCTTGGAAACCAATGTCGTACAGCTCGCCTTGAGGCGTGTCGATAACTGTGCAATTAACTCCAGCCGCAACAAGCACATTACGAGCAGCATTTGCAGCAATTATATTGAGTTCATGTTCTGTCGTTCGATTATCGTGGGCGATAGCACCCGGATCGAACGGAACTCCAGGCCCGTGTCCAATCTCCAGCATCACCCGATGTTTGGTTAGTTTTTGAGGTGGAGGTGTAGGTGGCTTCCATTCAGGAATGCCCTGTGGAATTGATGTGCTAGCAGGAGCAATTTGAAAAGTATTAGCACCCGAATGCCTGACCAAGAAGTCAATCAGAGCTTGCCTGAGATTTCCTTTATAAGACTCGACTCCATTAGTCCCGTTCATTGCAACCACAATCGGTTGCCCATCTCCATTGCGAAAAAATTGAAACCAAGTTGCATCGGGTGTGTCCTTAGTGTCATCCGAGGCACTTGAGTCACTCTGCGGAAGAAGCTCAACCGCTTCCACTTCACTGTTAGAACCATCAGGTTTCGCGACCAGAAACGTACCGGCTCCAGAAAAACGCTTCAAAAACCCGATTAGATTATCCTTAGAATCACTATTAAGGCTCTCTTCTACAGTTGCGCCATTCATGGCAGACACGACGGGTTTATCGCTTTTATCGCGGGCAAATGAAATCCAGTTAGCCATGTCATCACCTTATTAAGACTTAAAACACTGCTTCGCTTAAACAAGTGCGGTCTGTATTTGTCATCAAAACTTTGCCGCACCCAGCAGCGTAACTCAACGAATAACCCACCCCCGATCGCACTGTCGGTGAGAAAAAGTGAGTTCTTTCCAGAGAAGTATGTAAATTTCTTGTAATGTTGCTGAACAACAGCCTGAAAAACTCAGCAAATTTAACCTTTAGGTCAAAAGCATTAGCGATCGCACCAGCGGAACTGATGAGGAATTTTAAGTTATGCTCAAGTTGATGCCATTATTAACATCACTTTAAGCATCAAAACAGCTATTATCCAAAACTCGCTTATTGCGTTTGCGAGGAATGCTTAGTGATGAAGTAATGCTTTTATTGAATCAAGCTTTGTTGATTGCATTGGATTTACCAGGTCAAGCTTGAACAACCCCAACGCGCTAGCTCAACCAGTAGATTGAAGCGTAAAGAAAAGCGATCGCTCATCCGTTTTGTATCAACTCACTTCCAAAACCTTCTCTTTAAGCCATAAGTTTACCAGATCTTCGATCGAAACTTGCTGTAACTTGGCAATCTCCGAAAGTTTACTCATCAGAGATTCATCCACAGAAATCAGATACCGTTTGCTTTTTATATCCACATCAAAATGGACTTCTGGCATTTCGTCCCAAAACTCACCCATATCATGAGTATCAAAAAACTCGACCAGTTCTTGGGTGGAATTAAATGGAGGCAATCCTCTAGATTTACTTTCTGCCATACTGCTTTCTCTCCTTTTGAGCCATGTCTCTAGCGCTTAAAATTAGTGCTTGTGCAGAGGGCTTGTAAATGAACAGCACAGCCAAATAGCGCCCTGCATCAGTCTGTCCCAAAGCGATGTAGACATCTTCACCCTCTCGATCGCCTTTTTCAACAAAGCGAAACTTGGGTTTGTTACGCAGAACTTCCTCCACTTCGTTAGGTACAACACGGTGTTTGACAGCAAGCTTCTCTACAATTGCATCCAGCCAGATGACTTCCTCAACTCTCACACCGCAAATCCTGCGTTAACTACAGCTCTTCGATTTTAGCTTGCCTACCAATAGAGGTTTAACAGATAACCCACACCCGATCGCACTGTCGGTGAGAAAAAGTGAGTTGTTTGTGTAAAGTTTTTGCAGACTTTAGCGTAATACGCAGCAAATATCTAGATAAATCAACAATAGGTCAAGATAACTGGCGATGACAGGACAAGAAGCGCTCACCTTAGTTGATACTCTGTTACATTTTGCTAACCCAGAGCAAAGACTCAACGATGTTCAATCGGTAGTCTTGCTGGAAACTTGGGCAGGACATTCCTACCGGGAGATTGCCGAGCAGTTAGGCTATCAACACGATTACATTAAACAAGTCGGTTCGCAGTTGTGGCGAAGTCTCTCCCAAACCCTCGGTGAACCCGTCTCGAAACGCAATCTTCAAGCCGTTTTGCGTCGCTACCAACACTCGCAACAAGGTGCAACCGCATTACCTGTCATTCAATGCCAGCAAGATTGGGGAGAAGCGCCCGACGTTTCCCCATTTTACGGTCGGCAAGGGGAACTACAAACGCTAGAAACCTGGATTCTTGAGGACGGCTGCCGTGCAATTGGAATCTTCGGACTCGGCGGGATGGGCAAAACGGCCCTCTCCGTGAAACTCGCTCAACAAGTACAATCTCAATTTGAGTTTGTGATTTGGCGTAGTTTGCAGCAAGCTCCCTCCCTCAGTGCCTTGCTCAGCGACATTTTGCCCATTTTAGCCGGTTCAGAGGTCACACCTGACGGCTCAATTAATACTCTAATAAAACAGTTGCGCTCAAAACGCTGTTTATTAGTCCTCGATAACGTCGAGTCGATCTTGCAAGATGGAAATCGCACTGGACAATACCAACCGGGTTATGAAGCGTACCGCCAGCTATTCGATCGCATCTCCGACGAACCTCACCAAAGTTGCCTGATTATCACCGGACGAGACAAACCAGGCGGCTTTGCCCTGCGGGAAGGAAAAAACCTCCCTGTGCGATCGCTGCAACTGCAAGGACTATCAGGGGAAGATGGTCAGCAAATCCTCATCGATAAAGGCTTAGAAGCAACTGAATCACAACGGCTCACCCTTGTCAAGTACTTGGGTGGCAACCCCCTTGCTCTCAAAATTGCTGCAACAACTGTTCAAACGCTCTTTAGCGGCAATATTCAGGCATTTTTAGCTCAAGGAAGCACTGTTTTTAGCGATTTGTGGGACTTACTCGATCAACAGTTCGAGCGTTTATCTCCTCTACAACAACAGATTATGTACTCGGTTGCGATTAACCCGGAAGGGGTAACGCCAGCAAAATTACAGGAAGAAATCCTGCCTAAAGTGCCTTGGCGGGAGTTACTAGAGGCGTTAGAGTCACTTCAGGCGCGATCGCTCATTGAAAATGAGCGATCGCTTCTTGACACTGCAAACGAGAACCTAACGCAACAACCCGTGATTATAGAGTATGTCAGGCAACGCTTCCTCCAAACCATTGAGCGAGAGATTACAACTGGCAACCTTAATCTGTTTAGAACCCATGCCTTAATTGAAGCTCAGACTCAAGACTATGGGCGCGATGGTCAAATGCAACTAATTTTGCACTCCTTAACCGAGCGACTGTTAACGCACTTTGGAACACAGGCTCAACTAGAGGAACACCTCTGGCAAATTCTAGCTTCATTGCGGCATCAAACAGCGACGCAAACGGGCTATGCTTTGACCGCTTAATATTAAGCTTATAAATAAGCTCTAAGATCAGCAGCGATCGCCTGAGCTGAACTTCTGGAAAACAGATGAGTCAAGATTTGCCAATCACGATTAAAAGAGGTTTTGTCGATAGGTCGTGGGGGCAGGTGCATTACCGCACGGCAGGAAGTGGTCCGGCGCTGGTGCTAACCCACAAAACTTACTATTCGTCAGACGAAGCGGCAAGGCAAGCTTTACGCCGGTTGCCGCTCTTTTACGGACCACTAGAGGTGAAAGAGGATGGCAGCCACTACACCGCTATCTGGCAGCGTATGAAACCACGCTGGGAAGGCTATCCTTCTGAATGTTTTGAATTGACAGCTCTCGCCGTTAAATCAAAGATTATAACGGGAGATTCTTGAGCTAATCACTGCCCTTTCACGGTTGCCCCCTACTTAGGTCTTACACGATTATGTTTAGTCCGAGCTTACTAGAATATCACTTGTTATCTAGACACCCTTGTTGTGGACTACTCTCCAAGCGTTTTACCTATTTCAAGGTACGTTTCCGTATGCCCTACGGTACGCGGGTTGCCCCTAATCTTTTTTTGGTTTATTCAGCCTTCAAAGACTTACTGCGCTATGTTTATTCGAGGTTTTCGCTACCCTCTAGCCTATTATTTCCAGCTCTGGGGTGTGGCATTGTTTCAGCCAAAGGTTCACCGGGCTGCGGTATTTCAACCTGAGATATTTACTATTTTACGCTTGTTGTTACTTCGTAGTCAATTTTTAGGCAAAAATTCATCTCACCGTTAAATAAAAGATTATAACGGGAGTCCTCTTTTTGCATTCTTAGATAGATTTCCAGGAAGCGATGTCCCGCACTCCCCGCACTTACGAGGGGATCGAAGCCGTCTTGAGGTACGACGAAGCGAGCCGCTTACCGCTCCTTAAGGTTCCAACTCTATTGATGTGGGCCGACGGTGACACCATGTTCACGCCTTTTATCGAGGATACGACCCGGCTAGTTCCGCACGCTACTACGAAGGTTCTCCACAGCAGTCCCCTGATGTACCTGCGCGACCCCGAACCTTACGCCGCGACCTTGTTAGAATACCTGCAATCTTAACCGACCTTAGGCTCATCTACTTAATGAGTTTTACTCGCGTTATTCAATGGACTCCTACGGTGGAAATAGCACAGATTTAAACAGACCCCAGCATTCCTCCCGACCTACTGGCTTCACTGTTGGCTCTTTGAGGGGGGAATCCTGCTGGGGTCTATTGAAGAGACCTAAACTAGGCTTTTGCTTAAACTGTCGCTAACTCCGGTTCAGGGCGCTTGCTGTTGCGAATACCCTCAATTGCTTCGGCGTAATCTTTTGCCTTGAAGACCGCTGAACCCGCAACGATCGCATTAGCTCCTGCTTCCAAAACCTGCCAAGTATTGCTCCCTTTAAGTCCGCCATCGACTTCAATCCAGGGGGAAAGACCACGCTCATCACACATCTGACGCAGTTGGCGGATTTTTGGCAGCACGGCTGGGATAAAGCTCTGACCCCCAAAACCTGGATTGACGCTCATAATCAGCACCAAATCACAGACTTCTAACACATACTCAATCAAATCTAAGGGTGTTGAGGGGTTAAGCACCACACCGGATTGCTTACCTAGTTCTCTAATCTGACAGAGGGTGCGGTGCAAATGGGGTGAAGCGTTGTGTTCAGCATGAACCGAAATAATATCGGCTCCTGCCTTCGCGAAATCTTCCACATACTTCTCTGGTTCCACAATCATCAGGTGGACATCCAGAGGCTTTTTGGTAACAGGGCGAATAGCTTCAACAATCAGAGGACCAATTGTGATGTTGGGGACAAACCGACCATCCATCACATCTACATGAATCCAGTCCGCACCAGCGGCATCCACCGCCTGAATTTCTTCCCCCAGTCGGCTAAAATCCGCTGATAGTATAGAAGGGGCAATAACGATGGGGTTCTGAGATTGCGTTTGGCTCATGACTGGCGATACTCTCCTGCGTCCTCGGTAGTCTCTATCTTAACAAAATCTTTAGCAATCCTCTAATGTTGCGCTCTCCAACAAACCTAAAACATAAGTAAGGGCAGGTAAGAGAAAATGTGGATTTCGCCCTTACCCGCTCCTTAAATAACTAATAAATGACAGCTACTTAGGAGAAGCTCCCTTGGCTCACCGGCAGATTGTTAAAAGATTGGGATGGATAATTGGGGGTTTGAGTGCCTCCTGCGTCATAACCCCAGTAATGGCTTCACCAACTTCTATAGGAGACGCGGGAATAGAGGCTCGCAAGCTACATGCCCCCCCCTATAACTTGATTGGTCGTAAAATTGCCATTGGTCAGGTGGAAATTGGCAGACCTGGAGTATTTGGTTTTGACAAGGCTGTTTCTTGGAATCCCGCGACCGCTCTGGAGCGGGTGTTCTATCGCGACGGTCTAGCCAAAGCCGATACTGATGTAGATGCCCATGCGGCAATGGTCGCTGGTGTCATGGTTAGTAAGGACAAAACCTTGCCGGGAGTTGCCCCTGGCGCTAGGCTCTATTCCTCAGCTGTTGGCTCACCTTTAAAGGGGGGACAACCAGAAGAGTGCTTATCCGCCCAGTATGTTGCTCAGCAAAACGGGGGAGATGTCCGGGCGATTAACTTTAGTTTTGGCGAGCCCCTCCAGAGAGACCCTAGACCAGAGGCAACTCTGGATGGCAATGCTCTACTGACGCAATGTATCGATTGGTTAGCACGGGTTCAAAACGTCCTGTTTGTGATTGCTGGTAACCAGGGTGAGGGTGGCATTCCCATTCCCACAGATAATTACAATGCCATCAATACTGCTTATACAACCAAGCGTGGCGGAGTGTTTACCAAGGTTGACTTTCCCAATTTGAGTGCTGCGCCGCTTGGCATTGGCAGACGTCTGATTGAACGAGAAATCAATGTGGGTGGTCGCCGTGGGATTAATCTCGTAGCTCCCGGTAGTAAAATCTCTGTGTACGACCTGACGGGAAAGAGGGTTGAGGTCAGTGGTACGAGTTTTGCTGCTCCTCATATCACAGCCTCTGTAGCGCTGCTTCAGGAATTTGGCGATCGCGCTTTGCGCGGTGCCCTTGAGGGCGATCGCCAACTCAAGTCCAAACAATCTAACTGGAGTATAGATTCCCGACGCCACGAAGTGATGAAAGCGGTGTTACTCAACTCAGCAGACAAAATTAAAGACAATGGCGATGGTTTGAACTTGGGAATGACCCGCACCGTTTTAGGAAAAGATAACAGCAACTGGTTAGAATCTGACGCCTACAAAGACCCAAAAATTCCCTTGGACTACCAGATGGGTACAGGGCAGCTTAATGCCTTTCGAGCTTATCAGCAATTCAGTCCTGGGGAGTGGAGTCCAACTGCGGCTGTACCGCCGATAGGTTGGGATTATCAATCAGTGGAGGCGTCATCGTTTAAGGATTATGTGTTAGAAAAACCCTTGAAGGAAGGAAGTTCCGTTTCTCTGACCCTTGCTTGGGACCGCCTCGTTGAGCTGGAAGATAAAAATAAAAATAATGAGTATGACGTTGGGGAAAGTTTTCGCGATCGCGGTTTGAATAACCTCGACCTCTACCTGATACCCGCATTGGAGAACGACACTGGTAAAAGTGTCTGCGCTTCTATCAGTGAAGTCGATAGTGTGCAACACATTTTCTGCCCAGTTCCCGCTGCTGGTCGCTATAAAATCCGTGTTGAGTATCGCAAACAGGTGAATGAGGCGTCCCAACCCTATGGCCTTGCTTGGTGGACAGTACCAGGGGAATAAAGTGAGTTGAGGCATTTTTGAATCTCGCGCCAAGACGCGATGTTTTGCTATAGAGATACAGATAAGGTTTTGGCGTAGGGGCACGATATATCGTACCCTTACAGGTCGCTGCGGTCAAACAGTAACTCTGGCATTAAGAAACTGTCACTGTCTACTTACCACGGGAAAATGTGTTCACCGTAGATGCTCTTTAAAGATAATGGAATCAGTGATATCAGCAGAAAAGTCGTTCGATTGGCGAGATTATCAAAAGTCTAGTTCTGATTCATGAAGTGTATACGGCGGAAGAGATGGTTGGACGTGTCGAATTTTTGTGAGAGACAGTAGATGCGATCGCACTTCTCAAAAGACCAAAAAGCGATCGCTCCTGCAATCCTCTGGAAAATCGCGCTTTTGGCTTGGTGGTGGTAGGATGCGATCGCTCAATCCTCGCTGCCATCTAGAGCTTCAGAAAGACACCGAATTGCATCATTGGCTTCCCGTACACGTTCATCGAGTCCCATTACTTGATACTGCTCACGGGCATTTTTGTAAGCAGCAATGGCTTCTGACTGTAGCTCTAGATCTTCTAGGGCTTCTAAGGCAAGTGCCAAATTAAACCAACCATTAGCTTCAAATCGGCGATCGCCAGCCTGCTTTGCAATATCGATTCCTTGTTTAAGAAACTTAATTGCTTGAGCGTGTTGACCCAAACAACGATAGGCATCTCCCAAATTAATTAAAGAACTAGCATCACTTTGGTAATAACCAAAATCCTGTTTAATTGCCAATGAACTCTCATAACAATCAATCGCTAAATGATATTCTTCGTTGGCAGAGTAGATAAGCCCCATATTATTGAGTGCATTAGCCTCAAATTCGTGATAACCGTTTTTTGCTGCAAGGTTTAGACCATCACGGGTGTAATTGAAGGCTTGCTGGAAATCTTCCAAATCATAATAAGCAAGACCTATATTGATCAAAGAGCCAGCTTTACCTTCGAGATCACCAATCTCCTGTGCAATTTCCAGAGACTGTTGAAAGCAGTCAATTGCTCTATGATATTGCCCCAAAAAATTTAGAGCATCACCTAAGCAAGTATGAGCGGTCTCAAGTTCCCATGTTCTTGGTTCATTAGATTGCCATATCTTTAACAACTGGGTATACAGATTGGCTCGAATAGCATTGTAGCCACGTAAGTTCAAAAAATTATCTATGCAGTTTTCATAATCATTACCGTTGAAAATTGTGTAGAAGGCTTGGGCATATGCTTTGAGTTCGCAATAGTGATAAAAAATTTCCAGGTATGGAGTAACATCATCCGAGATTTCCCAATTGCTGCTATCGGGAGCAATTGATTGATAGTAAGCTATAATTTTTTGCCGTAAGGACTCTGGCTGATTGCCTGCCTTTTGCTTGGCATACTGCAACACAAAGGGATGAAACTCATATCGTCGCTGGTCTCCTCGAATCTCATCTAGCAAGGAACGACTAACCAGTTCATCCAAGGCTTGTTGAGTGTCCCAAGCATTAGTTGATTCTCTCCCTTCAGTCAAAACTACCGAAGCTGCATCTCTATCAAATAAACTATGGAATAGGCGGAAATTGAGGAAAAATCTTTGCAGCTTTGGCCTTAAGTCTTGAAAGTGTTGCTCTAAAATTGAGACAAACATAACCCTTTCCCGATCGCGATAAGGCATTGGTACTTCATTCAACAACTGGTCAAGTTGCCTGAAGTGCAGTTTTTCTGCCTCCCGAACGTGACTGCCTGGTTTTAACTTGGATGCCACTAGCCGCAGCATCTTGGGGTGTCCATTGAGATATCTAGAAAAATCTTGCAGTTCCTCATCAGACCCAAGAATGCCTAATTCCTGCAACAGCCGCGCTCCCTCGGTAGCTTCTAGCCCTTGCAAAGGTAGCCAACAGCCATGTCCTTCCATCACCTCTGGTTGGGTTTGAGTTGTCAGCAGCAGCCTACTAACTGCCCCATGCTCAATCCAGCGATTGAAGAAATCTTTGTAGATCCCTAGAAAATGCCGCTCCTGATCTAGTAGGGTTTCTAAGTTATCGATTACTAGCAAGCAGGAGCGCTGTCTCAAACTTTCCAGCAAGGAAAAAATGAGTTGTTCCGGTTCCCGCAATGCTGCCAACTCTTCTGGGGATTTCCCAGCTAGCTTCATCAGGGCGTTTTGGGCAAATACCGTAAAATCAGTACCTTGTCTGACATCAGCCCAGAATTTTGATTCAAACTCAATAGCCTCCTTATACAGATAGGCTGCTAGCCAAGACTTGCCCACACCGCTCAAGCCCTGGATACCAACAGTCTTGACCTTAGTATCCGCCAACCATGTTTGCAGCTTCTGGATTTCTTGATTCCGCCCCTGCCAATTCTCCAGTGTTGGTGGCATGGAAATCAGGTTAGCTGAAGAAATCGAGAGCTGCTCGTTCTGTTTTATGCCCTGAACAATTCTCAGAATCTCCGCAATACTCGCATCTGTCTGCGATCGCACCTTCTCCACCAAAGTATCCAAGTCCGACTCATCCGCTTGGCTAATAGGGATGTTAGGGTTTGCGATCGCTCCCTCATTTTCAACAACAGAAATACATCCACCCACTAACTCAGGCTTGTATTTAGCAAATAAAGCCACTAAATCCTGACGCTTTGAGCGGCGCTCATCGGGAAAATCATTTTTAAGACCAAACTGTTCACAGATTTCTTCAATATGTTTTCTGACAGTTGCTTTTGTGATGTGAAGGGAATTGGCGATCGCTTCATCTGACTCGTTAGCCAAAAACTTCAGCAGCACCTCTCTCCGTCTGGCAGTTAGCCGCTCGAATATAGCCTCGAACTGTTGTTTAGTCATACCTCTAAGCACATGGCAATGCACAGTACACATCTGTGTACTCAGTTCAACTCTAGAGACTCACAGGATAAGTATTCGCTGTGTACTAGGCTAGCGCAACTATGAAATTACTCTGATACACCCGGACTGGGGAAATGTGCAAGTAGTTATGACGAACATCTTGCATCTGTCTACTCACCCGCCAGGGATTCAAATCCCTGGCTAATAGCTGAAGTCCTCTTAAGAGGACTGGCAAGTAATAGGCGAGTCCACTTTAGTGGACTTGATCTATGAGCAAGGGAATTGATTCCCTTGCGGGTGAATACGAAGCGTACAAAATCTGAGTAGGAGATTCCAATATGACTCTTAATTCCAGCTCCAATAACGAATACTTGACGACCTTACCACCAGCGCTAGCCCATTGCGAAAAATGCCTTGCGATTTCAAAAGCAATGCGTCGGAACCAGCACCAGCAAATTTACTGCCCAGTGTGCCGAGTTGAATATGTTTTTCAAGGCAATTTCAAAATTGAACCATTTCGCACTTATTTCCGAAAGCGCGGTTTCTACATCGACATCGATAACCCCATCGAACACATCAAACATCTCGGAGTGATAGCGAATCGTGTGCAGCAAGATAGTCCCGACTATCCACCGCTTAAAGGGTTATTTGAATCAATCAATAAGGCTCAACAATTTATCCATTTCACTACCTTTGGCATCAACCAACAGATTCTCGGTGCTTTGAAGCTGGCAGCACAGCAGATTCAGGTGCGCGGCATTGTCTCTCTACCTCCAGATCAAGCTTGGTTGTTGCCTGAATTGGAGTGCTACAGGAACGAAGCGCCAGGACTCTCAATCAAGACAGTTTGCGCCTCTACTCGCAATTGGGAGGAACTGCCTCATCAAAAGCTGGTTGTGATTGATGGTTTATTGGCTTTCAAAGGCAGCGTTAATCTCACTCAGACGGCATGGCGGAAAGCAGCACGCGGCTATGACGAGGTAGAAGTTCTTACTGATGTGGAAAAAGTGATCAACCTGCACAATCGCTACTTTTCACCAATCTGGGCTGATTTGAGCGAATACGGCGACACCATCGCGATTAGCAATAGTATGATTGACGGTTCTGCTGCTTGAAGCTCAGAGCTTGCACCATTATTTGTAAATACTGTCTTGACATGTCGAGACAGTATCTACAACATTGCAATGATTCTCCACTACTCTATACCTCTCACGATTGAGGGGAGATGAGCGAAACGGCATTAAGCTAACTAGTAAGAGTTGCCAAAACTGTAACCACCGGAACACCTATTGCTGGAACGGGTCATCCTAAGAAAGGAATCGCATCAGCAAGTGAGGTAGTGGTATGAACCGGCGAATACTCAGTCGAGTGGGTGCTATTGTGGCAGCAGGTATTGTTCTGGCAGGTCTATCAGGAGGGTTGATGGCTCAGAAGATAAACGCCAACTCCCCAAAACCTGGAGAGTCCCGTTTAACCGCACAGTCGCCCAATTCACCAGTGAATTCCCAATTTGTTGATGCTAACACCAAATTTGGCTTCAAGCTGTTCAAGGAGATTCTCAAGCAGGACAGCAAAAAGAACGTTTTTGTCTCGCCTACGAGTGTAGCGATCGCACTTTCCATGACCTACAACGGTGCTGATGGCGAAACCCAACAGGCAATGGCAAAAGCTCTGGAACTACAAGGGATGAGTCTACAAGACATCAACCAGGGTAACAATACCTTAAAAGCCACCTTAGAAAATGCTGACCCTGCTGTCCAGCTTTCAATTGCCAACTCCCTTTGGGCGAAGCAAGGTGTTGCCTTCAAGCCCGACTTTATGCAAAGAAACCAGCAGTTTTACGGGGCAAAGGTAACAGAACTGGACTTCGGTAAACCCGACGCCCCAAAGATTATCAACAACTGGGTTAAGGAAAATACTCGCGGTAAAATCGATCAGATTGTTCAGCAAATTCAACCCGATGACGTTCTCTTTTTAATCAACGCCATTTATTTCAAAGGTAAGTGGACAAAAGAGTTCGATAAGAGTCAAACCACTGAGCGTCCGTTCTATCTGTCGGATGGCACCCAAAAGCAACACCCAATGATGTCTCAGTCTGGTAGATATCGATACTATGAAAATGAAAATTTTCAGGCAGTGTCACTGCCTTACGGAACAGAACGCCTGAGTTTATATGTCTTCCTGCCACGTAAAAATACCACTCTTGACGCCTTTCAACAGCAGCTGGCTGTCGAAAAATGGCAACAATGGATGAACCAATTCCAAATGCGGCGGGGGTCAATTCAGCTACCTCGCTTCAAATTTGAGTACGATATTCAACTCAATACTGCTCTGAAATCACTGGGTATGGAAGCGGCTTTCGACGGTTCCAGGGCAAATTTTTCCAATATGACTTCTGCCTCAGTCAAAATCGATGAAGTCAAGCATAAAACCTTCGTAGAAGTGAACGAAGAAGGCACAAAAGCCGCTGCTGCAACCTCCGTAAGAGCCACTCTAACATCTGCCCGTATGCCAGAGGAACCCTTCCAGATGGTTGTTGACCGTCCCTTCTTCTGTGCAATTCGGGACAATCAAACTGGAACAGTTTTATTCATGGGTTCAATTAGAGAACCGAATTGACCTAATTCCCTCGTCAACCCTTATTAGGGACTTCCAAATAAAAAAATGTCCAACACTCTAAAATCAATCGATTTGGCTCTCCTTGGGCAGAAGTTTTTGCTGTTTTTGAGAATCTGAGCTATAGCGGTTCTCGATTGCGGGAAGTACACTATCGGGATTGTGAAATTTCCGAGGCAGGCATAGTGTCTGTCAAATTCCTCAAAGGTTAGTTTGACAGGTCGATAGCGATCTGCTTTAATTAGATAAAAATATTTCTGACCATTTTAGTGCAGAAACTAATTTTATGGGTGGATATCAAGACAGAGATCGGGAAATAGTAGATTATCAGCTTTATTACTTAGATAATTTTGATTTATGTGTCAGAGGACCCGAACCTCAAAAGCTAGAAGAAAATAAGTACTTTGTATGCCTAGGGGCTGCCCAGACTTTTGGTTGTTTCACTGAAAAACCCTACCCAGTATTATTGCAAGAAAAAATAAATATGCAATCATTAAATTTGGGATTTGCCGGTGCGGGTCCCTATTTCTTTTTAAGAAATAAAGATTTTTTAATTAAATATATAAATAACGCAAAATTTGCGGTGATTCAAGTGATGTCAGGAAGAAGTGAAAGTAATTCATTATTTGATAGTGGAGGTTTAGAATACTTAACCAGGCGCTCTGATGGTGTCAAAATCGGTGCTCAGCAGGCTTATGACGAAGTTTTAAGAAACCACGATAAAAAATATGTGAAAGAACTTATCGCTGAGACGAGAAGGAATTGGGTAAATAATTATAAATTACTCTTAGAAGAAATTAAAATTCCTAAAGTATTATTTTGGTTTTCTACCAGAAAACCTTATTACAAAGAAATTTATCTTTGTAAAAAATATGCAGGTATTCCCGCATTTTTTGGAAAATCAAATGCTGGTGCCTTATTTGGGAAATTTCCTCAATTGGTTAATCCAGAGATGATTAATCAAATAAGACAGTATAGCGATGAATATGTTGAATGTATATCTAAAAGAGGGATGCCTCAAGTATTGATCAGTAGATTTACAGGTAAACCGATTACAATAGATCCAGGACTTGCCAGAAAAGATTTAGGTAATGGGAAAAGACAAAAATATAATAATTATTATCCTTCGCCAGAAATGCACATAGATGCTGCCAATGCCCTTGAAAAGGTTTGTAAAAAATATGGTAGTAATTGAGAAAAACTAAAAATTTATGAGAATAAGATTCAGCTTTTCCAGTGCATTTGTTAATTGGCAATGCTCTGCATTGAATGCTACCAAAAGTTACCTAAAAATAAAACTGAAAAATTGATAATGATTTCACGCAAACCAATACTTGTCACAGGCTCACATCGTTCTGGTACAACTTGGGTGGGGAAGATGTTAGCTTTATCTCCTTCAGTAGGCTACATACAAGAACCATTTAATCCTTTAGATCATCGTCCCGGTATATGTAGTGTTAAGTGGGATCATTGGTTCTACTATGTTACCCCTGAAAATGAAGCGATTTTTTATAAAAGAATCAAGGACACTGTTTCCTTCTCCTACAACTTGAAGGAGGAATTTAAGATAATAAAATCGTCCAAAGATGCCTTGCGCATGTTGAGAGATTATATCACCTTTGAGAAGTATCGTATTTCTCGTACCAGACCCTTGCTTAAGGACCCCATAGCATTATTTTCGGCGGAATGGCTAGCATCAAAATTTAATATGGACGTCGTAGTCATGATCAGGCATCCCGCTGCATTTGCTGGCAGCCTTAAAAGCAAAAACTGGCTAATGAGCTTTTCAAATTTCCTGGAACAGCCATTACTCATGCAAGAGCATTTATATCCCTTTGAAACCGAAATGAAAGAATATGAAAAACGAGAACCTGATGTTATATATCAAGCAATCTTATTGTGGAAAATAATGCATCATACGATAATAAAGTATCAGAATAAGTACAAGGATTGGATATTTGTCCGACACGAAGATATTTCGCGAGAACCTATACTTGGGTTCCAAACTCTATTTGAAAAGCTAGATATAGAATTTTCAGGAAGTATCAAAGAAGAGATTAAAAAGTATAGTAGCTTAAAAAAAAGCTCTGAAGAAGCAAAAAATACGCTTCCTTTTTCTTTTGAGCGTAATCTTGACTTGAAACGTGATAGTAGAGCAAATATAGATAACTGGAAAAGCCGACTAACTGCCTCAGAGATAGAAAGGATTAGAAGCGGGGTAGAAAGCATCTCCAGTGTATTCTACTCGGATGCTGATTGGGAATGATTACTAGTGCAGCGCGGCAGAAATAACCCACCAGTCTAGATGACGGTGACAACTAAGGGTAAACTTTACACTAGCCTGTGTCATCAGGCTTGGTGTGAGTCAGCTAATTTGAGCCGTGCCCAGTCCTAAAACCACTCCCATTATCCTGTCCGATAGACAGCAGACCCTACTAAAGAAGGGGGGTCTTACTAACAATGCCTGACCACTGGACTTTTTTGAGCTTATCGCGACGATAGG
>CBDTXL010000070.1:0-18347 GCA_965364435.1 uncultured bacterium
TTAATCTACGTCCCCGCAATACCGCCACTGTAGTGACAATCATCACTGGGAGCCTAATTTCTGCCTCGACCCTAGGGATTTTGTTTGCGACAAGCGGCTCACTACGGGATGGAATTTTTGAACTCGACAGTATTCTACGAAAACTAAGAGTGGCTCGTAGTGATATCAAGAGAATTAATGCAGAGAAAAGTCAGGTAGAAAACGAGTTAACCAAAGCCCGAACCGAACAAGCTGACGCCCAGAAGCGTTTGGATGTGACTAATCGAAACTTCCAGCAGGCCCAAACTCAACTAAAGAAGATATCTCAGCAGGCTATCTTTCTGCGTTCAGAAATTAAGTCACTCCTAGCGGAACGTCAGGGGCTGATCCAGCAGCGGAATCAACTGAAGGGTCAAATTACTCAACTGACGGGTCAAATTACTCAATTAAAAGAATTAGTAGCTCAACGCGACCAGGAACTTGCCAAGCGAGCCCAAACCATTAAGGAGCGCAATCAGCAACTTGCCAATCAAGACGAGGCTATTGCCCAACTTGACCAGAGAATTGCCGCAGGTGATCAGATAATCGCCCAACGTGAGCAGCTAATCGCCCAACGCGATCAAGTAATTGCCCAGCGTGAAGCCCGCCTCCAGGAACTTGAACAACAACTCAAAGAGGCTATCGCCCAGCGCGAAATTCGCCTTCAGGAACTCGAACAAGAACTCACACAACGGGAATTCCAACTCGCCGAACGAGACAAACAACTTAAACAAGGAGAAAAAAAACTGGCTTATTTAGAACAGGAAGTAGAAAGTCTGGAACAGTACTATCAGACCTATCAAGCTCTGCGTCAGGGCAATGTTGCTCTTGTTCGCGGTCAAGTCCTGGCATCTGGGGTTGTACGCATTGTCGAGCCTAGAGCAGCGACTCAGGCAGTTGAGCAATTGCTGCGGGAAGCGAATCGGACAGCGATGAAAATCACTCAGTCTAGTAACAGTAGTTCCAATGAGCCGCTTGTGCAAATTCCTAAATCACAGGTTGAGCAGTTAATTAACCAGATTAAGGACGGTAACGACTATGTAGTGCGAATCCTCTCAGCTGGTAACTACGTTGAGGGCGAAAAGGAGGTACAAGTTTTTGCTGATGCTGCTCTCAATCAAGTCGTCTTTCAGGCTGGTGATGTTCTTGCTACAATCTCTGCCGATGCTTCAACCATGACCAACGAGGAAATCCGTCAGCGCCTCGACCAGTTGCTGGCAGCAGCCCAGTTCCGTGCGCGACGCGCTGGTATACTGAGTGCTATCCAGATTGGAGATGGTAGCATCACCACGGTCATTAACTTCATAGAACAACTGGAGCAGTATAACCAATCGGTGGATATAAAAGTTGTCGCGCAAGAGACGACATACACAGCTGGTCCCTTAAAGATGCAGTTGGTTGCGACTCAAAATGGACAGGTTGTTTTTAAAACCTAACAACCAAAAACTAATAACGACCATTCGATGATTTTAGGCTTTGATCCAGGGCGCGATAAGTGTGGTTTGGCAGTGATGGGCAAACAGCGGCAGCTACTTTACCATCAAGTGGTGGTGTCACAAGAAGCGATCGCGACGATTCAACAATTGTGTCAACAGTTTGCCGTTGAAACCATTGTGATGGGCGATCAAACCACTGCAAAGAGCTGGAAACAGAAAATTGCTCACGACTTACCCGTGTCAGTGCCGATTGTCTTGGTAGATGAACGCTACAGCAGTTTAGAAGCACGCGATCGCTACTGGCAAATGTACCCCCCCAAGGGTATTAAACGTCTCATCCCGCAAGGACTGCGGCAACCACCCCGACCAGTAGATGATATTGTCGCTATCCTGTTAATCGAGCGTTACCTGCAACTAGGCACTAGCGGTTAGAGCGTCGGGCGTCGAGGGACAAAATAATTAGTGGCAAGGTAGTAAACTACCCGCCACTTTCTTGGTAATTTCATCGCTCTTCTTTCCCGACGCCCAACGCCCTAATCAAAGTTCCGTCCGAATCGTAAACGCATAGTCTCCTCCCGGCTCCAGCTGGTAATCGCACCGCTCTAAAAATCGACAGAGCGGCTCCTGAATCAGAGCCCGTCCCAGAGAAGGTCTAACTGATAATTGCCCCTCCCGGAAACACCACTGAAACTGCCACTCATATTCCGCTGCTTGGACTTCTCCTTCAATCTTGCCCTGTTGCCAGGAGTGCTGTGTAATCCTGACGTAGGCAGTAGTCTCCGGCAGATGCATAGAACTCACAATTAAAACACTTAGGTTAGCAAATTTTCCTTATTTTAATAGTGAATAATTACTCGTTCTTTATCTTATACATAGGTGAGCGCGTCAGCCGATAGCTCAATCAGAATCACATTAACATCTTTGCTATATCTATTAGACCAAGTTTGTTCTGCAAATAGCTTTTTACTGCTCACTTTCGGTGTTCTTAAATTTCAGTTGTTATCTTTGTACAGCGGTTTTCAGCTCAGTTGAGTACACTCCCCTATCCCTGACTCCTGACTCCGGGAGCCTCAGGTGTATTCCACGTAATCGCAAACCACTAGAAGTAGCTGAGCCACTCCTAGCGTATGTATCATGCTACTGACTGTGCTTCGCTCATAAGAGATAGATCGTTCTCGCTCCAAAGTGATAAACCCGTTTGTCATCGCAGCGTTAAGCTGTATATGATCCCAAACTAACTCAACACAAGTAAGCCCCTGAGATGGAAAGCAAGAAAGTTAACGAACTCAATCCCAATGCCCCACTACCGGACGATATTGGAAAATTTGAAGAAATTGAATTTTCTTATCACGAAGTAACAGACCGTAACACCGGCAAAGGCTCAATGATGGAAGCATCAGCAGAAGGTAGGATCACTGGTGCCCAAATGACTGGAGGTGATATTGATGCTGACCAGTATCAGGCAGAAGTAGCTGGTGAAGAAGCGGTTGGCGGTACAACTCCTACTCCTGATCAAAATGTCACTGAGGATCTGGAAAAAGCTGTTGGTCTAGAAATGGATGATCGGGCGTTTCTCCGAACAAATGACATATTAGAACAGCGTGATGACCGGCGTTGGGAGTTAGACCCTGAGTCTTCTGAAGATTATCAGCAGCGCCGGGAATAATCAGCAGTTTTTAGGGCTTATCGTTTGGGGGAAGGCTCACCAAGCGTTCGAGTTCACCCACTACACGCTCCAACTCATCAACTATAGGTGTTGAGCCAGCAGTGCGGAAGGCTTCTATTAGAGAACGGTAATACCAAAGCGTACCGTCTTTGCCGCCTTTGAAGCGGTTCCATACCGCATCCCCAAGCAGGCGATAGTCATTGAGAATTGAGCGGACATTATGTAGCTTGTCGCAGGCAGAAACTAGGCGTACCGATGCAGAGGCTGTGGGAATGTGAGCAATATACGCCTCTTTGCGCTGACTCCACGGGGGTTTCGGTGTTCCATCAATCTCGGTACAGCCATCGACAATCTCTGTAACCGTATCCCCAAAGCGGCGGCGAATTTCTTCGCGAGTTGCCGCACCACCTTGGTCTTCAATCGCATCATGGAGGAGGGCAGCGATCACTTCATCCTCATTTGCTCCGTTTTCTAGGGCAATACTGGCAACACCCAGCAGGTGAGCGATGTAAGGAATTTTACTCCCTTTGCGGGTTTGCTTAGCGTGTAATTGAGTGGCAAAGATTAAGGCATTTGTGAAGCGTTCTGAAAGCATCGTTTTGCAGTTATCCAAGAAGTTAAGAAAGGCTGAGATTCTGCCAGTACTGAAGCAGGGTGTTAGATAAGCTTAATGGTGTCATAGTCTGTCGGGTGTTGAAGGTTGAAGATTGAAAGTTGAAGGTTGAAAGGTTAAAAGTTGAAGGTTCTAACCTTGAGGGGTTAACATGCTTTCCTGCAACCTGTTAACCTACAGCCTGCAACCCAAATTCAACACTGACAGGTGTCGTTCTTGCTCCTTGCTGTCTCTACCCCTCTCAAAATGATCGCTCTATCCATAACGATAGATTGGCAAAAAATATCCACAAGCGCATCTACCCAGTTTTAACCATTAATAGTTCCCATGACCAATCGTCTTGCCCAATCCCAAAGCCTTTATCTCCGTAAACACGCCGAGAATCCTATTGATTGGTGGCCCTGGTGTGATGAAGCCCTGGAAACAGCAAGGGCAAACAACAAGCCGATTTTCCTTTCGATTGGTTACTCCAGCTGCCACTGGTGCACAGTGATGGAAGGAGAGGCATTTTCCGATACAGCGATCGCGCAGTACATGAATGCCAATTTCTTGCCGATCAAGGTAGACCGGGAAGAGCGACCGGATATTGATAGTATCTACATGCAGGCGTTGCAGATGATGACGGGTCAAGGGGGCTGGCCGCTTAATGTCTTCCTGACTCCTGATGACCGGGTACCGTTTTATGGTGGCACCTACTTTCCCGTAGAGCCGCGCTACGGACGCCCTGGATTTTTGGAGGTGCTGCAAAAGATTCGCCGCTTCTACGATATTGAGAAAAGCAAGCTCCAAACGTTTAAAGAAGAGATTTTGGTTAACCTCCAGCAGTCAGTGATGCTACCCGGCAGCGAGGAGCTGAGTGATGATTTGCTAGAGCAGGGTCTGGAGACGAATACGGGTATAGTGAGTTCCGGAAGTTACGGGCCCAGCTTTCCGATGATACCCTATGCGGATCTGGCACTAAGGGGCACTCGATTTGATTTTGAATCTGAATATGACGCCCGTCAGGCTGTAGCTCAACGGGGATTAGACCTAGCAAAGGGCGGGATTTACGATCATGTTGCTGGTGGCTTTCACCGCTACACTGTTGATGCCACCTGGACGGTGCCTCACTTTGAGAAAATGCTCTATGACAACGGGCAGATCCTCGAGTACCTTGCCAATTTGTGGAGCGCAGGCATTCAGGAAGCGGCGTTTAAAAGAGCGATCGCTGGAACTGTTCAATGGCTCAAACGAGAAATGACATCCGCTCAGGGTTTCTTTTATGCCGCCCAGGATGCCGACAACTTCACTCTTCCAACCGCCGTTGAGCCAGAAGAAGGGGCGTTTTATGTCTGGAGTTATCGGGAACTGGAACAACTCCTAACAACCTCAGAGTTAGCGGAACTTAAGGAAGAATTTACCGTTACAGCCGAGGGCAACTTTGAAGGTCACAACGTTTTACAGCGCCGTCACTCCGAGCAGTTGAGTGATACCACGGAAGCGGCTTTAGCTAAACTTTTTGAGGTTCGTTATGGTTCAAAGCCTGACGCCCTAGTAACTTTCCCACCAGCGCGGAACAATCAGGAGGCAAAGACGGGCAACTGGGCTGGTCGGATTCCGCCGGTAACCGACACGAAAATGATTGTCGCTTGGAATAGCTTGATGATTTCCGGTCTAGCGCGGGCTTACAGTGTGTTCCGTGAGCCAGAGTACTTGGAACTGGCAACAGGCGCTGCCAAATTCATTCTGGACAATCAATGGGTTCAGGGGCGCTTCCACCGACTTAATTATGATAGCGTAGCGGGACGCGGTAGCGTCCATTGTCAACCGTCGGTGCTGGCACAATCTGAAGATTACGCCCTGTTTATCAAAGCCCTGCTGGATTTGCATCAAGCAAGCTTGCTGGTTGAAGAAGGGTTGCAGGTTGAAAGTTCAAACCCCAAACCTAACCTTCAACCTTCAACCCAAACTAACCTTCAATCCTCAAACTGGTTAGAAAAGGCGCTTAAGGCACAGGAAGAGTTTGATCAATTCCTCTGGAGTGTGGAACTGGGAGGTTACTACAACGCGGCTAGTGACGCCAGTGGTGAGTTGTTGGTACGGGAGCGTAGCTATGCTGACAATGCCACCCCCTCTGCCAATGGAGTAGCGATCGCTAACCTGATACGTCTTGCTTTACTCAGCGAAGACATTCAATACCTTGACAGAGCAGAACAATCCCTGCAAGCGTTCAGCAGTGTCATGAACCAATCTCCCCAAGCTTGTCCCAGCCTATTTACCGCCCTAGATTGGTACCACCACTGTACCCTGATTCGCTCTAGCGCTGACCAGTTAACTTCCCTAATCACCCAGTACTTACCCGTTAGTGTCTATCAGTTAGAAACCAATCTACCCAAAGATGCCGTGGGTTTGGTCTGCCAGGGACTCAGTTGTTTGGAGCCTGCCCACTCCTTTGAGCAATTGTTGAAGCAGGTGCAGCAAAGTCAAATTATCGCCCCGACGCCCTAGTTCCTATTCCCTAGTTCTTATTCTCTAGCGCCTCCGATGGCGGAATTCGCTCAATCGAAATCAGGGCTTCTATCACCGACTTGACAATCGGTGCAGTAACGGTCGAACCAAAAGCATCCTGCCCCTTTGGATCATCGACTACTGCTACTACCACGTACCGGGGAGATTCCACCGGAAAAATGCCAACGAAACTGGTTACTTTAGCATTAGTGAAATAGCCGCCGGTGGGACTGGCTTTCTGAGCAGTACCCGTTTTACCAGCAATCCGATAACCCGGAATTTGTGCATTTTTCCCGGTGCCCTCACGAACCACATTTTCCATCATTTTGAGTACCACCTGGGTAGTCATCGGTGAAAATACAGGTCGCGGCGCACTTAGGCGCGACTGCCAGTACTGCTGCCCCTTTGTATCAAACATCCCCTGAACAACATGGGGTGTCACCAGCTTGCCTCCATTTGCCAGAGTGCAATGCAGCTGAGCAAGCTGGAGGGGCGTTAAGGAAAAGCCCTGACCAAAGGAGGCAGTTGCAGGTTCAACTGCCGTTGCTGTAAATTGCCGCCGACTTTTTATCTGCCCTGGTGCCTCGAAGGGCAAGTCAATCTCAACCTTCTGTCCCAGTCCTAACCTTTCTAGCCAGCTATAGTAAACATCTGGCTTCATTTGTTGGATGATCCGAACCATGCCGATATTGCTGGAATATTCCAGAATCTGGGTCACACTGAGGAGTCCGCGACCGCCTCTAGATTCAAAGTCATAGTTGCCAATTGACCACTTACCGATTTGAATCTGGCCCGTGTCGTTGAACATGCTGTCGGGTTGAATTGCACCGCTTTCCAGAGCGATCGCTACATTCAGCGGCTTGAACGTTGAACCGGGTTCGTACAAGTCCGCCAGTGCCCAGTTTTTAAACAGACCAACATCAAAGTCATAGTACTGATTCGGGTTGTAGGTTGGCTCTGTAACCAGCGCTAACAGAGAGCCATCCAGTGCATCCATGACAATGACAGTCCCCCGCTCAGCATTAAACTGCTCGATTTTTTGCTTCAGGGCAAAGCGGGCCGCTCTTTGGAGGCGACTGTCGAGCGTCAGTTGCAACCGCAGGTCATCAAAGTGCAGAAATCCTTCTGGGACATGATCTGGCATCAGCGCCCCATTCCCGGCACGGCTGAGCCGGAGGGTGCGAACAGCACGTTCTAGTAAATTCTGCTGAGAGTATTCCAGCCCTGCCTGACCGCGATGATCCACATCAACGTAGCCCACGACATCTGCTGCCAAATCCTGCTGGGGATAAAGGCGGGAGTACTGTTGAATCATCTCTAGACCATCCGCCTGTAGTCTAGCAATCTGGTCAGCTACGTCTTCTGTCAGGGCATAACTAACCCGAATTCCACTCGATTTTTGATTAAACAGCTTCTCCAACTCGCTTGGCTTCCTCTCAAGCATCGGAGCCAACAATACCGCCATATCATGCTTGGAGCGCTTGAACAGCTTCGGGTGTGCATAGAGCGTATAGACCGGTCGGTCAACCGCTAAAACATTGCCGTTTCGGTCAACAATCGGCCGTCGGGGGACAAATGGACGCAGATATACCATCTGCTGCTGCCGTGCTTTTTCCTCCAACCCCGGTGACTGTGACACTTGCAGCCGATACAAATTTAGCAATAGCCCAGCGCCGCCTGCGATCAGTAGTCCCCAAACCAGCAGTAGTCTAAAACGGGGTAGTTGAAAGGAGGGTTGAAAGTTAGCAGGTTGAAGGTTAGAACTTTCAACCTTCAACCTTTTCTCCTGCAACCTAGCACTCTTAGAATCCTTCAATCTTCCAACCCGCAACCTTCAACTCTTGTATCAACTCTGAAAAACCTTCAACCCGCAAGAAACCTTCAATCCTTCTAGTACCCCAGTGGTGTTTTTGCAGCTGGCTCTGGGTCAGTGGTGTTGGTCGAGGTAGTAAAGGATTGGCGCTGGGGTGATGGCGGCAGAAAAATTGTGTTGGCTTGGCTTGGAGTCACCAGACCAGTAGCTGGTTTTTCAGCTTGTTGAGCCAGTTGGTCTTTTATCCCTTCGTTCGCCATCGTCAAGTGTCGCTCATTGCGTTGGAGAGTTTCCAGTTTGCGGTACTCTTGCGCCCACTGCTGCTGGGTATAAACTGTCCACGAATAAACAGTCAAGGTGGCGGCAACTAGTAAGAACGTGACAACGTCGGAGCTGCGCTGTAGGAATATTAGCGACGAGAGCCAAATTGGTGTTAGCCGTTGCGGTAGCGGTAGCGAAGTGGGGCGATCTGAGCGCACAGGAGTAGCAGATCCCTTCGTGTTAGCACCCAAGGAGCTAGCAGTCCGCAAGCGATCGCCTGTGTTGAGCGGAGCTACCTTTTGTCCAGTGGTTCTAGAGACCATACTGGTCACATTTGATGAGAGCGCTGCCCTTGAGCGCGTTCCCCTTGAACTAGCAGCTGGTCTCCTGGACCGACGTTGTTGGGGTAGAACTGAGTGACGGGCAGCATTCATAAGCATTTCGTGATTCTTGAATTAACACGCTAGCTATCAGCTATCAGCTATTAGCACAAAACTCGATAATCTCGCCTCATCCTAGCATCAGCTGTTGCTTGTGGCAGCGATCGCTTGGGGTTCAGGTATGGGGGATTATGTTTGAGACCCTGTGGTCATTGTTGTATACGGAGGCGGGTCAGATGTCCACGGCTTGGAATGCCTAATCGGAATTTCGAGGATAAACTCGGCACCCCGACCGGGTTTGGATCTGACTTCTAATTTACCATTGTCTTGGTTGACAAGGGTTTGATAACTCACCGTTAGACCAAAGCCTCTGCCTTGACCCACGTCTTTGGTCGTGAAAAAGCGTACTTTCCAATGCGGCATTGAGAGCTACCAGTTTCAGCGCTGTGAGGCGGCTTGAGCAGCGCTTGAGTAATACATAAATCTTAAAAAAATCTATCTCCCTAAAGGGATAGCGTAAAAAAGTATTTGTCATGCTAAAACTGTAGAATTGTGATGGGCTAGCGTAACATATATTTTGACGCAGTACGTGAAAACAGAGGAGTGTATGAACAAGAAATTAATTGGGTTTGCTCTCTTACTTACCTTAGCAGTCACTTTGGGAGCCTGCGGACCGAAGGAGGAGACCCCGGCTCCGGATGGTACACCAGCCGGGTCTCCGGCTACAACACCCTAGCCAGTAAAAAGCGCGATGACTTACGTTTTAGCACTCGTAGGAAGCGAAGCTATCTAGAAGAATCGGGTGGTCTCAAAAGCAAGGAGAATCGCTCCTTAAACCATTGCGACATCCAGACTCAGTGTCTGATGTCGCATTTTGCATTGAAATAGAGATGGAAAGTGATTCAAGTGACCATTATTCAATGACCCATGACCAATTGCAGATTCCTCAGTCTTTCGCTGGGACTAACTTTCGTTATCGCTAAACCGGCTCTGTCTTTGCCACCACCGGAGGATGTACCAGAAGAGGTGTTGAGGACAGAGATTATTATTGAGGCGCGATCGCCAATTGATGGTAAACCATTAACAGCAGCAGAATACGCCCAACTGAAAGCTCAGCTTTCAGAACCCTCAACACCCCCTGAACTTAACCCCCAAATCCGGCAATTGATTTTTCTGCTGCGCCTGCGCCAGCTATTTCGGACAGTTACTCCTTTCTAGCAGTCGGGAGCATCCCAATGCGTGCAAATAAAAAAAATGCTCAGGAGAGTTTATCTCTAAATTCTCCCCCACTCCGAGAGCTCCCCCTTGGCTCCTGACTCTCTTTCTCTTCGGAAAGACGGCTAGGCACACTCCTGTTTATCGCTTGAAGACAATAATATCGCCCTTAATACTCGCCTAGACAGTGTTACACCCCCTTATCGTCAGGTAAGGTAATAAAAAATCTGTACAAAAAAATAAAAATATATATAAATATTAAAGTTAAGTTATGTATGGCGCTCTTGCTCCCCGTTTATAGAGGTAGATAGATTGATGTCCCCGATCATTGCCCCTGAACAAATTGACCGGATTGTTTGGAATCAACATCACGACCCGTTTGAAGTCCTTGGCCCCCATCCATTTGAGCTGGATGGTAAAACCGGCTGGGTAGTGCGGGCCTATCTACCGAATGCAGACGCAGCATGGGTGGTTCGCCCAGAAGAACGGATGGAACACCCGATGCAAGCGGTGCATCACCCCCACTTTTTTGAAGCAAAAATTGAGACAGCCGAACTAGCCAATTATCAGCTGCGGATTAAAGAAGGGGAGCATGAGCGGGTTATCTACGACCCTTATGGCTTCCGTTCTCCCCTTCTGACAGATTTTGACCTGCATCTATTTGCCGAGGGAAATCATCACCGCATCTATGAGAAACTTGGTGCCCATCCAACGGAAATAGAAGGCGTTAAAGGAGTTTACTTTGCCGTCTGGGCACCCAACGCCCGTAATGTTTCGGTTTTGGGAGATTTCAATTACTGGGATGGGCGCAAAAACCAGATGCGTAAAGGTGCCACCGGCGTTTGGGAACTATTTATTCCCGAACTGGGTGTTGGTGACTCCTACAAATATGAAATCAAGAACTTTGACGGACACATCTACGAAAAATCTGACCCTTATGGCTTCCAGCAAGAAGTCCGACCCAAAACAGCGTCTATCGTTACTGACCTGGATGCTTACACCTGGAATGATTCAGACTGGATGGAGCGTCGTCGTCACACCGATGCCCTGACTCAGCCGATTTCCGTGTATGAAGTGCATCTGGGTTCTTGGCTCAATGCTGCCTCTGCTGAACCCGCTCAGCTTCCCAACGGCGAAACTGAACCAGTAGTCCTGGTTTCCGAACTTAGACCGGGGGCGCGTTTCCTCACCTATCGCGAACTGGCACAGCGGCTGATTCCCTATGTCAAGGAACTCGGTTTCACCCATATCGAGCTATTGCCAATCGCAGAGCATCCCTTTGATGGCTCTTGGGGGTATCAGGTGACTGGGTATTATGCCTGCACCTCCCGCTATGGGACGCCAGAAGACTTTATGTATTTCATTGACCAGTGTCACCAAAACGATATTGGGGTGATTGTAGACTGGGTGCCCGGTCACTTCCCCAAGGATGGTCATGGGTTGGCGTTCTTTGATGGCACCCACCTCTATGAGCATGCAGACCCTCGTAAGGGTGAACACAAGGAGTGGGGTACGTTGGTGTTCAACTACAACCGCAACGAAGTCCGCAACTTCCTGTTTTCCAACGCTTTGTTCTGGTTTGACAAGTACCACATCGATGGGATGCGGGTGGATGCCGTAGCTTCGATGCTCTACCTCGACTATTGCCGCAAGCCTGGGGAATGGGTAACTAATCAGTACGGCGGTAGGGAAAATATTGAGGCAGCGGATTTCCTGCGCCAGACGAATCATCTTGTCTTTAGCTACTACCCTGGTGTTCTCTCGATCGCAGAAGAATCAACCGACTGGCCTATGGTCTCCTGGCCGACCTATGTAGGAGGCTTGGGCTTTAATTTGAAGTGGAATATGGGTTGGATGCACGACATGCTGGATTACTTCCACATGGACCCCTGGTTCCGCCAGTTCCACCAGAACAACATCACGTTCAGTATGTGGTACAACCACAGCGAGAACTATATGCTGGCGCTGTCTCACGATGAGATTGTCCACGGCAAGAGCAATATGCTGGGTAAGATGCCGGGGGACGAGTGGCAGAAGTTCGCCAATGTCCGTTGCTTATTTACCTATATGTTCACTCACCCCGGTAAAAAGACTCTATTCATGAGCATGGAGTTTGGTCAGTGGAGTGAGTGGAATGTTTGGGGCGATTTGGAGTGGCATTTGTTGCAGTATGAGCCACATCAAAAGTTGAAGCAGTTTGTCAGCGACCTTAACCAGCTTTATCGCAGCGAACCCGCTCTCTATACCCAGGATTTTGCCCAAGAAGGGTTTGAGTGGATTGATTGTAGCGACAATCGCCACAGTGTGGTATCATTTATCCGCCGTGCTAAGGGTTCTGACGAGTTTGTTGTCACGGTCTGTAATTTCACGCCTCAGCCCCATAGTCACTATCGTGTGGGAGTCCCGGAGCTAGGATTTTACACGGAACTGTTCAACAGTGATGCCCGCGAGTACGGCGGTAGCAACATGGGGAATCTGGGGGGCAAGTGGACGGATGAGTGGTCGCTCCACAACCAGCCTTACTCGCTAGACTTGTGTTTGCCACCACTGGGTGTGTTGATTCTCAAGCTAGACCGAGAGAAGACAAGGGCGGCGTTCGAGCAAGGTGGTGAGTAAAAAGAAAGCGATCGCGCCTTGCGCGGTGGCAAAGCCAATCGCACCCTCAGGGGAGTTCCAAATAAAAACGTATCCAATGTAGGGGCGAGTCACTGCTCATTGGTGTCAACTTAAGCTGAAAACCGCCAGGGACTTAAGTCCCTGGCTAATAGCTAAAGTCCTCGCTCAGAGGACTAATGAATTTAACAGTCCTCTGAGCGAGGACTTGGGCTATGAGGCAGGGGTTTCAACCCCTGTCGGACTGGGAGTTTGACCTTAAGTTGACACCAATGGTCACTGCTCAAATATAGTCGGGTAAACAATAACATCGCTCGACTCGCCCTGACTCGCCCTGACTTTGATGATGAACAACTTAATAACAAGAGCGACCTTTTTCATCAGTTTTAGGTTGCTCTTTTGCCATCCTTAATGCACCCAAAAGGGTGGAGACTATCACACAGCGCTTGGCTTTGCCACCCTTAGCACTAGATAGGGTTATTCGTCCTTTGGTTAAAATTGTTGTCTGCCCACATTCATCATTCAACTGATAAACGGGACAACCAGAGTAGTTAAACCGGACTCGCCGCCCGTTAGCTGAGTTGGGTAAGCTTGTCTCATCATCCAAACGAACATTTGCTTCAAGATTCTGCCAACTTTCGGCGCTAGGAGTGATGCTAGCCCGGTGAACTGACCACTGAACGACTTCTTTCCCATCCACTATCACTTGTCGGAAGCTAGCTTGCCAGGTCAATTTATCCCGTTTAGCATTGCTTCTTGCTTGCTGCATTGCCTGGTAAACTTGGCTTTGAGCGCTGTTGAGCCGTTGACGCTCTACAAAGGCGATCCAGTTTGGGAAAGCGATCGCACTCACTATCCCAATCAGGGTTACCAGGAGTATCAGTTCAAGTAGTGTAAATCCAGCAGTTGAGCAAGACGCGGTTTTATTACTGTATTGACGATTTCCTCTCATCTGAAGTCACCCTGAGCAAATAAATTTGTTGTTTGAAGTTGAACTAAGTAGGTCAACTCAAAAAAACACAAGATGCTGAAATCTCTAGTTCCCCCCTTTTTACTCCCTTCGGAGCCAGAAGATTACCTATTCCCAACTCCCAAGGGCTCCCCCAACTCCCAAGGGCATAGGTATTCTTAGAGCGGGAAGGGAGTAAGGGGGCGTCGGGGGGATCGAGCTAATACCAATTCTCCCTGATGTTGCTCCATATCCGACCCCCCTGTAGTCCCCCCGATGTCTTGGGGGGGCGGCGGTAGCCCGGGGTGTATTCGTTGCATGATTAAAGAGAATTGGTATAAGAAGTTTTACGTTTAATTAGGTTAACCTACTTATTCAGATTTAATTTGATTTTTTGAAAGAAAAACATCGTTAAAACCCTGAAAAACAAAAAAGCCCCGGCTAAAAGAAGCCAGGGTTTTTACGGTTGTATTTAGTTTTGCTTTACGCCATCAATTTTTATCGTGTATATCAAATCCGGTTGATTAGCCACACTATACGATCAACAAAAATCCTTTAGAGACGTTGTCTGCAACGTCTCTACCGTTGTCTGCTTAGAATTAGGCTATGGAGGACAATCCTTTTCGTTAGCCGTTCTCATTCCTCCTAGAAGAGTTTCAACAATCACGCACCGCTTACCGCCAGCACCTGATAGTGTGACTATATAGGGTGGTGATTCGGATGCTTTATTCAGGTAGTTAGTCGTTGTTACGTTGCCTTGATAGTCAAAGGTAATTGGTAAGGTTGTAATTTTATATGTAGTTTTTGTGCCTGAAGTTGTACTGATATAAGTGTTAAAATCAGTAATTTGACCTTTCTTGATTTGACCTTTGCCTAACTGCTGTGGTGCCCCCCCGTTAATGCTCACTTTGGGTAAGCCATCAGTAGATTTAGAAAAAGAAAATGTCACGGTTCGGCTTAACTTATTTTTCTTGGCCTCACTCTGGGCGGTTTGTAGGGTTTGGTAGACTTCACCCCGTACCGCATTGAGCCGTTGCCGATTGATAAAAGTCAACCAACTTGGAGCGGCGATCGCAGCTAAGACACCGACGATGATGATTATAATTAATAATTCCATGATCGTGAATCCCGCCTCCCGTTGAGAAGGCGATCGCCTTCTCAAGTGCTGACCCTGTTTTGCCGCTGTTTCTCTGAGGTGTGAGCCGTGTGATTTTTTCATATAAGTTAAGATAGCCATTTTTTATTCTTCCCATCGCCCATCGCCCATCGCCCAAATCGTGACTGTGTAAAGGGCTTTCTTGCTTCCTTACCCCAACGCCCGACGCCCAACGCCCTAGCAGCAGTTATTGTCGAGTGTACAGGGAACCATTTCCTTGAACTAGGGCAGTTACCGTTGGAAAATAAGCAGAGTTATTGGCACTGAAGGTAGGAGGATTGGTCTTCTGGATTCGAGCTAGGGCGTTGCCTCTCAGATAAATCCGCACATAATTTTTATTAGAATTGACACAAGCATAAAAGTTATCGATTTTATTATCTGGTGGTACTCTTTGCTCAAGTAGGCTTTTGTCCGTGATACCCGGTGGAAGCTTTTCAAGGCACTCCATTTCCCCTGGCGGGTTTCCCTTAGGGGTTGGTCGGTCAATATAATCAACTAGTACATTGTTGCCCAAGTCAAACTTATAGGGTGCTGTGTCCTTTTGCCACTTATTCATTTTTTGCTTGAGAGTCCCTATTCCCTTGAGGTCAAAGGCATTAAAACCGTCACTTTTGTTCAGTTTCTCCTCGCTAAACTTAAAATATTGAGGTTTCTTAGCGATGAGTGGCTTAGAAGGATCAACGACTCCATCATTAATTTGAAACCGGGCAATCCGAGCACTATTAGACCAGGTATTGCTGGTAGAATTATCGGAGATCAGGTAATAGCCAACCAGAGAGTAGACGTAGGCGTCGTTACAGTTATTAGAAACTGCACCAGCGGGAGGGGGACAGCTAGAGCCATTCGGGTTAACTTTAACCACCTGTCTTCTCTCCTCTCGCTTCCAAAACACAAGAACTGGTACGCAGCTGTTAGCAGCACAACCACTCACTCCGGCGGCGACAGGTGGGATTTGGTTTTTTATGCCAGAGCTACCAAGAATTTTACTATTGTTTTTGGTGAGACCATCGGCATCGTAGATATAGACAGCCTGTTGTAGGTCTTGAGTGATGTAGTCAAGCGCTGCTTTGAGTTCTTGCTCAGAATTAGCTTTGGCTTGTTCTTTGCGGTCCGTTTCCATAATATTGACCACAAAGCCCAGCAATGGTGTGATTACCAGAAACGCAAGAACCATTGCCATAAGCAGTTCAAGCAGGGTAAAGCCGCTTGTTTTTTGAGCTTGCCTGTGGCATTTCAGCTGATTGGCTAAGAGAAATCTAAGTGGACTCATTTTGCTGTAGTTCCTCCCTTAAGTGACAGACATTTAGCAATCAGAATTATTTTGAGGACTAGAAACTTTACTACCTTTGAGGCGAGTACACCAGGTAGGAAGGGAGTTGTTCTCACCTTGGGGAGCAATATCTGTGATCCTTGTTGCCAGTGGCACGTCGCGACCTCCCAACGTTCCCTTGAGAGCTGATTGTTCCTTGGTTATCGTCTTTGAAGGTCCCGAACCCTTAAAAGCATCTGCCCGATAAACTCGCACCCCCAGACGGTAGCCTTGAGCAGGATTATCAGCCGCAGGAGTAGGCGCACTAGGGTTGCGGAAAGCCTGAATCACCAAGTCTCTCGAACTATTGAGGCTACAGCCCGGAGTTGGATCGAGATCAACGCAGTACAATTCTAACGACTTTGACCAATCTACCGTCTTTGGAAATTTTGCAGGGGTAGGAGCAGGAGCCTTGTCAAGAGAACCCGCACTGCTCCCCTTCAAGTTGTTTGGAACCGGGGGAGCAGGTGTCTTCCCGGAGTTAACGCTGTCAATGTAGGTTTTTGCCGCCTCTGATGCCCGCTCCACCCGCCTTGCCTGAACCCGCACTGCTACTGACATGACGACAACCGGCCCTATCGCCACCATTAAGACGGTCACTACAATAATTGCCATCAACGATTCGATGATCGTGAAACCGGCCTGACTAGACTGGGGAGAATGTTGCTTCTGTTTGCTGTGCCTCATAGTCTTTGCCACTCACGCATTGTTGCTTGTTAGTTATAAGAACCAAGGGGTGGACAGCTAGGTCGTTGTTTCGGGTCAGCGATTGCGTAGCCACCGTTGTACTGAATCTTAGTGCCTGATGTTTTACCAACCACTCCACACAACAGGGGTTCTATCCAGGCATCATCCCGACCCACTTCCCTGTAGAATTTATTCGGATCACCGGCAGATGGTGTGGTGATCTGTTGGGAAAACAAGTCAGGCAACTGAGAGAGAATCGCTACATCAAAGCCAAACTGACGGTCGGGTGGATAATAGTAGGGCGTTCTGCCTGGTTGAGCTGGTAGATTTGGCAGTCCTGATGCTTGGTTGTTGCTATGTCTGTAAGCCTGTGCATAGTTGAAAAGACTCCCCGTTTTGGAAGGTGTTAGAAGTGAGAGAAAGGGGGCTGTGGCATAGGCACTGCGCTTGAGCTGAATAAATGAACCACTGATGCGAGCTGTGGCATTGTTGTTCGTTCTCCGCCAGTCTTCTAGGGTATTTATAAAGTTGGGCATACCTCCATTGAATTCAGTCACAGGTGCGTCAGAGAAGCCTTTGTCACGGCTAGGACTATCGCCAGCAGCCATTACTAGATTAAATGGTATGTCGTTGTTGCCTATAGGTTTCTGCATCCAGGTCTCGTCTTGAGCCTCCCCAAGTTCAGGGAGGGTAGCATTGTTTGCGGCTGGCGTCCCCTTTGGTGTATGAATTTGCAGCACGGGAACTAAAAGCGGCTGCTGAGTGGTTCCGACTCCTGGGTTACCTCCGCTTGGTGGTGTAGTGACAGCTAATTTGTATTGGTAGAACAGTGGGCGGTCAGTACCGTTACCATAATTACCATCTGCCGGTGCCTCTGGAGTGGCAGGATTCCTGGTTGTCTTAAACCACAGAGCGTTAGGTTCCTGATCAGGAACGCCAGTAACTGTAGGGACGGGGAAGGTAGTGCCTGGGTTGTAGGTATAGAATCGCACCTTGTTAGTATTATCAATCCCTATAGGAACAGGTGCATTCTTGGAATCTAGCAAGAGTTGATTTGTTGTCTCATCGCGGAGGAAAGCTACGCGGCGGGGATATCGTTGATCGCCTATCCTAGGAGCAGGTTTGGCAGACGTGCCCGCTAACAGCTCTTTTGCTAGAGTTCCTGCGGGAATTACACTTGCTTTCGACGTAAAGTTCGTATTTGTAGCTAGATCTGTCACTGCCACAGGAGTCGGAGCATAACCAACCACCCAGTCACCAGGTCCACATTCTGCAACCAGCGGTTTCCGGCAGATTTCCATCACATATTCTGGGAAATTCACCCGTCGCTGAATCGGAGTAACGAAATTGTTGACATAGGAGCTACCCTGCTGTCCGGGAGTATTAGGAGTACCAGGAGGAACAGGATTCGCACCACTGTTAGGGGCTTCAAAGTCTTTGGGAACGCCGCTGGAGTTATACCAATCAGCACTGGTAAGGTAGTTGTTGTCAAAAAAGCCGTTTAACATACGAGCAGCCTTGACAGTTACAGCTGACTCTTTGATGGGAGCAATGCTCGTCACCAACCCGTCACCATCAAGGTCAAAACCCACTGCATTATTATTTCCACCAGCTGCCTTCTCAGTAAATGGTAGGAGATTATCTGTCGCCGGATCACCATCAATGTTATAGCCGCTCAAAACCAGGTCGTTGGTGAGGTTCTCTACATTCTGTCTCAGGTCATAGTCTCCCTCGTTACGGAAAC
>CBDTXL010000071.1:0-18341 GCA_965364435.1 uncultured bacterium
ATTCTTGCAAACGCTGACGCATTTCCACTGCTGTCTGCACTGCTCTCCAGGCATGATCGGTCAGTGGCAAAGGTGAACCAAAGACCGCCATTATAGCATCACCAATGTACTTATCGAGGGTGCCTTTGTATTTAAAAATCGCCTCGACCATCGACTCAAAATATTCATTGAGTAGACCAACGACCTCTTCCGCCTCTAAACTTTCCGTTAAGGCGGTGTAGCCGCGAATATCGGAGAACAGAATGGAAACTTCCTTGCGATCGCCTCCTAATTTGGCATCATCAAGTTTGAGTAACTCCTCTGCTAACTCCTGAGTCATGTAGCGATACATTGTACTCTTGAGCCGCTTCTCATCGCTGATGTCTTCCATAACCACCAGCGCCCCACGCACTTTGCTATCATCGGCGGCATCGGCGATCGTATTAACGGACAAATTCACACTCCGTTGTTGTTCGCTGCCTTTAGACAGTAAAGTCTGATCCGGATAGTATTGCTGACGTGATCTGGCGTTGCTTCCTGCTAAAGCGTTATTAAACCATTGGGCAAATTTGTTCTCGTCCTGTTTTTCTTTCCCTTCAATCCGGATAACGTTAGTAATCAGTTCACCCTCTAGGCGGGTTTTTTCTTCCACACCTAGTAATTCCTTCGCACTCTCATTCACGGCGATGATTTTACCTTCTTTATCGGTAGAAATCACCCCATCCGAGAGACTCCGCAGGATATCACGCTGCATTCGCTCCTGTTGCTTAACTGTGGCGAACAACTTAGCATTTTGCAGGGCGACGCCAGCTTGAATATTAAACGCCTCCATGAACTCTTGGTCGTTCCGATTAAAACTGGCTTTCCAGCACTCCGGTGCCTCCGGCCAGTGAGCTGGATTGTATTCTGGATATTCGCCCTGTTTCTTTTTGTTGAGTAATTGCGTGACGCCAATCAACTGCCCATCGGCGTTAAATACCGGCATGCACAATAAGCTACAGGTGCGATAGCCCGTTTTCTGATCAGATTGTTTGGATGTCTCAGAGTTTGGATCGCTATACAAATCAAATCCAATATTGACTGGCTCCCCGGTAAGCGCCACTTGACCGGCAAATGAGTTCATGCCTATCGGAAGGCGCATTTCTTTTAAAGTGCCGTTGATCGGAATTTTTGTCCATAAATCATTGCGATCATGGTCAATCAGCCACAGCGTTGAGCGATCCGCATTCATCAGCTGCTTGGCTTCATGCATCACCTTCTTAAGGGTTTCTTCCAGATCTAAGCTGCTCTTGCTCAGGGAGTTAGTCGCGGCGATCAGTGCTTTAGCGGCTCGTTGTCTTTGGGTTGCCTGCCGCAGTGACCTCGACGACTCCAGAATTAGGCGAATTGAAGGGGCAAATTCCTCAAAAACTCTCTCATCTTCATTTGTGAAGCCATTTAGGTCAATCCTTTCCTCTAAGGCTGCGTCTTCGTCATGGGGGAATTTTAATTTATTCAGGAGTTGGACGACGGCAACTAATTCTTCGTCCTCATTCAACAGGGGCAAAGCCAGCATTGTGTAGGTGCGGTAGCCCGTTTTCTCGTATTGCTTCTTTGCTCCACCTGAGCGCGGATCATCAAAAAAATCGTAGGGAATATTAATAACTTGCTTGGAGGTAGCCACCTCAGCGGCAATGCTGCCATGATCAGCCGGAATCCGAATTTCTAAAGAACCGCCACCCTGATCTTCGGCAACAATCGACCAGAGTTGATTTCGGTCTTCATCCTTCAAAAAGATGGTCGTAGTATCAGCACCTAGGAGTTCCCCGGTTTTTGCCGTGATCGAACGTAACATCTCATCGAGAATGGCATCAAACCCCTGGGCGTCCAGCACACTGTCCAGCATGGACAGGGTTTGATTGACCACATGGAGCTTGTTTTCTACGTCCTTGGCTACTTGTTTAAAAGTGTCCGGCGTTAGGGGAGCCAGAAAGGTAGAAAAAGTTCCCTTTGTTGTTGCCAATGCCCCAGCAGCTGAGGGCTGTTGTTCTTGCATAATCTGGTCTTCGGCCTGGGCAGAAACATCGATAGTAACCGTTTGACGGTGATCCGAAGCAGACCGATGGGAAGATGCAGCTGTCATATCTCTTTTTGGGGTCAGAGAGCATTTCTGGCACACTACTAATAGTATTCTAGAGATTGACTCCTAGGATTTATTGTGCCCAGTGAGCCAATTCTAGACTATTACTCTTAAAGAGTGGTAAGGAAAAAGGGTGTTGGGGCTGGGGATCAGGGTCCTGTTGTTTATGTGTGCCAACGAGTGCCCAAACTGAGTGCCCAGTCCACAGACGCGAGTAGTAAGAAGTGGGCGGTCTTAAACTCAGCACTCAAGCCGAAGCCCTTTCACTAGTTTTGACGCCAGTTCGCCGCTTTTGTCAGGAGAGACTCAGCAAACGTCATTGCTTCTTGAGCTGACTGTCCCCCGGCAAGCTGAGCGATTTCTTCCCGGCGGTGAGCGTGATTGTCGAGAAGACTGACACGGACAATGGTGCGAATGTCAGAAAGTTCTGACTCAGGCAGTCGGTCGTCAAGTTCAGGCTTCCCTTCGCCGTTGGGTTGATTGGATGGTTGTGTTTTCGGGGTTCGTGAAAGCGGTTGGTCAATCACCTGTTTATCAACTCGGAAGTGTCGGTCTGCCATTGCCGCAATTAAGGGTTGGTGGGTGACACAGAGGACTTGGTGACGCTGACTGAGGTGTTGGAGTCGTTCGGCGATCGCTTGTGCTACACGACCGGAGACGCCAACGTCAATTTCATCAAAAATTAGGGTTCCCCAAGCATCGGTGGTGGTTGAAAAACAAGCTTTCAGCGCCAGCAAAAAGCGGCTCATTTCCCCGCCAGAGGCCGTGGCAGAAAGCGGTTGCAGCGGTTCTCCTGGATTGGGAGAGAAGTAAAAGGTCACTTGGTCGGCACCAGCAGCGGTGGGGGGGATAGGCGCTAGAGCAACTTGAAACTGCACTTTTTCCATCGCTAAGGGCTTTAGTTCTGCCACCAAGCGTCTTTCCAGTTCCTCAGCAACACTGCGGCGCATCTGGGTTAATCGAGTACATACTTCTGTCAAGATTTCCTGACCTAGTGAGTAGGTTTTTTCTAGCTCTTCCAGAGATTGACCCTCACCACCGAGTTCGGCAAGTTCTGCCTGGAGTTTCTCATAGTGAGCGATCGCTTCTGCAAGAGTTGGTCCATATTTGCGGCAAATTTGTTTGAGTGTCTGTATCCGATCCTCTACCTCTTGTAAACGCTCTGGATCGGTTTCCAGTCGATCGCCATAAGCATTAATTTGATGAGAAGCTTCCACCACTTGCGCCAGTGCTGTACTCACCATATCCAGAACGGATTGCAACTGGGTGTCGTATAGCACCATATCACTCAAAGTCGCTTCCGCTTCGCCCAATAAGTCGGCACAAGCAGCAGCACCGCCGTCATTTTGGTATAGTGCCTGATAGACCAGGTAACTCTGTTGTTGTAGCTCCACGACATGGCTAAGACGCTGGCGTTCTTGTTCGAGTTGTTCGAGTTCATCAGCCTCCGTGAGATGAGCAGCACTCAGTTCCTGAGTTTGATACTCTAGCCAGTCGAGCCGTTGTAAGCGTTGTTGTTCCGACTGCCTCCGTTTCTCCAGCGCTTTCAACGCCTCCTGGCACGCCATGTAAGCAGACGCGACCAGATCTCGCTGCTGGGTTAGGGGGGAACCGCCGTAAAGGTCGAGTAGCCCCCGTTGGAGTGCGGGTACCATCAGTTGGACGGTTTGACCTTGAGCCGTGATTTCCACTAGGCGATCGCGTAGTCGTTCCATTAGTTGCCGGTTGACCAAGACACCATTAACACGCGATCGCGATCGAAGAGTTCCCTGCTTAAGCGCAATCTCCCGACTACAAACCAAATCCGCTTCGTCGAGTAAGTCAATCTCCTGCTCACTCAACCAAGCAATCAACGAAGGGTCTGCCCGGAAAGTCGCCTCCACCAGAGAGCGTTCTGTGCCAGTGCGAATCAGCCGATTCGTGACTTTCCCACCCAAAGCGACATCAATGGCATCTAAAATAATTGACTTCCCAGCACCCGTTTCGCCAGTCAAGACATTCAGACCAGCACCAAATTCCAGTTCCAGCTTGTCAATTAAAGCAAAGTTTTGAATCCGCAAAGAATGCAACATAGCGATTTTAGACTTTCTGCCTTAATAAGGGGATAAATAGCAAATTCCTCAAGCCGGTTACAAAATTCACCTAGGCGGTAGAGGTAATACAGACCAAGGAGCGTAGATACTGGGTTTGTTTGTAACTGCAACCGTTGGGTTGTTACAATACTTTACAGAGACTTAACAGATACAGCGTTGCTCTTATCGTTCCACAATAAATATGAATCTTAAAGCAGTTTCCCCAGCCTCCCACGAAATAGAGTCAGAAGCCGTGGTGGAAAAGCAGGTCGTGCAAGTGCCAGCAGAGCCGATAACAGTTGAGTATGAGTTAAGCCCGACAGGGGTGCAAGAGTCAGGGTTATTAGATAATCCATCTGTCCTCAATACAGAAGCGCTGCGCTACGACCCAGTTGCGATTAACGCCAAATACAGTAAGGCACCGCTACAAGTCTTAGGGCGGTTTCTGAACATTACCTTGCCGTCACTCTCCTTTGTTCTGGGCCTCTGGTGGGATCGCGTCTGGGGTCGTAGTGTATTGAATGAGCGGCGTCGAGCGATTCAGCTGCGGGAAATATTGACCAACTTGGGGCCAGCTTACATCAAGGTAGGACAGGCGCTCTCAACGCGACCGGATTTGGTGCCGCCGATTTACTTGGAAGAGTTGGCACTGCTGCAAGACCAGTTGCCGCCGTTTCCGAATGAGCTAGCTTATCAATTTATAGAGGAAGAATTAGGCGATCGCCCAGAGGAGATTTACGCTGAACTCACGGCACAACCCGTTGCCGCCGCCTCGCTGGGACAAGTCTACAAAGGCAAGCTCAAAACTGGGGAAACTGTGGCGGTGAAGGTGCAGCGACCAGGACTTGCCCGTCGCATTGCTCTGGATATCTACATTCTGCGACGCCTTGCTCAGTGGACGCAAAACAACATCAAGCGGGTGCGGAGTGACTTGGTTGCCATTATGGATGAATTTGGTGCCCGCATCTTTGAGGAAATGGACTACTCCCAGGAGGGGCGTAATGCGGAGCGTTTTGCTAAGCTTTACGGTCACCTCCCGGATATTTATGTTCCTCGAATTTACTGGGAATACACGGGGCGTCGTGTCCTGACGATGGAGTGGATTAACGGCACGAAGCTGACTAATATGGAAGCCATTAAGGCTCAAGGCATTGATGCTCGGCATCTGATCGATATGGGAGTTCAGTGTTCCCTGCGGCAGTTGCTCGAACATGGATTTTTCCATGCTGACCCTCATCCCGGCAATTTGTTGGCAACGACTGAAGGCAAGCTTGCCTACATCGATTTTGGCATGATGAGCGAAGTTAAGCCTTATCAGCGTTACGGTCTGATTGAGGCGGTGGTGCATTTGGTGAACCGTGACTTTTCAGGCTTGGCACATGATTATGTGAAGCTGGAGTTTTTAACTGCGGATGTAGATCTGACACCGATTATTCCCGCGCTGGCGAATGTCTTTAATAACGCCTTGGGAGCAAGTGTGGCGGAACTCAACTTTAAGAGCATCACTGACCAGTTGTCGGCGTTGATGTATGAGTATCCGTTCCGGGTGCCTGCCTACTACGCGCTGATTATTCGCTCCTTGGTGACCTTAGAAGGGATTGCGATTAATGTCGATCCGCAGTTTAAGGTGCTATCGAAAGCCTATCCTTATGTGGCGAAGCGCCTTTTGACTGACCCTGCGCCCCAATTACGGGCTTCTCTGAAGGATTTGTTGTTTAAGGATGGGAGTTTCCGTTGGAACCGGCTGGAGAATTTGTTGCGGAATGCTGGCAGCAGTTCGGATTACGACCTCAATCAGGTGTTGAATCAAACGCTGGAGTTTCTCTTCTCTGAACGCGGTGCTTTTATCCGCGAACAGTTGGTGGAGGAAATTGTTAAAGCGGTAGATGCCTATGGGCGTCGGACGTTGGATAAGGTTACTTATTCTTTGCTGGAACGGATTGGGTTGGCAGATAAGAAGACGGCAGCAGTGACGACGGTACAGGATAGTCAGAGGGCGGAGCATATCAAGCGGATTTGGGAGATTTTGAAAGAAACTCCTGGTTTTGACCCGATGCAGTTGGTACCTGTAATTCCCCAACTCCTGCTGAAACCAGAAACTCAGCGCATGGGGCAAAAAATTGCTGGGGGTTTGGCACAACGGGTGATTGCGCGGATGATTCGGGAGGCTTTACTCAAGGATGCACCTCAGGATGTAGCGCAAAACAATCGTAAGACAGCGCCAGCACCTAAGTTGATTCTGCCCCCTGCTGCGATCGTTCAATGAGCGTTCTTGGGCAGTAGTCTGACTTAGCTGACTTCTGTCCGATTAACTGTATTGTTTAATACATTTTTTTTGAACTTGCCTGAGTTCATGTCATAACTGGATACTGGCAAATTTGGGGCGATCTGCGTTGCGCAGCAGCGCAACGCTCTCGCAAAAAAAGGAGCCACTCCTGATTAAAGTCTGGGCAGGAATGCCAACTCTTGCCCAAAAAGTGACTCCATGCTCAAACGCCTTATCCACCCATCAACGGTGTTGCTCAACTTCTTGTTGAGAAGAGTGCCTAACACTGTCCAAACCCCAACAGGCTCATGTGTTGAGGACAGTAGAGGCTCTGATTGTGAGTGATGAGCGTAAAACCCTAGTAGGACTATATCGGCAGTGGGTGGATACACCGGATGTCAGCGCCGTATCTAACTTCTTTCGTGCCAGTCCTTGGTCGAGGGAAGAATATGTAGCAAGGTTTGTCAAAGTTTGCGATACGAGACCTGATACAACGTGCTGAAGCTGCCGCAACGGAGCCGATAATTTATATGAGTCTAGATGACTCTGTCACCGAGAAAGACAAAGATACTTTGAAATGCTACTCATCATCAGAGGCAAACACGGAGATAAGTAGCTAGAAATCAATATCCGTCTCTGTGTAACTAAATGTAAACATTGCTCGCTCTCTGCACAGCAAGAATTGAGGTTGTTACAGCAGAGCGATCGCAAAAGTTTTCGGTCTACTGATTATGCCTCTACTGAATTGATGTTCTAGTAGGTTGCTCTACAACTTCATGCAAGCTTTAAACAAATTTTGGAAAATCTTAAGATTATTTGTAATTATTAATACATTTTCTTGGGTTGGTATTCTGCTTATTAGATTTAAACGTTTAAAACTAAAAATATCCCGATACTTTTATTCATAAAAATAAATAAAAATCAAATTAAGAATAAAGTGAAATATAGAATAATTAAAACCAGACTTAACATTATATTTTTTCGATAAAGATAGCTAAAAGTACCTTTTCTTTCTGAAAAAGGTATGTCATTATTTCTTTGACAGAGAAAACCTGACAGATTAATTCAAGATTAATACTAATTTGCCATCTGCTAGGCGACAGCACTATAGCTCTCAAGACGTATTTTTTCAGTTGAGGGCTAGGGGTGATAACGCCTATTGGGAGAAAGCACGCAAAAGTAATTAACTTTGTGTAGGTGTTCCAGAATACATAGATCAGTACATTAATGTGCTTGAGCGCAAGCCTTCTAAATATGACTGTACTTCACGCAATTGAGAACCGCTATAAAACTAATTTATCGGGCAGATTTCTTAGGTGGAAACTTTTGAAGTTCTCAAGCTGGATAGCTGTTATCAGTCTAGCCTGGACGGCTGGTTATATTTATCAATTGTACTTTCCTCAAGGAGAAATGGGTTGGGTTTGTTCGATTTACAGACAGAAGATCCAGAAAGCCCGTAACGTTGAAAGTTCAGGACGTTTACTGATTGTTGGGGGTTCTGGGACGCACTTTAGTGTTGACGCAAAAAAACTAACGCAAACACTGGGTATACCTGTATTCAATATGGGACTGCACGGCTCCTTAGGTTTAGACGCAATCATTGCTAGCACTGCGGATGAAATTCATAAGGGTGACGTTGTTCTTCTAATTCCCGAATACCATCTGCTTTGGGATGATGATGGAGTTGATAGGATGGCTGCCGGATTCGGAGTACGAATTGGACACCCAAGTTTTGGAAAAGTGAATTCAGAGGAAATAGCTCAAGAAGCAATGCTGGCAGGTAATCCTACTCTACGTTCCCTCACCCGGTCATTTTTGGAAGTGATCCGCAATCAAAAAAGCGTTCAATACTACTCCGATGAGCTGAATGCTTATGGAGACCCTGTGGAGCTAAAAATCCGCAATACCAATCTTCAGGCAATGGAGATTAAAGGTCAGATATCGAAATATGCTAGCTGGCGTCTCAAGCAATTCCGGAAGCAAGTGGAGGCATCTGGAGCAAGTCTCATAATCGGATTGCCTTGGACATTTGCTACCGAAGATGATAAAGTAGTGCGTAATGTTCAAGAGGTGGTGAAAGAACTTACTAAAATTGCTCCCCTACTCTACGAACCCGACTCGTTGAACTTGAAAACAGACCGTACTTTATTCGGAGATTCGGTCTATCATCTCGGATACAAGGGCAGAAAACTTCGGTCATTAGAGCTGAGCCAGCAGCTAAAGCCACTCTTGGCTGCTCAGAAAAACAGGAAGGGGACTGAAATAATAAGCACAAATCAGTCACAAACCAGCTTACATTTGGAAAAATATCCGCAGTAAGTTGTAATACCAAGTTGCATTCATACGTAGTACATTCATTTTCTGGGCGTCCCCGCGTCCCCGCGTCTGTCGTAACTACTATGTTTGAACGCAACTGCGTATAAGCTATCAATTGACATCTCCAAAAATTAATCTGAAACCCTTGTACCACTTGGACTGAAGTTTAATTTCTGGAGATGTCTTGTGTCAGTCGCCTCTCTCAAGCCGGTTGACTCAAAGCACCTGTCAGATAATCAGCAGCTGTTTCCACTAAAGCGATCGCATTTTCATAGATCATCCGGGTTGGTCCGAGGATTCCCACACTCCCCACAGGTACTTCACCCTGCTTATAAGTCGCACAAACTAGGGCACAGGTACGCATCGGTTCCAAGGGATTTTCTGAGCCAATCCGCACGGTTACCCGACGCTCCGACGCTAGCCCCTCTGGTAATTTAAAGATCACAGGCCATAGTTGATCCTGTTCTTCTTCCAATAGGTGCAAAAGCATCTGAACTTGCTGCAACTCAGAAAATTCTGGCTGACGCAACACTTCTGAGATGCCGCGAATCATGATCGGTGTAGGAACAGGAGCCATCGTGCGGCGGGTTAACTCAGCGAGCAACCGTCTCAAAAAATCTGCATAGCGGGCAAATTCTCGGTCTAGCTCACTCCAATCCAGAGTAGCGAGTTCACCAAGCGATCGCTCCCGTAGCTTACTATTCAAAAAATTAGATAAAATCTGTAACTCCTGCTCAACAATCGACTGATCAACTTGAGCTTCATCCCTTGACTGGGGGAGTTCCATCAACACAGACTGCGTCTCATAAGAATCCGTCACCACAATCAACATCACCCGCCCCCGTTCTAGCTGCACCAACTGCAAATGGCGCAATCGTGTGGTTCGAGTCTGAGGCATCGTAATTAAGGTAATGTACCCACTCAGGGTGGCGAGGATTTGCGCCGCATTTCGCAGGAGTGCCTCAAAGCTCGGCTCCTCTCCATTTAAATGGTCTGTGAGTAAATGCTCGACTTGCCGTCCCAAGGCATCGGAAGGCGTTATTAGCTTGTCAACATAAATTCGGTAGCCAGAGTCAGAGGGAACCCGCCCCGCTGAGGTGTGGGGTTGATACAATAATCCTACTTTTTCCAGAACGCCCATGCATGAGCGAATTGTTGCAGGGCTAACACTAAGGTCATACTCCGCCGCCAAAGCTTTGGAACCCACTGGTTCTGCCGTCGCAATGTAGTGACGAATGGTTGCCCAAAGAACCTGTTGTTGCCGGTTGGTCAAACTCACTTGCAGAGACATTTACACAAAAGCCGAACTTAATCAGATTTTCAACAGAGTCAATGATGGTTCAGATCATGATTTATGTGTTGGCTCTAAGATAACAGAAGAAACCGTTGCCGTGCCTGGTACTGAGCTTCGGCTAGTACCGAGGAATACTCGAATCAACGAGGAGGGAGTAGGCCTCAATGCCCCCCGTAATGTTTTTGACATTCGTGAACCCCTGGCTCATCAGCCACTTACACATCTGAGCCGAGCGAACGCCATGATGACACAGTACCAGCGTCTCGGCGTCTGGCTCAAAGCGAGTTAGGATTTGTTCTGACCATTCGGCAAATTGACTCAAAGGGAGATGTTCAAAGCCTTCCAGACGAGCGATCGCTATTTCCTGTTTTTCTCGCACATCTACCAGCTGAAGACCCTCAGGGGACTCTTGCATCCGCTGATGCAGTTGTTCAACGGTGATTTGGGGAATAGATGGACTGAAAGATGGATGCGCCATGAGATTTGATGACTCTTATTTCAGTTATTAGCCTGCAAAGGACTGCCTACAGCAAGTCGTAGCTGTGACCCAATAAAGATATCTTAATATTTCGCAAGGATTAAGAACTGAAACTCCCAATCTCCAGAAGGGATGGGTCTTCGTAGGGGAATATAATAAGCGTGGAATTGGGATTTTTTCTCACTCAATCGCCCACGAGACGCAGTCGGAATTCACGATGAAGCTACGCTCATTTTTTTATGCCCTAGCAGCAGGTGCTACGTTGCTGTTGTTAATTGCTGTTGGTGGCTTTTTCTGGTTAACCTCCCAAAGCCCACTGAATTTGCTCAGGGAAGGAGCGGTGACGAACCCAACTGCCGCGATCTTTGTGCCAAAACAGGCACCCGTTATGGCATCACTCCTGGTGAATCCAGACCGCTTGGAGGCGTTTCGGCAACTGGTCGCGCGTCCGGTAAATCGAGGGCGATCGCGTGCCGAATTGAACCAACTTGAAGACAGCCTACTGGCAAACAAAGCGATAGACTACCAGCGAGATATCCGCCCCTGGATAGGGGACGAAATCACCTGGGCTGTAACATCTTTAGACTTTGACCGCAACCAACAGAATGCTGCACAACCAGGGTACTTGCTAGCCGTCACAACCAAAGACCCCCAACGGGCAAGCGAGTTTCTCCAACTGTTCTATTCCAAGCAGGCGATCGCGGGGACAGCGGATTTAGTCTTTGAAACGTACAAAGGCGTCAACCTCATTTACAAGCGTCCCCTAACCCCGCTTGAGGCATCTTTTGGCAGTTCCCCTCAGAGCAAAACTCCAGAAACCCTGACCAGTGCAGTCGTGGGCGATCGCTTTGTGCTGTTTGCCAATCACCCAAAGGTGTTGCGAGATGCGCTCAACAACGTTCAGGCAGAGAACCTCAGCTTGGAGAATGACCGTGAATACCAGCAAATGTTGCAAACTCTCACTGAGCCTAGGATTGGTCTAAGCGTTGTGAATCTCCCAGCCCTAGCGGCATGGATTTCTAAGCAACCAATCCCGACGCGAGATTCCTTTCAGGGTTCAGACACTGTAGCGATCGCCCTTTCGTTGAACCGTCTAGGGTTGCTGGCGCAAACCGCTTTACTTGGGGCAACGCCCAGTGATCAGAACCTAGCGCCTGCCCTATCTAAACCTGTGGATGCCTTGCAGTATATCCCAGCACAGAGTGGATTAGCGATCGCGGGTACCGACTTGAACAACCTCTGGAATCGTCTCTCAACGGGAGTAGGGAGTGACGATATCCTCAAAGCTTTGCTTAATCAAACCCTCGCTAGTTTGCAGTCGCGCTGGGGTATCCAACTGCGGGAGGATGTCTTCAGTTGGGTAAAAGGGGAATATGCCCTCTCATTACTGCCCCGTCCAGATAGAGTTAATCCTGATTGGATTTTTGTGGCACAAAAAGCAGACGGGGCAGCAGCTGAAGCATCAGTTGAGCATCTGGACAGGGTTGCCAAGGAAAGGGGACTGAGTATAGGAAGTCTGCCACTGGGAGATAAAACGATCACAGCTTGGACAAAGTTGATCACATCTGCCACGGCTGTCCCTGGGAAAGACGACAGTTTAATGAGGTTAGAGGCACAAGTTCAAGGCGTCCACGCGGCTGTAGGGAATTATGAGATTTTCACCACTTCAATAGAGGCAATGGATCAAGCCCTCAAGGGACTGGACAATTCTCTGGTGAAGAGTGAAAAATTCCAAAGTGCGATCGCGCCCTTGCCGGAACAAAATGATGGCTATCTGTATCTCGACTGGATGAGGAGTGGAACGTTTATCGAGCGTCAGCTGCCAATTGTTCAAGTGGTGGAGTTGGTGGGAAAACCTTTATTTGACCATCTGCGATCGCTTAGCATTAGTAGCTACGGCATCGACAACGGCGTCCAACGGAGCAAGCTATTCTTCCGGTTAGAGAATGCGAACGAGTCATGACAAGTATTCTTAACTCAAGGATTACTAACCGCAAAGAGGCAACGTAATCCAATTGAGGTAAGAGTTTAATGGAACCGACAAAAAGACCCCGAGTCAAAATTTGCTGCATTAGGAGTGTTGAAGAAGCTAAACTGGCGATTCATCACGGTGCCTCTGCATTGGGCTTAGTCTCAGAGATGCCAAGTGGTCAGGGAGTGGTTTCCGAGGGGCTGATTGCCCAAGTCGCATCGATTGTGCCGCCTGCGGTGTCTTCGTTTTTGCTAACCAGTAAGCCCGATACTTTAGCAATTATCGCCCAGCAACGACGCTTGGGTGTGAATACCATTCAGATTTGCGATCACTTGCAATCTGGCACTCACGACGATTTGCGTCAGGCATTGCCAGGAATTGCGATCATCCAGGTCATTCACATTACAGGTTCAGAATCAATAGAAGAGGCTGTTTCCGTAGCGCCTCATGTCCACGGGCTTTTACTGGATTCTGGCAATCAGTCCAAGGCTATCAAAGAACTTGGGGGTACAGGACGAATCCACGATTGGGTAATCAGCAGACGCATCCGGGAGTTAGTTGATGTGCCAGTTTTCCTGGCAGGAGGACTCAATCCTGAGAACGTTGCCGAAGCGATTCAACAGGTAGAACCCTTTGGTGTGGATGTTTGCAATGGTGTTCGCACCAAGGGGAAATTGGATGAGAAGAAGCTATCTAAATTCTTCAGTCAAGTTTCACTTTGTTGCGATGACACGTGAACTAGCCACATTGTACCATTAGGTACAATGTGGCCTTCTAGCTTCAATGACCGCTGCCCCAACCCAAAAGCGAGTAGGGTCTTATCGTCTAACCGCAAATTGTAAATATTTATAAATCTAGGCGGGTCTTAACACTTAACAGTCATGCCCAGAACCGATTTCTGCTGGGGATTTGACAAGGTAACTATGAATTTGTATACCATCTAACTTTGCATAAGTCCTCCCTCCTGAGATATAGAGTTGAGTAGGCGAACAAGGATTACCTATTTCCGTTCATGCCATCCCCTAAACTGAGTACTCAGGTATTGAAAATGTCTCACTTTAGAACAAGACTTGCGATCATCAGCTCTTTATTGGCACTTTTACTCCCTAGTGGGCTGCCAGTCCAGGCTAAACCAGCCCAGCAGGAAAGACCTGCGTCAACAACTACGACAATTTACCAGCGTGCAAAAGAGGAACTCCCTCCAGATCTGTATGCTCTTTATCGAGTCATTGATCGGGTGGCACGCTCCAATGGACTTGATAGTAGTCCTTGGCGGGTTGGAATTGCTTCACAATATGAAATCAATGCATTTGCAACTGAAGTTAATCTGATCGCCCTTTACAATGGATTGCTCGACCAACTAGCTGGTGACTCCTCAGCCTTAGCTTGTGTAGTAAGTCATGAGATGGGTCACCACGTCAAGCGTCACATAGCTGTTGGCGAAGCGGAAAAAGCTGCCTTGATTGCCAAAATTAGGGAGGAGACAGAGCAAGAAGTTCTGGCAGAACGAGAAGATGCAAAGGCAGATGCGACAGCTACTTCGGTTGGGGGTGCCGTTTTGCAACGTGTTGTGGGAGGAACAATTGGCAACATTGGTGGTAATGTTCTTGGCAACCAGAGTCGTAGGCGGCTTGCACAATCTCAAAATCGTATTAACGAAATTGTAGCTACCAAGACTAAAGAGCTGGAGCAACGCCTTGCTGAGCAGGTCCGAAACCAAGAATTTGAAGCCGATGAAGCGGGCTACCTATACTCTGTGCGGGCAGGCTTTGAAGCAGAAGGATGCTTGAGAGCGATGCAGGTTTTGGCTCGAACTCCTGGATCTGAATTTGATACAGATCATCCAGCTGTGCCCAAACGAATTGAAGCGCTTAAAGCTTTAATGGCAAAGTATCCACCTCAGACCTTGGCTCAAGAGGGTCAAGCTCGAATATCTGCAACTAAGCCTTTAACCTATGACCTTTCTAAGGATGGGGCGTCCTTACGGATTAACTCGCGTCATGGCGGTTCAGCCGCACAGGATATAGACGGTAGGTTTGGTCAATAAAAAATCTCCGCGTCCTACTCGGACTTACTGGACATTGGGATTGTATCCTCAAACCTCAAACGCCTCTCCCATTCTGGGAGAGGCGGAATCGGCTTGATCTTCCTGAGTAATACTGAGTTGCAGCTCTTAGTAGAATTTATCGCGAAGGGCAGAGGGCAGAAGGCAGAAGGCAGAAGGGAAAAGATTGACTGGTCTTGGTTTCAGTATTTTGCTTTGTCCTAATTGCCTTGGCGACTGCTATAACGAACCACAGAGGCGCAGAGGACGCTGAGGGAAGAGAAAGAGAGAGTTATACGTTTGAATTCAACTAGGTATAACCTCAAAGCCGGTTTATCTGGCGCGACCAGTGACGGCGTCTTTCATCGCCTGGAAAATATGGACTTGATCTACAGCAGTGGGAACGCCTGGGACATCAAAACCATAAGCTTTGTAGCCTTTTCCGATGTACCTTGAAAGCGTAGAGGTTCCACCTTGGTAATACACAGGTACCATGCGATTACTGTGGTTACCCCAACCATACTTGACATTCGGGTCGGAACCCCAGAAGTGACCAGCCGAGGTGGGATTGTCCTCCTCGGTCAGTGCTTCGGCACCCTTTTGTGCTAATAACTGGGGGAAGTTGTCATTCAGGGTCAAGTAGTGGTCGTGGTCAGCTGTGACAATCAGCATATTCTTCTGCCAGCCACCGTTTTTATTAATCCAATCAATTACAGCTTGGACAGCTTTATCGAAGTCATTGATGGTGCCGATTAGGTTGTCCATGTTGTTGTCGTGAGCAGCCCAATCGATGTCACCGCCTTCCACCATTAGCCAGAAGCCATCTTTATCCTTACTCAAAACTTCAAGGGCTGCATTGGTCAAATCCTTGAGTGTGGGGTTTTCGGCGACTTCTCTGGCGATAAACTGAGCATCCGTTTCCCCAGGAGAGAGGGGACGAACTCTATCCGGATTCTGACCCTGTGTCGAGAATACGGAGAAGTTGTCTAACCCCGTATTGCTATAGTCACCATTCGCTGAACTGGTCGGTAAGTTGCCGTTTTGTCCACGAGCACCGTACAATCCCAACAAGCGATCGCCTGCTTCGGGTTCAAGTCCCTTCGCCGTATCGAGCAGCTTCTGGGCTGCATCAGGACCACGCTCTAAGAACGTGTAGCCGTAGCGGTTAGTGGTGGGCTTTGAACTCAGTTCGTTGTAAGTTGACTCCTTGATGTAGGTGTATTGATATACGGGACCAACGTTGGTTTTATTTTCAAAATCGAGGGGATGACCGCCACCTAATAACACCGTAGGCTGGTAGACTCGCAGAGACTCTTGCAGAATGTTGTCGAGGGCTGGGAAATCGTTATCATACTTGGAGCGACGGTTAACGGTGGCTTCCGCCGCACCGGGGGTGGCATGGTCAATTGGCACAGAAGTAACCAAGCCAGTGGACTTGCCTTGTTCGGCTGCAATTTGCCGAATTGTCACCAAGTCTTTCTCGAAAATGTCTACCGCGATCGCATTGTTGTAGGTCTTGACCCCGGTGTAAAGCGTCGTCGCCGTGTTGGCAGAGTCAGGATAGCTGTACTTGATGTACTCCTTGTCATATCCCTTAGCAACGGCATCACTAGGGCTGAGGGGTGTCCAAGGATTCGGTCCACCCCGGTTTGGTTCATAACCTACTAGATTGCCCCCAGAGGTGCTACCTCCAGTAGGAGTAGTGCCGGGATTAAAGGGTAGAGGGTTAAAGGAAAAACCAGGGCGTACAGGGCTTTTGCCTGTTTCAGGGTTAGAACCATCTAGGGTAGAGTTATTAGAGCTATAAACTCCATTCGCACCGGGAATGGTTGTCCCGTAGGTAGTCGCAAAAGTGTAGCCAGCTAGGTTTTGAAAGCTCAGACCTTTGCCTTTGCCACTATTGTACAAAGGAGTACCTTTAGCGATCGCAGCAGCACGAGCCATCTCCCAGCCCATGCCATCACCGATCATGATAATGACATTTACACCATTGCCAGGGGGACCTAAGGCAGACTGCGCTCGCAGTCCTAAGACAAACGAAACAGTAAAAAATAGGCTAGCGCACAACAAAGCTAGCCACCGCAAGTGTCTTCTACGCAACGGAATCATACAGTGCCTCTTAGAAGTAATCTCGGTTAAGTTGTCTGCAAAAGCAGAGTTATTAGTACACCTCTTGCTCTCTCGTCGATCAACACTATCAAATCCATCTGTGTTCATCTGTGTCCATCTGTGGTTAAAAATCCTTGCATCAGGACTTTTGCAAGAGGTTTAATGACTCACCAACAATAGTCAAAATCGCAAAGTGATTTTTGGACAGCTCCTTAAGCTAACTGGCATCAACAAATCATTGGTAAAAATTCCCCTCTCTGTCCGTCATAGAGGCAGCAATTGGATCGAAGCTGGCTACAACGGCTACCGTTGCAGCAGCTTGCTGGGGCTTGACGAAGCCAAGTAGACTCTCAGCTGTACCGAAATATCGACTCCAGACTTGAACGTTGGGTTTTGTTTGCCAATTGGAACGGGAGACGTTTGAAGACAGCAACGGCACCTGCTGCCCATTGTGTTCACCGACAATCGTGACAGAGACTTCTGTAATCTCCGGACTCTCAGCAAAGACTTGCTGGATAACGTTACCAGCAACTGATTCTGCCTGCTCAATCAAAGTCTCAAAGTCTTGATTTCCCTGAGAACTGAGGAGAATTGATATCTGCTTAGGTTCGGCCCAGGCAGGGGTGGATAGTGCCATGCTTAATGCCACAAGCGCTCCCAAGCTTCCTATTCGGGAAAAGACCCCCAAAACCTCTTGGTAACGAATGTTCATTATGCAACCTTACGCCGCCTACTCACAGCCAGCGCCGCACTCGCCGCCGTCAAAATTGCCACTACACTCCCCGGTTCGGGAACAGTAGTGGCATCAATTTGCGCTTGACCAACTACTGTTCCTGCCAGGTTTGCCCTTAACTCCGGATCTGCATAATTAGTCAGCAAATCAGCAAATTCCTGAGAAATTAAGACATTCACGTTGGAAATTTGCAAACTTGTGCCATTCAACACTGGGTTACTGTTTACCGCTAAATCAAACAACCGCAGTCCTGTGCTGAAGGTATCTCTGATGAAGAACCCACTATCAAACCCGATGGAAAAGTTGCCAATTTCCAGAGTAGGGAAGAGCGTAAGTTTATTGGTGTCTACGTTAAACAGTAAGCTGCCAGAGTGTTCAAGAGTGCCACTCAGGGGAGTAAAAGCACTCGTCGCGTCATCGTAGCTAAAAGTAAAGTCAGTCCCCAGAACACTTAAATTTGAACTAGGAGGAAGGATACCAAAGCCAAAGTTAAATCCACTTGTTGGGGTAACGGTATTCGTTGCTGAACTAAAAGACAAACCGAGGGATTCTAGCAGATTGACATCAAGGCTCAGGCTAGTGGTGCCAGAGCCAATCTGATAGGTCGCTGTATTAGCTTGAACAGCGAACTGAGTAGAAAATACAGCTACTGTGGTCAAGCCAACAATTGCAGAAACCTGATTTAAACGCATAGTCGATAACTTAGGAAGTCCCAAAAGTGAATTAATTTTTAAACATTTAGCTGTCTACGCCTTACCTCAAAATCTCCCTACATCCTGTTTAATCTGGTAATTAAACTTCCACTCAGTAGAGGGTGAAGCTCTTTAATCTCCGTAGAATCACGGTGAGTAAGCTGCAAAGTTGATTTATGGATATCAAACTCTTGCTCAAGGTAGGTTTGTAGCTGCTTAACTAAGCGATCGCGTTCTCCACCACCAATCGCATCAACGGTAAGATGG
>CBDTXL010000072.1:0-18236 GCA_965364435.1 uncultured bacterium
ACACCGCCTTGAAATCAATTTCAAGGCTCATAGCTCAAGTCCGTTTAAACGGACTGAATAATACATAATCACTCCTCGTTTTCTTCACTTGCTGCCTGAATTGCTGAACGCACCTCTTCTGAACACTCCTCACCCCTCACCTGTTGCCAAACTGACTCAAACTCAGACGTTCCCATTGCCTTGAGCATTCGCCCTAAATCTCTGATATCCGAGCCAATCCACTCTTCATTATGTTCGAGATCGATAGCGAAAGCATGAATGTAGATTTGCAATGCTTCAGCCCACTTCTCTTAAGTTTCTAACACATTTGCCCATCGACTTAATGTTAATGAAGCTTTGCGCCAGTCTTGAAACTGCTGGCGAATTTCAAAGGCTTTTTGGTAATAATTAATCGCCTCCTCAAAGCGCCGTTGCTCCTGTGCCACCCTTCCCAGTTGGTGATAGTCACTTGCAGCCTTATAAAAATCCCTCGCTCCTTCATATATTTTCAAAGCTTTGTGGTAGAAAGCGGTAGCTTCATCAAAGCACCGTTGCTCCTGTGCCACCGCCCCTAGGTTGTGATATTGACCTGCAGCCTTGTAAAAATCCCCTGCGTCTTCTCTTATTTTCAAAGCTTTATTGTAGAAAGACGTAGCCTCATCAAAGCGCCGTTGCTCCTGTGCCACTACTCCCAGTTGGTGATATTCATCTGCAGCGTTGTAAAAATCCCCCGCTCCTTCATATATTTGCAAAGCTTTGTGGTAGAAAGCGGCAGCTTCATCAAAGCAGCGTTGCTCCTGTGCCACCACTCCGAAATGGTGATAGACATTCGCCGCATTGTAAAAATCCCCCGCGTCTTCATATATTGTCAAAGCTTTATGGTAAAAAGCCGTAGCATCCTTAAAGCGCAGTTGCTGCTGTGCTACTATTCCGAGATTTTGATAGTCAGTCGCCGCGTTGTGCAAATCCTCCACGTCTTCTCTTATTTTCAAAGCTTTATTGTAGAAAGACGTAGCCTCATCAAAGCGCCGTTGCTGCTGTGCCACCATTCCGAGATTGTGATATAAAACTGCAACTTTGTCATTAACTAGGGGGTCATTTAAAGAGGTAAGTTCATCCAGAATTTCTTGATAAATTGTCCTTGCTCCTTCCAAGTCAGCAGCACCTAAAGCATCGTTGGCATCTTCTATTCGCAGATGAATCCAAAAACCGAAGACATCTTGCCCCTTCTCCTTTGCATCTAAGAGATCGCTAGCAATTTCTTTTAATGCCCGTTGTCGCAGCGCCTTAAATTCAGTTTTGCGACCTATCCGCTTATACACATCGCCCAAGGCTTGTAGAATTGCTTCAGCTTCTTTCCAACTCTGTTGCTGTTCCGCCAGTCGCAAATTTTGCAATAAATTTGGCTCTTCAAATCGCAGCACAATGCCTGCTAACTCAGCATTGCCAATTAGTTCCTTACGGCAGTTCTCCGCCAACACTGCATAGAAAAACAGCAACTTTTTTTCCAGTACACTAACCTCCTCGGCAGTGTATTTCTTGGATAACTGTTGACGCAGATACCAGGGAAGAGCAGGGTGAATTTTGTAGATGGTTTCATCAAGATGTTCCAAGATACCTGCTGCTGCTGCCTCGTTAAGCAGTTTTAACCAATCGGTTTCTTGCAAGTTCTCCCCAAAGACAGCCTGATATGCCATCTGAGTAGGACTGCCAGAGAAAGCATGAAGAATATCAGCACCAACTCGCTCAGAAAATAAAGCCAAAAACGGTAAATGCTTCCTTGCCCTCTCAGACAACCGACTAAAAGAATAATCCAACGAAGCCGTTAGCGACTTATCCCTCCCTTCCTCAGTCTTGTTTTCCAAATTATCCAACCCCAGCCGCAACGCTTCTATAACCTGCACTGGACTCTGAGTTTTCAGATGCGGCAACACTACCCGCAATGAGAACGGATGTCCTCCCAAAAGTTTCAGCAAATCCAGATACTCCGACGACAGTTTCGCCCTATCTACCCCTGCCGTTTGCAGAATCTTCGCCGCCAACTCCTCCACATCCTGCTCGCGCAGTCCCCGCAACTCCACTAAGCTGTAACCACAATCCAGCCAACGCTCCTCACGGCGACTGGTAATCAACACCCAAGACTTCCCGCCGCGCAAGTCCTTGAGAAACCGTTGCAAATTGTCTCGCTCACTCGCATTCAACAACGGCTCATTCCCCGCAGGAAACCCCGCCACTGGCTCAAAGTTGTCCCAAATCAACAGACTTGGCTGAGTTTTCAGATAGTTCAGAACAGCTTGCTGTTGTTGCTCTGCCGGATACTGGGAAAACTTGTCGCCCCAAACGTCCCGTCCCAGTTGATTCACAACATTACTCAGCGTCGCCCCATGCTCAAACGACATAAAGAACATCTTGCCAGTACGTCCCTGAGTCTGGTCTAGCCACCGAGCAAAGCCACAAGCTAATTCAGTTTTGCCCACGCCAGCCATGCCTTGCAACAGCACGATATTGTTTTGGCGAAACGCCCGTTCTAACCGCAAAATATCGTAGTCTCGCCCAATAAAGCCGTAAGCCCCCTCCTCTGGGAACCCCACCAAATTGCTAACCGTTGGCTCTAGGAAATCCTCAATATCAGGAATCTCATTTGTAGGGTGGGCACTGCCCACCTTACTAAACGGTTGGTAAGATTCCTGCTGATATAGCACCGGCACCAGCCAATCTTGCAGAGGCTTATCACCCTTGGGACTGGGGCGCAGTGGCTTATTCAAAACGTCCTTTCGCCCCGCCGCCACCGCACTGTCGAGAGTCGCCCCCGCCGCCAACTCCCCATACAACCGCCCCATAAAATGTTTAGCTGCTTGGGCATAGACAGAATACGCCATTGCCACCACACCCTTAGCCCCCAACGACACCAAGCGCGTTGCCACAGAAGAAAACTTTTCCTCTCCCTCCTGCGCCGATTTGCAAGCATTCAACACGAAAATCGGCACCCGGCAATCTGCCAAATTCTGAGCAATCTTTGCCGCCGTAACAATATCCGGCGAACCATCAGCCGCCTCAAACACCAACACTCCCTGCCCGGAAACCCCCCCAGCCCCCCTTAGTAAGGGGGGAGCAAGATTTTCCTCTTCCATCCTTAGTAAGGGGGGAGCAAGATTTTCCTCTTGCATCCTGGATAAGGGGGGAGCAGAACTTCCTTCTTGTCCCCCCCCTTTATAAGGGGGGGCTAGGGGGGGTGAACCACCGAGTTGATGCTGAAATCCCATGCTGTTAGCGTCAAAATCCCCATGTCCATCAAAATGAACAATGTGATAAAACCCGCGATGGGCATTCAGTTCCCGCTCAAACTGCTCAAAGCTGGGTGGACGCAAGACTTTGAGGTTGACTTTTTGGCGAATATTTGATATAGCTTCCAGCAACGGACGGGCAATCGTTCTCAGAGCAATATCTTTTTCGCCATAAGGACGGGCAATGACCAGCAAAATATTCAGCTTATCCTGGGGTAAATCGCCCATTTCTGCCCGGACAGCGTACTCGCTGAGACTGCGAGACATCCCTGCCAAAGACGGTGCGAGAAATTGGCGATCGCTCGGCGAGTACAATAACTCCCAAGGTAAATTCAGTACCTCTGGACTATCGGAAGTAATCACGAGTTCGCACTGATTCAGCCCGTCGTAAGTCGCCGCCTGAAAAAATTGCCGCGCTTGCTCGCTACTGCGAAATACTAAATCAAATAACTGCTCTCCCCAGTCTTGAAACTTTTGCTCAATCTTTGCCGCATTATCTGGAAAAATCCCATAGGGAAAGCGCAAATACTCTTCCAGATACCAGCGCAAGTCAGCTAAAGCTTGCTCGTCAAAGGGATGGGTAAACGTTACCGATGGTGCAGGGCGAGGTAAGAATTGTCCGCGTTGCCAGGAAAGTTGAATCGAATCTCCCTCATGATTAATCCGCAAACAATTTCTCGGCATATCTGCTCTACTTGGCACTGCGACAAGTTGATGCGATCCTAACTTAGGGATTTACGCGATCGCAGATTCTTCAAGCTCAAGCTGTAGATAGAGGAGTGGAAAAAAAGCGATCACGCCAGCCTGAAGATGAGAAACGAGCCAACAGAAGTGGTAGCATGACCACCGATCTTTGTAGAGTAGGGGCACGACAATGTAGTGCCCTTATTGTTGCAATTACACAGCAAATTGGCGTAACTACAACCCAAGCACGATGTCAGGGGTTCGTTGCTAGTGGTACCAGTAGGAAACCCGTCAGTGCCTTTTGGGTGTCAAAGCGATGAATTTTAATTTTTTTGACCTATTCTGGATTTTTCTGGTTTTCTCGTCAATCCAGCCTTGGTGGCAAAAACGCCAGATGGAAATCCGCCGAGTTCAAAGCTTACGAGCATTTGAACAGCAGCGCCGAAGCCGATTAATTTTACTAATTCATCGACAAGAGTCGATTAGCTTGCTGGGAATTCCCATTTCTCGCTACATTTCGATTGAAGACTCAGAACAAGTGTTGCGAGCAATTCGCTTGACGCCTCCAGATCAGCCCATCGATTTGATTTTGCATACACCGGGGGGACTGGTTCTCGCCACAGAACAGATTGCCAGGGCGCTGATTCGCCACCAAGCCAAAGTTACGGTATTTGTGCCTCACTATGCCATGAGCGGCGGCACAATGCTAGCTCTAGCAGCAGATGAAATTGTTATGGATGCCAACGCCGTTTTGGGACCCGTCGATCCCCAACTGGGCAATATGGCAGCAGCAAGTGTCCTCAAAGTCGTTGAACAGAAGCCAATTGATAAAATTGACGACCAAACTCTGCTCATGGCAGACCTGTCACGTAAAGCAATTGCTCAGGTGCAGCGGTTTGTGCGGACGCTTTTAAAAGACGATGTGCCTAAACAGAAGATTGACCCAGAAAACATTGAAAAAATTATTGAATTCCTGACCACAGGACAAGTCACCCACGACTATCCCATCACCGTTGAGGAGGCGACAGGACTGGGTTTGCCAATAACTGTTGGTCTGCCGCCAGCCATCTACAATCTCATGGAGTTATACCCACAACCCCAAGGGGGGCGTCCTTCTGTGCAGTATATCCCCATGCCCTACGAACCTCGTCCGGCTTTACCAGAGCCAAAGGGAAGACCGTTACCGGAGCAAGCTAAGCAGTAAAGGAAAGATGGCGCTAATGGCTGAGACTTTAGCGTGGACCACCTGGTAGTACTCGTCGTGGTGGTGCGTTTGGTGGTCGGAATGGTGTCATCTGTGGTGAGGGGGATGGTGACGGGGATGGTGTCATCATCTGTGGTGAGGGGGATGGTGACGGAGATGGTGTCATCATCTGTGGTGAGGGGGATGGTGACGGGGCTGGTGTCATCATCTGTGGTGAGGGGGATGGTGACGGAGATGGTGCCGCCTCTGGTGTTGGTACCACTGACGGAGCAGGAGATTGATTGTTGAGGATTCTTTCAGCGTCCCCGTCAAGTCGCTGACGGACTTGAAGGGTAGCAATTCCCGTCACTGGCAAACCAGCTTGCTGCTGATACCGCCTTACAGCTGCTTCAGTTAAGGGTCCATAAAACTGGGTGCGGGGTAAGGCGGGACTGGGCTTAAGAACAAGGTTCAGGTTAGCTTGAAGAATTTGCACCAGAGTCGCTGCCAGATCCTGGGTTTGCGAACCAGCTGTACCATCAACCTGTATCCTATATCCTTGCTGAAACTGGCGGATTGCGGCTATAGTTGCCTGATCCGTCAGGGTATCTCCCAAAGTGACGTTGTATCCAAAGCCACGCAAGACGGAGCGCAGCTCTCTTGGTGTATAGTTGCGGCTGCGACCTGCGTAAGCGAATTCGTAACTGACCAAACTTGCTGCTAAACCGATGCTAATCGCCGTGATCGGCATGACATATCGATTCCACATAATTTACACTCTTCACACTAATGATTGAGCCAGCTAACAATTTAAACAGGTACAGTTTAAGCTGAAATGTGCATTTTTGTAGGGTTTCTCAATATTTTTTAGATGCAAAATGGCGTCTATACTTCGATACTGTGGGATGAATAATCTCTAACCACTCAACCATGTCATCCTTGCAAAAACTGACCCCAAGCAAAAGTCAAGCCCGCCGGAACCTTTGGTTTGAACGAGTGATGGCGAGTTTGGCTTTGCTAAATCTGCTCTTGGTGCTGTTTGACTTGAGCTACATTCCCCTGCGGGATTTCTGGCTACAGGGCAAAGTAAAGGTTCTTGGCTTTACCCTAGGGCCAATAAAGGTTCCTGGCTTTACCCTGGAGATTCCTCGTCCGCCAATTACTAAATGGTATGACCCAATTAAGGGCATTGAACCCTACCGCGATACACAGCAGTATTTACAAAGAGTGGATGAGCTGAAAAGGCGGATTAAGGAGACAGGGCGGCAAGGAGTGCGATCGCCACAGGTAGAAGTAATCCTCCAGGATCTACGTCGTCGTAGCACAGAAATAGTTGATACTAATCCCTTTCAGGTTGCTAATAAGACAGGCACCCTGGAAAAAATTAAAAATCGGATGCGTGAGCATGTATTTAACAGTAAAGATGCTTCCGCCAAAGAGTCATTTAGAACGTTCTGGAGCCAAGACTACTTAGCTACAAAGGATTTAGACCAAGGACTGGGTTTTTTCAACCGTGAGATTCGACCTCTCTTTGAAATCAACTACTACCGTCCGATTGGGGAAAATGGCGAATTCATAGACCGTTTTGGGCTGATTGACTTCCCATTTTTTGTCCTGTTTGGTCTAGAGTTTCTGGCGCGTACCTGGGTGATCAGTCGTCGTCGAACTGGTATCAGCTGGCTAGATGCCATGCTGTGGCGGTGGTATGACATCTTTCTGCTGCTGCCAGTGTTTCGCTGGCTACGCATCATCCCCGTAACGATTCGCTTAAACCAGGCTGAGTTGTTAAATCTTGATCGCATCCAAAAGCAAATCAGTCAAGGGTTTGTTGCCAGCATCGCTGAAGACTTGACAGAAGTGGTGGTGATTCGAGTAATCAACCAGATTCAAAGCTCGATTCGCGAGGGGGACCTCGCCAAGTGGCTGTCGCAACGTGAAGTTCGCCCCTACATCGACCTCAATAACACCGATGAAGTAGCAGCGCTCACTACCCTGATGATGCAGCTGACGGTTTATCAGATTCTCCCCAAAATCCGACCCGACATAGAAGCATTGCTGCAACACCACCTGGAAAAGGTTCTTAACCAGTCCCCAGCTTTCCAGGGACTTCAAAAAGTACCAGGAATGGAACAATTACAACATGAGCTGACTGGGCGACTGGTGAAAGAAATCTCCCAAGCTCTCTACGACGGTCTCAACAGTGCGATGGAACCCGATCCAGTCGGGGACGAACTATTTCGACGCCTGATCGAACACCTCAGCGAAGCGTTAGGATCGGAAATCCAGGGAAAGCAGACTTTACAGAAAATTCAGGTCTTACTCACGGATTTGTTAGAGGAAATCAAAATCAATTACGTGGAGCGCTTGTCTGAAGAAGACTTAGAGGCGGTTTTAGAACAAACAAGGGCAATCCGTCAAATTGCTCAGCCGTAGCTCTGTTGAAAGTGCGATCGCCTATCCCCATAGGCAAAGGTAGGGCATGGCGACCCAAGAACCTTGCTCACAGATAGAGCTGATTGCGCTAAACTCGAACTATAGAAACGGACGGAACTCTATCCGTCGCTAGGCTTCTTGGAAGAAATTTTACCTGGAAGTGGGTTTAACCCACTTTTTTTGTTGGAGTTCTTTAATGACTCATCCGCTGATTCCACAACTGATAGATTTGGCAACACCAGTCGCCGAAAACCTGGGATTGGAGGTAGTAGGTGCGGTTTTTCACACCAACAGACGCCCACCAGTGCTGCGTGTGGATATCCGTAACTGCGTCGGTGACACGAGTTTGGATGACTGTGAACGGATGAGTCGGGCTCTGGAAGAAAAGTTAGATGCGATGGATGTCATTCCAGACGCCTACGTTTTGGAAATTTCTAGTCCTGGAATCTCGCGTCAGCTGACCACAGACCGAGAGTTCATTTCCTTCAAAGGATTTTCTGTGATTGTCAAGAGCTCTGAACCTTACGAGGGACACACAGAGTGGCGGGGCAAGTTGATTCGCCGGGATGATACCGGAGTTTACCTCAACCAAAAAGGTCGTGCGATCGCTATACCCCTTGACCTGGTGACCAGGGTGCAGCTGGACGATTTGGGTTGAATTTGGGTTGAATTTGGGTTGAAGGTTACAGGGCGAGAAGGTTACAAGGTTACAGGTTACAGGTTATAACTTTCAACCTTTAACTTCCCAACCTTGAACCTTCCAACTTGCCAACTTGTCAACCTTCAACCCTTACACAAACCTTTCAATTTTCATGCATTCATCATTACGGAGATTTGCTTATGTCTATAGTTGCTCTACCTGGACTGAAAAAGATGATCGAAGAAATCAGTCAAAGCCACAACCTACCTAAGTCTGCCGTTCAACAGGCATTACGAGAAGCGCTGCTGAAGGGGTATGAGCGCTATCGTCGGGCTCAACGGCTCGATCGCTTTCATTTTGAAGAAGACTACTTCGATAACTTTGAAGTCGATCTTGATGTCGAAGAAGAAGGCTTCCGCGTTCTGTCTACCAAAACCATTGTTGAAGAAGTCGGCAACACCGACCATCACATTTCCCTCAAAGAAGTCCAGGAAGTTGCCTCTGAGGCGCAACTAGGTGACTCCGTAGTTTTAGATGTAACGCCAGACCAAGGGGAGTTTGGTCGGATGGCAGCGATTCAAACTAAACAGGTGCTATCGCAAAAACTGCGGGATCAGCAGCGCAAGCTGATTCAGGAGGAGTTTGAAGAGCTAGAAGGCACAGTTCTCCAAGCAAGAGCGCTGCGGTTTGAACGGCAGTCTGTGATTATGGCTCTCAGCAGTGGTTTTGGTCATCCAGAGGTAGAAGCCGAACTGCCCAAGCGGGAACAGCTACCCAATGACAACTATCGCATCAACACCACGTTTAAGGTTTATCTCAAAAAGGTTCGCGAAGGTCCTCATCGGGGGCCTCAGCTAGTGGTTTCCAGAGCCTCGGCTGGTTTGGTGGTCTACCTATTTGCCAACGAAGTGCCAGAAATTGAAGACGAAGTGGTGCGGATTGTCGCAGTGGCACGGGAAGCTAATCCACCGTCTCGTCATGTTGGTCCCCGAACTAAAATTGCAGTTGATACCCTAGAGAGAGATGTGGACCCAGTTGGGGCTTGTATTGGAGCGCGGGGATCACGCATTCAAGTGGTGGTGAATGAATTACGCGGTGAAAAAATCGACGTGATTCGCTGGTCGCCTGACCCATCCACCTATATTGCCAACGCTCTCAGCCCAGCGCGAGTTGATCAAGTCTTACTGGTGAATCCAGAGGGGCGTCAGGCTCACGTTTTAGTCGCGGAAGACCAGCTAAGTTTGGCAATTGGCAAAGAGGGGCAGAATGTCCGCCTCGCCGCCCGACTCACTGGCTGGAAAATTGACATTAAAGATGTTGCAAAGTATGACTACGAAGCAGAACATCGCAAAATAGAGGCGTTGCAAGCGACTTTGGCTGAGGTCGAAGAGGAACAAGAGGAAGAAGAGTATGAGGAAGAAGCGGTAGAAACACTGAACCTGGTCGATTCTGTGCCAGGAGTAGAGAGCATAGAAGAAGAAGAGTAGGAAGATGCTTTGGAAGAGAGCTTCAGTTGGCTTGAGCAAGCAAGTTGAACGTTAGCAAGGGTTCGGTAAGTTAAAAACCTTCGCTCTCTTAGGGAAATGACCCCGCGCCTTCAACCTTCAACCTTCTAACCTTCCAACCGGCAACCAACATGGAACCCAACTATCGACGTTGTCTGAGCTGCCGCCAAGTGGCACCGAAACAGGCATTTTGGCGCGTTGTCCGAGTCTATCCATCGCGACAGGTACAATTAGACCAGGGGATGGGTCGTTCTGCCTACCTGTGTCCTCAAGCGAGTTGTCTGGCGGCGGCTCAAAAGAAAAACCGACTAGGGCGATCGCTTCATACATCAGTGCCAGAGCATCTGTACGAAACTTTGTGGCAGCGTTTAGCGGCCATGCCAGCAGCAGCCGATCGGAAAGTCGAAGGGGAATTATAGCAATATAGGTGTCAAATGCTTTCGCTGAACCTAAGCAATCGTTAGGATAGAAGGGAGTGATTGGTTTTTTGTGGTTTTCTGTCTTGGAGGTGAGTGAGTCTCAACCTGAATAAGCAAGCTACCCTTAAAAGCGAAGCTGAAACTAACAGGGCACTAAAACCGTCCCAGTTTTTTTAAGATTTGTGCAAGATTAGAAAAAAAAGGGTCTGAGTTTTTGCAGGATATCAAACTGGCCTACTGTAAATAGGCTATTCTCAAGCCTTGATTGTTGATTATTTAGAAACCCATTCACAACGGTTCAAGATTTCACCCATGGGGGACAAAGCAAATGAGCAAGTGGTCATTCGAGCATGTAGTTATGGTGTAAAACTGGTAGGTACGACGGGGAATATAGTGGATGAACAACGGCAAAGTCAGAATTTACGAATTATCACGGGAATTGAACTTGGACAATAAGGACATTTTGAGTATCTGTGAAGGACTCAATATTGCGGTAAAAAGTCACAGTAGCACGATCACAGAATCGGAGGTGGAGCGTATTCGCATGGCAGCAGAAAAATATTCTGACCGCCCAGTGGCTGTAAGAAGTCGTGACAGCGCCGCATCAACTGAAGGAGGCTCTGGGTCGCCATCTACTAAATTGATTGGACGTCCCGATGTTCAGCGTAAGCAGCAAATATTGGAGATTCGTAAGCCGAAGTCTCGTCCCGGTTCTAGCGCTCAACAGGGAGGTCCTCAACTGGCGAACCCTCCTCAACCCCCCGTCAAGCCCCCGATTCCATCACCGCGTCAGTCGATAAATCCTAATCGACCGACGCGGGTTAGTCAGGAGGAGGCTAAGCCTAGCCCAGTAGATACGTCTGAACCGCAGGTTTCACAGGAAGTGGTCAGCTTCCCTGAGGTTGAAGAAAAACCACAACTCACTCAAGTGGAACTCGCCCAAGCGCCTGTAAGACCCGCGCGAGCAAAACCTCAGCTTACTCAGGTTGAGCGACCAGTTTTGAGACGAAATCGACAGGATTCTCCTGTCTCAGATCCCAGTGGCCCCCCAGCGCCAGCTAAGCCAGGTAGTACAAATCAACAGTCAACGGCCTCGGAATCCTCAAAAGAGACGAACCGTAGCCCATCTAGACCACCAAGACCATCGGTTCCTGAACTTCAGCGACCCCAAAGAATAGTCCGACCCGTTCGTGATGGACAAAATTCTGAGGTGGCGGCAACGGGTTCCAGAGGAGGCATTCAAGGCGCTGATGACTCGCTCGAAGCAGAAGACACTCTGCTTGAGACTCCAGAGATGCTGGAGCTGAGGCTAAGGCGACCGACTGCTCCCCGACTTGTTAAGAAGAAAGAGTGGGAGGAAGAAAACGGAGAAGAAGAAGGCGCTTCCAAGGCTGGGAAAGCTGGAAAACTCAAGCGGCGGCCTGACTTGTTTGAAGATGAGGACGAAGATTTTGAGGCTGACCTGAACGGTCTCGATTCTCCAGTCGTAGTTAGCGCATCAGTGGCTCGTCCTCCCAAACCGAAGTCATTTCCAGGACAGCTGGTATCGGCGTCGGTTGGAGCGCCCAGTATCAATCAGAGGAGAAAGCCCACAGCCAAAGGCAGCGATCGCAGTAGCAGCAAGTCGGATAGTCGCGATCGGCGTCGTGACAAGAAAGTTGGGCCTGAACGCCCAGAAAAAATCGTTTTGACCGGCTCTGTGACGATCAGAGAACTGGCAGATGCTTTGGTTGTTCCTGAAACTGACATTATCAGGAAGCTATTCTTCAAAGGAATGGCTGTGAGTATCACCCAAACCCTGGATATCCCTACTGCCAGCATGGTGGCTGAGGAACTGGGGGTGGAAATCGAGACGGCAGAGGAAGCATCCGAGGCAATAAAAGTTACAGAGATGCTTGATGCTAACGACCTGGAAAACCTCCAACGTCGTCCACCAGTCGTCACGATTATGGGTCACGTCGATCACGGAAAGACAACCCTGCTCGATGCCATCCGCTCTACCAAAGTGGCGCAAGGCGAAGCCGGTGGGATCACCCAGCACATTGGTGCTTACCATGTGGATGTTGAGCATGAAGGCCAGATGCAGCAGGTTGTCTTCCTCGACACCCCCGGCCACGAAGCCTTCACTGCCATGCGGGCGAGAGGAGCACGAGTCACTGACATCGCCGTTCTAGTGGTTGCCGCTGATGATGGTGTTCGACCTCAGACGGTTGAAGCCATCAGCCACGCCAAAGCGGCTGAAGTGCCCATCGTCGTTGCCATCAACAAAGTTGACAAACCAGAAGCGCAGCCTGACCGAGTTAAACAGGAATTAACTGAATACGGTTTGGTGCCAGAAGAGTGGGGCGGCGACACAATTATGGTTCCTGTGAGCGCTATCCAAGGAGAAAACCTGGATACGCTCCTGGAGATGATTCTTTTGAGGGCAGAGATCGAAGAACTATCCGCCAACCCAGAGCGACTAGCAAAAGGTACAGTCATCGAAGCCAACTTGGATAAAGCCAGGGGACCGATTGCCAGTCTCTTGGTGCAAAACGGCACCCTTCGCGTTGGCGATAGCCTCGTCGCTGGGTCAGTCTTTGGTAAGGTGCGAGCGATGATCGATGACCGTGGGGCTAAAGTTGAAGCCGCAGGTCCCTCCTTTGCTGTGGAATTGCTGGGCTTGAGCGATGTCCCGGCTGCCGGTGATGAGTTTGAAGTCTTTGAAAGCGAAAAAGAAGCCCGCGCTGTTGCTAGTGACAGGACTGATGAACAACGCCTCTCTCGCCTGCAACAGGTGATGGCGTCACGCCGAGTCACCCTCAATAGCCTGTCAGCCCAGGCTCAAGAAGGTGAACTCAAAGAACTCAACTTGATTTTGAAAGGAGATGTTCAAGGCTCAGTGGAAGCCATTCTTGGCTCCCTCAAACAGCTGCCGCAGAATGAGGTACAAGTCCGAGTCCTGCTCGGCGCTGCCGGTGAAATAACTGAGACGGATGTTGACTTAGCCGCTGCTAGTGGTGCTGTGATTATTGGCTTCAATACCACCTTGGCTCATAGCGCTCGACAAGCGGCTGACCGGGAAGGGGTCGATGTACGCGAATACAATATCATCTACAAGCTCCTGGATGATATTCAAGGCGCAATGGAAGGGCTGCTAGAACCAGAGCAGGTAGAAGAACCCCTGGGTCAAGTCGAAGTTCGAGCTGTCTTCCCAGTCGGTCGCGGTGCTGTCGCCGGTTGCTATGTGCTGTCGGGCAAAGCAATTCGCAATTGCAACATCCGAGTACGGCGCGGTGGCAAAGTTGTCTACGAAGGTAACCTTGATTCCCTCAAGCGGATGAAGGAAGATGCCAAGGAAGTAAACGCTGGCTTCGAGTGTGGTATCGGTGTCGATAAGTTCAATGATTGGGCCGAAGGCGATATCATCGAAACCTTCAAGATGGCGACTAAGCGACGGACTCTGTCAGCCAGTTAGGAATTGGGGACTGGGCGATAGAGGCTAGCGAGGAAAAAGGGAATAGGAAGTAGCAACCACTTCTAACCTAATTCCTCCATCAAACTAGCCTCTATCCTCAGCCCTTCTTCTCTAACCCCTAGCCCCTAGCCTCTATCCCCTAATTTATGCGCTCCTTTTGGACTGAACCTTTCTTGTGGATTCATCTTGCCGGTATTGCGGCATTACCCTTAGCGTTGGAACTTGTCTGGCTGGGACTGGCAGTAGATGACCCAATATTACCAGTCTGGCTAGAGCTACTATTGCTAGCAGCTGTCGGAATCTTGCCGGTGCTTTGGATGCAATTGACTCGTCCCTTCGACATTTTCAGCATCCTGATCTTGGCGATGAAGCCAGAGCAGCTGACTCAAGAGCAGCGACGCCTCTTGAGCTTGTTTAAAACCAAGACTAACTCGGTGGTGACAATTGCCGCCTCTGTCTTCATGCTTTGGGTTGTGTGGCAAATCTATCGAGTGGCACCAGTAGCAGCAACGGTTGCTCCCTTGGCACCAAGATGGCGCATTGTTGGACTGCTGTGGGCTGGATTGGCGTTTCTTGTAAGCAATTTGTTCTTACAAGTACCGCTGAGTGTCGCACAAGTTCTCCTTACCAGCGAGTCCGAGTTTGCCGCTACCGAACCCTATCCGGTAGAAAAAATGCCGCAGGATTTTACGATACCGGGCGTGCGGGTCAATCAAATTTTGCCATTAGCAGTAACAGAGTCAACCGCTTCAGCGACATCATCTTCGCAGTTGTCTTCTGATTAGACCCCATGCGCTAGAGCGCACAACTTTCAGCTATGAAAATCACTCCCTCTACTCCCTATTTTTAAGATAGAAGGTGCGAGAGTCCAGCTCACATCTCGGAAAGTTAGCACTGAGATGTTGCTGAAGGTACAGTTTGAAGAAACTAGTTGGGGTATTCTACAAGTAAAGCTAAAAGTGCAGGTAATAAGCGCTACTCGACTATTATTGTGTAGATTTCTTTAAAATAGATATGGCAAGTTCAGCTACTTCCGAATCTAGCCAATTCTCTCAAGACAGCCAAACCTGGGACAGCCTCAAACAAGCGATCGCTGCCAGTTCAGGATTTCAGCGTTGGCAGATGGAACATCCAGTCGGTGACCAACTTGAGGATTATAGCCTTGATCGCCGAGTGCGTCGGTATCTCCGCGAAACCTTAGAGACTCTGGCTTACTAGAGGATGGGTGGGTCGGGTTAGCTTGGGTCAAAGTCTGATATTTGGCAGACGCCCGAACACTCGCCTCATGTTATCAACAAACTCAGCAATGCGATCGCCCTCGACATGAACTTCATGGGTTGGGTAGTTTTCCAATGTTTCAATTAGCGTAACTTTCCCGTCGGGAAGCGCGGAGCTGACAAGGGCACTCCGTAAAGATTCCCTATTGGCTCGATTAGTGGGAGTATGAACCACCTCGCTGACTTGATCGAGCATCGCTTCCCCAACAGGGTTATTAAGTATCCCATAGAGAAAATTTCCGTTGGCTTTGACCTCTTGCGTCAGAGCGCGGCGCAACTGTGCTGGATCTCTACCGGCCAGTTTGAGATAAGCTTTGAGCGAAGTTGAAAGTTCACCCGTTTGGGCAAAGGTTGTTAGTTCAGGCACCGACACCGTTTCCCGCAAAAAAAGGTACTTCAGCACCACCGATTCAGCGGCCTCTGCGCGATCGCTACCGTAAAAAACACCTATTAGTGCAACAAAACCACAGAGAAAAGGCAGTAACCGAGGTAAATAGCGGGACATTACTTTTCTTTGACAAATTTGCGCTTAGTTGCGGATGATACAATACCATACTGCGCCATGAGTAGTCTTGAGTGAGCATCTTACTACGGATAGAAAGTTCCATCAGGCATCACTACACTACTGAGCCTGGTGTCTTTCAGTATTGCATTTCCCAGGTCAGCCCCTCTCAAGTTAGCCCCTCTCAAGTCAGCTGAGTTGAGATTTGCGTTGCTCAAATCAGCAGCCCGGAGATCAGCTTCCCTCAAATCGGCACCCCTGAGGTTAGCACCCGGTAGCTTTGCCACAATCAGTCCAGCACCAGCAAGGTTAGCACCTGTGAGATTGGCTTTAATTAAGGCAGCAAAATTTAGATTTGAGCTGCTCAAGTTGGTTCTAGTAAGATTGGCATTAATCAAGCTAGCACCACCCAGGTTGGCACGGCTGAGATTAGCACGCCTTAAGTCAGCACGGATGAGGTTAGCACCCGTGAGATTTGCCCCTCTCAAATCAGTATTGCTTAGGAGTGCGTCCGCCAATTGGGCACCACTAAGGTCACACCCTACACAGCTTCCAGTTTGCCGCAATTCCTCCAGATGTGCTGGATTGAGGGCTTGCACTGACGTTGTTAAGCAGAGCGGTGTTATGAGGATGGCGGTGGCTAAAATACTTGTTTTTTCCAACTTGAATCTCGTCCTCGCTCTTGATTCGAGTACCAAACCGAGTGTACTCGCCCCTCAGGTTGCCCACTAAGAGCCTACACTAAGAGCCTATCCGAAAAATCCTTTCAAAATGACTAAGTATCTCTATTCATCTGCGTAGCCTTCGGCAAGCCGCTTCGCGTCTACATCTGTGTCCATCTGTGGTTCCAAATCTCTTAAACCTACTTTTCGGATAGATTCTAATTATGTTATGTGACAGTTGAAAATGCGGAATGTGCAGGATACAGACGAGAAACTTTCCGAGGCTACTGGCTGGCTGCCAGTAACGCCTCAGGTGCGGCGACTATCGTGCGCCCGCTAGAGCGCGGAAGTGACCGTTTTGTGAAAAACGCTCCGCCAGGATTTGCTGATAAACCGCTTCGTAACCATCAGTCATTCGCTGCACACTGAAATGCTTCAGCACATGCTCACGCGCTTCGTAGCGGTTCAACTGAGCAGCTTTATCAATTGCCTCTACAAATTCGTCAACGTTATGACACAAAAAGCCTGTCTTCCCGTGAACAATCACTTCTGCTGTCGAACCTAACTCCATTGCAATGACTGGCGTCCCTGTTGCCATAGATTCAGTCATCACCAATCCAAAGGGTTCACGCCAGGTAATGGGAAACAAGGTTGCCACTGCTCCTCCCATCAACGCATTCTTTTGCTCCTGGTTCGCCTCTCCCAAATACTCAATTTGTTTGCCGTCAATATGGGGCTTAATTTCTCGCTCAAAAAAGTCCACATCAACGACATCCACCTTACCCGCCATCTTCAAACGCCAGCCAGAACGTTTGGCAATTTCTATCGCCAAGTGGGGTCCTTTTTCTGGAGACAGTCGCCCTAGAAATGCTAAGTATGGGGGGTCTTGCGGCTCAGGATTAAACTCGTAGATGCTTGGGTCAATGCCGTTGTATACCGTAGCCACGCAGTTGAGGTTTAATCTAGGCTCTCGTTGGGCGTCAGAGATACTCACAAAGGGCTGACGCTGGGCATGCATAAACAGCTTCTCGTTGTCGGGCGTAAAAACGCCATGAAGCGTATGGACGGTGGGCGTTTTTACAAAATTGGCGTAAGGCAAAGCTGCACAGCCCATGTGAGAGTGAATGATGTCAAACTCCTGCGCCCGTTCGTAAACCCGACTCAGTTGCAGCATTTCATAGATGCCGTATTCCTTGACCGTAGCATCTAGGCGCAGGGCTTGGGGGTGAACCGACTCTAATTTCGCAAGACTGATAGAATCCCCAGATGCAAACAACGTCACTTCATGTCCACGCCTAACGAGTTCATCTGTGAGCAAACCAACAACTAGTTCAATGCCTCCATAAGCTGGGGGCGGGACTCGCTCCCATAATGGGGCAACTTGGGCAATCCGCATTACACGTTCCTCCTGTCGCAACTAGGATAAAACTCTATCCATAGAGTATTTTTCACTACTTCTCAATGCATAAAAATCAGCATTTAGAAGGAAATTTAAAAAATATTCATTAATTCTGTAAATACCTCAGCAATACGGAAAACCGAAAAGCTTGCTGTTCGGCAAACTACACAAAAGGGGGAGTTGCCGTTGGCCGGTCTCCTTGGCTAAGTTAGCATTCAGTAATTGAGAGTGCTAAATACATCACTGACCAAGGTCAGGAACCTACACCTAAAGGCTAGGGCTTGTAAGAGGAGTGCCCCACGCTCTACGGGGGACATAACTAATCAAGCTCCTAACCTGACCACCCTCAGTGCTTCTAGCACTACGTTATCGGCAACAGTGAAAGACCAGCATCTACAGTTGGATAGAACTGTTAGCTTTTAAGGCAGTTAACTCTACTCTGTTCACATTTGCAAACTCAAGATCGTTGTAGAGGTGAAAAATCTATGATGCTCATGCGTTGGCAACCGTTTGACGAAATAGAAAACCTTCGCCGTCAGATTGACCAGGTGTTCGATGAGCTGAAAGCTCCTAGTAATAAAAGGAACGCAATCGGGTATTCAAGCTCAACCTAGATGAGGTGGCATCGGCTTCCTCAACTGCCACTCTCGAAGCTGCCACTGAGTCAGTCTCCAATGGTAGCGCCTCTCCTGAGTTAGTTACAACCTAATGCAGCTTTTGTAGAGAGTTCTTTCTTGATCGTGGTTATCGTGCAGACCACGAGAGCAAAGGATTCAGCAACATTTTAATCCCAAGCTCCTTGAGAGACTTTC
>CBDTXL010000073.1:0-18080 GCA_965364435.1 uncultured bacterium
TCCTCGATTGTAGCAGCTAGGGCAGCCGGATCTTCTGGAGGGATAATAATGCCACTACCACTTTGTTGTATAGCTCTAGCAGCAGTACCAGTGGCAGGCACAGAGGCGACGATCGCACGACCACTTGCCAGCAGCAGTGGAATTTTGGAAGGCATATTGAAGGAAATCACGTTGCTCTTTTGTACCACCAACCCTATATCTGCGGCTGCTAGCATTTCTGGGAGTTTTGCGCGACGTTGCAACGGCAGTAGGGTGACGTTAGTTGCCTTACAGGTATCACGGTACTGCTGCAATCGCTCCAAAGCGTGTTCTTCCCCCACAATCACAATCGCAATGTCGGGAATGTGAAGCAGGTGAACTGCCGCACTGATGACAGTTTCTAATCCTTGAGTGAGGGCAATGTTGCCGGAGTAGAGTACGACAAATTTATCGCTGAGTTGATGGGTTGCGCGGAATTCGTTGTTTTCTTTGGGCAAAGGGCGGATGAAATTGACATCAACCCAGTTGGGAATGTACTCGATTTTATCCTTGGGCACACCCTTGTTGAGCAAGTTATCAACAAAACCATCAGCGATCACGGTAATCTTGGTAGCAGTTCGGTAAGCAAACTTTTCCAAAACTTCAAAAAGGCGAATTAGCTTTGGGTTTTTCAGCAGACCGACGTGAACAGCGGCTTCTGGCAAAATGTCCTGGAGATTTAAAACGACTGGAGTGCGGTGTATCCATGCCAAAAGAGCCGCCGGGACGGAAACTGGTAGGGGTGGCGCGGTTAGGAGAATGACATCTGGGTGCTTGCCTTTGAGAGCATGGACAAAGCTAGTAAGGACAAAGGTAACCTCCAGTAATAATCGGTCGATCAAACTCGGTTCAGGGCGAATCCAGACATAACTCCGCTGAACGGCAACACCATTCATTTTTTCGGTGAGGTACAACTTACCCCGGTATCCTTCATAAATCTGACGTTCAGGATAGTTGGGCATACCAGTAACCACACGCACTTCGTGCCCTCTTTTTACCAAACCTTCTGCCAGTTCCGTGATCAACGGGGCGATCCCAATTGGCTCTGGAGCATAGTTGTAGGAATAAATTAGAATACGCATAACTTGAGGTTGCCAGCTGAGTGTGAACTTGCTGAATTACTGGGATTCTCTCTCTAGAATCGCCTGATGTCCACGAAAACTGTTTAAAGTTTTCTTGAACTATAGAAGGCGATCGCATTTGTCAAGTTCCTTCATGTAAATAACATTGTGATAACACTTTTAATCTTGCAGCAATAGACCTGTTACAAAAGTCACTTTTTACTATTTAGCTGTAGTACTTATCACCTTGGCTCTTGGCATTTATGCAAGAAGTCTAAGGACAACCCACAAAACGGACAATGAGGTCTGAGGTCAGACACCTTTTTGTTAACCAGACTACTTGTGACTTTGGGGTGATCCCGATTGACAAGCAGTAAGGCAGAATGGGGACGAGAAACCCAATCATCAAGGAGAAGACGATGATGCCCCGTCTGCGTAAAATTTTAGCTCCGTTGCTCCTGAGCCTGCTACTGCTGGTAGCCTCCTGTGCCCAGCAGCCTCCCTCTCGTTTTGAGCAGGCACAACAAGAGAGCAGCCAACAGAAAAGCGGTCAGGCTGTTGTCAAGGATGCTACACAAGGAGCCAATTTCAATAAGTTCTTCCCTGAAGGTGGCAGCGGCTACGACCGTGTCTATACCCAAGAGAAAAAAGGTTTTGCCGAAGCAAAGTTGAAAAAAGCAGGCAAGGATGTGGCAATGCTGGCTATCTCTGATACCAAAAGCACTCCCGATGCGGCGGCGAAATTCCAGCAAAGCACTAAAAAAATTGCTGGTTATCCAGCGCTAGAAATTGGCAAAACTCAAACCGCCGTCCTCGTAAACAACCGCTACCAGGTGAAAGTCCTTTCCCGTGACCCCTCTTTTACAGCAAGCGATCGCGAAGCTTGGTTACAAAAATTTGACCTCAGTGGTATCGCCCAACTTAAGTAGAAAAGGGAAATAAGGGGCTAGGACATAGGGGCTAGGGCATCGGGACAGACTCAATGTCCTTGAAACTCCTGCTATGGTAAGAACTCGCCCATTCCACCCAACTCAAAACTCAAAACTCAAAACTTACATAGGAGCCTGCCCGTGAGTAAAGCAATTTTTCAACTCGTTGATGAGCTGCCAACCAACAATATAACCACTATGGCGCTGAAGTCGCTCGACTTTGTCGTTCCTGGTCAGTGGAACAATTTGGTTGGTTTTGAAAATACGATTCGCACTGTCACTGGGGAAACAGACGAAGCGATAATTCAGCAAATAGGCGATCGCGCTGTCTATCTGTACAACGACCGCTCCCAGGCATACCAACGCGCCATGTGGCTTTACCAAACCGTTGACAAGACTGATTATGCTCTTGGTGCTGCTGCCTTAGCCAACAAAGTCAGCGAGAAAATTCCTTTTTTCGGTTTCTTAGACAAGATGACACCGAAAGCTGACAAAGCACAGACTATTGATCTGTGCTTGAAATTGGTGGTGGAGTTGGTTGCCTTCTGCCAAATTAACGGTATCCCTGGAGATAGCATTGGCGACTTTGTCGCTTCTTTAGCTGACTACAGTGGCGAATCTCTGATGCGGATGGCAGCACTGGTTTGTTTTGATGGTCTAATTCCCCTCGGCCCTAACTTTATCATGCAAGCGCAATCAACCCTTTCAGGGCTAAGTCCTTCAGACTTAGAAAAAAATCAAACCTTTAGTCAGATCAACGACTCCATTCCTGGGAACAATTCCGCTGGCAAGCTCAACTTTATTGGTCAAAGCTTTGATTCAGTTAAGGGGTGGATGAGTAATTTTGTTGCCTCTAAAGGTTTGACCCCAGAAAAAGTGGCTAATAACCTGCAAGGGTTTATTGAGGTTGCTGATGACAAGTTGGACTATCTTGGTGCTTTTCTTGATGTGTCTACAAACTATTACGAACACACCGGCACTCAAACCCTGGCGAGACGCTTGATTGAACGTGCCGTTGCTGAAATCTAGCGCTGTTTTCGCATCAGCAAACAATTCCGCTGGTCAGACAGGCGCGAGTAAGAAAGCTCGTCTGTCAGCTGGTGCATAAAAATCAGCCCTCTGCCTCCTTCTTGCTCTAGTAAGTCAGGTGGCAACCAGCGGAGGGCTTCGTTGAGCTGTGCTTCCAACTCAAAGGGCTGTCCCTGATCCCAAATCCGCATCTCCACGCAGTGAGCAAACACCTTTAACTCAAGCTCAATTGGGGTGGTCTGGGGTAAGTCCTTATGAGCGTGGCGAACTGCATTCGTGAAGCCTTCTACCAAAGCGAGTTGACACTGCCAACAAAATTGCTTAGGCAGTAACGGTGAAGTGAATTGCTCAAACCACTGCAAAACTTCTGTTAAAGCTTGCAAGTCCGTCTTTACCTGAAGACGGGATTGTTGGAGTGGATTTTCATTGTCCATGAACCGAAAAGGGTTCCATGCTTTTTTAAACAGCGGCACTATTTTTACTAAACACAACCAAAAATATTTTGATAGTGGGTTTTTATTGTGCATCAACCGAAAAGGGTACCAGGTTTTTTAACGATCGCCACTATCTTTAGTAAATACAATCAAGATTGTTTTGATAATCAGGTTCAGGTTATACCCCCAACTCTGATTTTCCTGGTAGCATACTCCCTTCCAATCGTAAGATTATCTATGGCCAGTCTTGCCCCATTCCCCACTCCCTACTCCCCAACACAACCCTAGATATTCTTCTAGTGGGAAAGGAGTAAATCCAGTTCAAGGATGGATGTCTTGAAAATCGCCTACTCGCGATCGCCCCTTCACAAAACTCAGTGCCCTTGTGCTGAGTACCCAGATGGGAGTAGCAAGAAGTACTGGGCCCCGCTCCCCTACGAAGAGCGCACTTTCTCCCAGGTAGATGCTCCGCTCTTAAAGTGGGAGGAACCTGAAGAGTCGGAGAAAGTTAATACCCCTTCTTGAGAAGGGGCAGTCTTCAACTGGGCACGGACTACGTCCCGCGAGAGCTAAGATCACTTTCATCTGAACACTTTTATCAGCCACTTGCCAATCCTACCCGGTTTTACATCTAAACGTTGCCACTCCGGTACCTCGTAGTATTCGACTTCAGAAGAGCGTCGGGGGGCTGGTGCCCCGTAACCTCATCTCGCATTTAATTACATTCCAGTTTTACGAAACACTACTAAGATGGTTTGGATAATGAGTTTCAGATCATAGACCAAGCTCCAGTTTTCCTGGTAGCGTAAATCCAGTTTAATGATGTCTTCAAACTTACGGATTTGATTTCGCCCATTCACCTGCCACTCACCAGTCATGCCCGGTTTTACATCTAAACGTTGCCACTCCGGTACTTCATAGATTTCAACTTCATTCGGTGTGGGCGGTCTGGTACCTACCAAGCTCATCTCACCTTTAATTACATTCCAGAACTGAGGCAGTTCATCCAGACTACTTCGCCGCAAAAAGCGACCAACCCGCGTTATCCTGGGGTCGTTTTCATTCTTGAAGACCTTACCGTCTGCTTGATTTTGGATACGGTCTTTTTGCTCTTCTGCATCAACACACATCGAGCGGAATTTCCAAATCCGAAACCGCTTGCCCATCCAACCACAGCGGGTTTGAACGAAGAAGATGGGACCAGGACTGTCGAGTTTAATCGCCATCGCAATGGGAATAAACGCAATGGCAGTAATTGCCAAACCTACCAGCCCCCCCAGAATATCTAGTAATCGTTTCACCCAAGAGCGTACAGAAGGGTGAGTCGTCGGTGGCGGTGCTTGCGGTTTGGGTTCATCCAGTGGCTCAAGCGTCAAAATCTGGTCTAGTGCCGTCATTTGCAACACTGCCATCACCTGAGGAGGCACCCCCCTAAGTACTAGTTCAACTCCTTTTTCTCTAGCGCTTTTGTGACTACTAACTAGTGCCCCGATACCACAGCTGTCAATAAAGGTAGTCTGACTGCAATCGAAGATGATTTGTTCCGGAATAGAACTTTTTTGCAGAATCTGCTGACAGGTTTCTTTAAATGCCACAGCTTCAAGCACACTCAAACGAACAGGTAGCTGCATCACAGGAGTATCTTTTAAGAACATCACCTTACAATCTGCTTCGGGAACTGTGTTAACCATAAAAACCTGGTATTCAGTTGTAATCTATTTTTCTGGCTATTTATATTGTCTTACAACTGTCAACTTCGCCAAAAATTGGGTCAAAATAATCCTCAATCATAAAATGTCATCACCAACTCAACTTACCGCGCGGGTCATCGAAGTTTTTTCCGCAATTCAAGGCGAAGGGTTAAACGTCGGCACCCGTCAGCTGTTTATCCGCTTTGCCCTGTGTGATCTACGCTGCCATTTCTGCGACAGTGCCCATACTTGGGGAGTCCCAAGCCTGTGTCGCATTGAGCAGACGCCGGGACAGCGTGACTTTGAAACTTACCCTAATCCGGTGCCTGGAAGCATCCTACTCAAGTGGGTTGACAGACAAAATCAACCAGGTTTACACGATAGCATTAGCCTGACTGGTGGTGAACCACTGCTTCATGCTTCGTTTCTCGTGGAGTTTCTCCCCCAGCTACGGCAGTCAACGGGATTGCCGCTTTACCTAGAAACTGGCGGTCATCGTCCTGAACAGCTAGCAATGGTTTTACCCTACTTGGACTCGGTGGGTATGGATATCAAGCTCAAGAGTGTTAGTGGGGAAGACAGGTGGCAGGCGCACGCCGAATTTCTCCAGCTTTGTTTTTACTCACAAGTTGATGTGTTTGTCAAGTTAATTATATCCAACCAGACTGAGCCAACGGAGTTAGAACAGGCAGCTGAGTTAGTGGCAGCCGTTAGCCCTGCCATCCCGGTATTTCTCCAGCCAGTGACGCCCCTAGAGACGCCCCATCATCTTACTCCCGTGCTTGCCCCTTCCCCAGGACAGGTTTTGGCGTGGCAGGCGTTGATGAAGCGATCGCTCAAGCATGTACGTGTTGTACCCCAAACTCATAAAATGATCAACCAACTTTAAGAGGTTATGGCAATTGCCAACTTTTTCTGACAATAACCAGCAAATGCCTTCACTTTTATGAAGATTTCATAAAGGTAACAGGTAATTTTATGAAGTTACGGTGTAAAAAATTGCCCTCTAGATTCTCGTTAAACTACCCTTAATGCAAACGTCTGATGCTGAGATAGTAAAATTTCTGAGACTCAGACATGATTGGAGTAAGGCATTGGCTTCCGGCATTAAGTTGTTCCCTCGTGGTATCGATCCTGAATCTCGCGGGAAGTGCAACTTCTGCTTACGCCATTGATTTAGTAAACACTATTACGATTGCAGGTAATAGTACGGATCTAGTTCCCCTCAATGGTGGTAGCGGCTAATATCCCTCTTCTGTCACTCTCCGAAAAGCCTTGCGTTTTTTGAATCCTAGAGCGTAGACAGAGCAAGTGATCGCGTAATTTTTTCTGAGTAAAAATTCGTGAAGATGCTCGCATTGGCAAAAAAGCGATCGCTAACCCCCGCATCACTCAGCATACCTTGTCTTTGGGAATTACTAATCAGACGAAAAACCGGAGAGTGACAGAAGAGGGATATAGCGCTACGCGCTATAATTAGGACAACAGTATGATAAAATACAGTAAAATCACGGGTAGCGGAAAATAGTTATGCCTGCACCTTATAGTTACGATTTACGCTCCAAAGCCGTTGCAGCAGTTAAAAGAGGAGAAAAGAAAATAGAGGTAAGTCGTTTTTTTAAAATTAGTCGCAACACATTAGATTTATGGCTGAAAAAAGAAAGAGAAACAGGAGACTATCAGGCCAGCCAACCTGTAGGAGTAGGAACTCGACCGAAAATTCAGGAGCTAGAAAAATTTCGAGAATTTGTGAAAGAAAATAGTGAGAAAACCCAAAAACAAATGGCCCAATTATGGGGGGATAAGGCGACACAACAGAATATTAGTTATGCTTGCCGGAAACTGGGTATAACTCGAAAAAAAAAACTTATGGATACAGGGAAAGAGATGAAGAAAAAAGACGAGAATTTCTTCAAAAACTAGAGCTAATAGAAAGTCGGAAAAAAGTTTATGTAGATGAAGCCGGAGCGAGATAATCGAGAGGATTATCCGTATGGATACAGCCCTTTAGGGAAAAGGTGTTATGCTCTCAAGTCCGGTAAAAAAAGAGAAAGAGTCAGTTGGCTATCAGCATTAAAAGAAGGTCAATTACTGGCTCCTCTAACCTTTGAAGGCTCATGTAATAAAGATTTATTTGAAACTTGGTTAAAGAATTGTTTGCTTCCCCAGCTAGAACCGGGAGACATTATTATTATTGATAATGCCAGCTTTCAGAGAATGTGTGGATGCTGCCTTTAGAAATTGTCCTAACGTATGCGCGTAGCGCTATATTGGGCACAGATAACGACTTCAGCGTCACGCAAACGGGTAGCGGAACTCAGTTTGATGTCTGCACCAATGGCACTCAGGTACCGATTGATCAAGGTTGTTCAGCAGGCTCGACTTTAATTCCTACCTACCTCTACTCATTCAAAGCCAGTAGTGCCGAACTAGCAGGATTTGTACCGCCAGAAAAAGTGCCAGAGCCAGCTTCAACAGCTGGGCTAATCCTACTGGGCTTAGGAGGTTTCTGGCTCAAGCGGCGGAAGCCTTCACCGGCTGATTGATACGCACATATAAAATAGAGTTATGATAGGGGACTTCCAGGAAATAAATTATCCAAGATATCTCACTAACTCAAACTTGGCAGCTAGAGCGCTGGACATTTTTTTATTTGGAAGTCCCTTCGGTTTGATTTAAAGTGTGGTTTCCCGTGCGCCTTTAACTTTGGCTTTGGCTTTGGCAGCACTCTTTTTAAGAGCAGATAGCCGTGCTTCGTATTTGAGCCGTTGACGCCGACCAGGAGTTATTTCAATCAAAGTTTTTAAAGCACTGCCGAGGCTCTTGTAGGCATTGGGTAGGGTGTAGCCAAAGCGAGTGGCAAGAGCGATCGCTTTTTCATCGGCTTCTGTTGCTGCCAATAAATTTTTCTCCCCATTGTTTTTCTGATAAAGCCGGTAGCCTGAGACGCCACATAGCACCAAAGCCAACAACAGTAACAAGCCATCTTGCACCCAGAGTTCGCCCACAGCACCGCCTAAACCAATGGCTAGGGCTGCCATTTCCCATCCCTCTTTGGGGATGGTATCATTTTGAATCCGGGCGACTTCGTGCCAAAACAGCAAGTTACGTTGGTCAAGGGCTAGCTGCTCCCATTTCACCAGGTCAATTTGAATCTCAACCTCATCTCTGCCAATCTCTTCAGTGCGGAGCAGAGGTGGATTGACCTCGGTGGTTCCTTCCACCATGACCCAGCTCTGCAATTCTGGTGGCAGTAAGGTTTTCAGACGCCGGAGTTCGCTCATCTCGGCTCTGGCAGAAGAGGTTGCATACGATGTCGTCATATATCTGCCCCCACGAAACTCAAAATAAATAATAAGGGTATCACTTGGCAGTATAGCGATATTATTTATGGCCCTAGCGATGCTTAGCAGCTTATCACTGAACTTGGGTTGGAGCGAACTCGTGCTTTGTATTGTCCTAGCACTCTCAGCACTCATCATCGGCTCACAAATCGCATCGCGGCTTCGTCAACGGCAAGCTGATGTAACTGAGAGCAAGCAGGAACTGCAATGCCTTCAAGAGAATCTGGAGCAGCAGGTGCAGACAATGGATACTATCCTCTCAGCCTCGCCTGACCACTTCTATATGTTTGATCGAGATGGACGGTTCATCTACGCCAGTCGTGCAGGGTTGCAGGCACTAGGATTGCAGAAGTCCGATATTATTGGCAAAACGGAGGGAGAGCTGGGATTTCCACCGGAACTCATAGAGCAGCACAAGCAAAGGCGGCAAGCTGTATTCGCCACGGGAGAGACGTTAAGGGGCGAAACCAGTGTTTTAACAGTGGATGGAGTTAGGCAGCATGAGTACATCCTTATCCCAATCCATGATGCCTCCGGGAGTGTCCACCTAGTTGTCGCTACAAGCAGAGATGTCACCGAGCAGAGGCAGGCACAGGAGGAGTTGAGGCAATACCGCCACCATCTTGAGGAGTTGGTGGTAGCGCGTACAGCTGAACTCGTAGCGACGAATGAACAACTAAAGCAAGAGATCATTGAGCGCAAGCAGGCGGAAGAAGAACTCAGACAGCAAAAAGAAGTTCTCCAGACGATCTTCGACTACGTCCCAGTCATGCTTGACTTCTACGATAGCCAAGGCAAACTCAAGTGGATTAATCGACAGTGGGAACAGACTTTAGGCTGGAAAATTGAAGAGATCCAAGAGCGCGACATTCTGGCTGAATTCTATCCTGAGCCTGAATATCGCCAGTACGTCATCAACTTTATCCAGTTCGCAGAACAGGCATGGGGCGATTTCAAGACTCGCGTCCGGGACGGCAGAGTGATTGACACTACCTGGGCGAATGTCAGGCTCTCTGATGGTAGCATCATCGGTATTGGTCAAGACATCACCGAGCGCAAACAAGCTGAGGAAGAATTACAGCGTCAAATCCGGTATCAGCAGTTGTTGGCAGAAATTACGCTCCGCATCCGTGAGTCTTTGCAAATCGAGGTGATTCTTAATACTACCGTCACGGAGCTACAACAACTGCTCCAGGCTGACCGCGTTTTGTTCTATCGCCTGTTGCCCAATTGCAATGGAAAAGTTGTAGCGGAAGCTGTAGTCGCCGGATGGCAGAGTCTCCTTGGACGAGAACTTGTCAATCACTGCTTTGAAGGTGAGTACCTACAACAATATCAACAACAGATTCATGCTTGGCCTGACGTAGAGCAGGCAGGCTTCCTGCCTTGCCATCTAGAAAGGCTGCGACAGTTCAAAATCAAAGCCAATCTGATTGTGCCAATTTTTCTGAAAGACAAAATCTGGGGGATGCTGTTTGTCCACCAGTGTTCTGCACCCCGGCAGTGGCATCAATTTGAAGTTGATCTTTTGCAACAACTGGCTAACCAGTTAAGCATTGCCCTGGCTCAAGCTGAACTCTTGGAGCAAGAAACCTGCTACTCGCAGGACCTGGCTCGTTCCAATGCGGAATTAGAACAGTTTGCTTATGTCGCTTCCCACGACTTACAAGAGCCTTTGAGGACACTCGCTAGCTACGCCAAACTTTTATCACGACGCTACTCCGGTCAACTTGATGATCGGGCTGATAGATTCATTCAATATATTGTGGAGGAAGCGCTGCGGATGCAAGCGCTGATCAACGACTTACTGAAGTATTCGCGGGTTGGGAGGCAGGCTCAAAACTTTGCTCCTTGTGACACAAGGGCGGTGTTCGGCATCGTGGTAAGCCGCTTGCAAGACGCTATCGCTACCAGTGGTGCAACTGTTACTTGCGGTGAGCTACCCACGGTTATGGCTGATGAAAGGCAGCTAGTGCAGCTGTTTCAAAACTTGATCGGTAATGCTCTTAAGTATCGCAGCCAAGAGCCGCCAGTTGTTCAGGTGGCAGCTGTTCGTCACGAGGGGCAGTGGCTGTTCTGGGTGCGCGACAATGGCATTGGAATTGATCCTAAGTATGCCGAGCGGATTTTTGTGATCTTTCAGCGCTTGCATACCCAGGAAGAGTATTCTGGTACTGGTATCGGTTTAGCGATCGCTGCAAAGATTGTTGAACGTCACGGTGGGCGCATCTGGGTTGAGTCAGAGCCTGGGCAAGGAGCAACGTTCTATTTCACGCTCCGGGATCTCGGAGTTTCTCCCTTTTGACTTTGCTCTGTGGGGGATTCAGATTGGCATCAGTCCTGAACCTAGTCCGATAGAGCAAAGCGTTCCCGAAGAGTAGCACTTAGGCTTTCTTGCGGGAGTTCTCCAAGTATGGTTTGACGATTACTGAACTGCTGTTCTAGGAGTGAATATCAATCTTGAGGTTGGCAACCCTGCCGATATTTTGTTAGTAGAAGACCGTACCAGTGACGTGGAACTGATGAGAGAAGCCCTTCAGGAGTGCCACGGGACTTACCATTTGCATGTGGTCATGGATGGCGAGGCAGCGCTGGCGTTTCTACATCAAAAGGGACCCTACGGAAGTGCGCCTCGTCCCGATTTAATTCTGTTAGATTTGAATTTGCCGAAATTGAATGGACGTGAAGTTTTGGCGGCGATTAAAGCCGATCCAAAACTGAAATTGCTCCCAGTAGTGGTGCTAACGACTTCAACTTCTGCACAGGATATCATTGAGAGCTATGAATTACACGCTAACTGCTGCATCACCAAGCCAGCTGACGTGGATCAATTTTTCGAGGTTGTTCAGGCAACCCTCAAGTTTTGGCTAACTTTTGTAGCTCTTCCGCTCACTACAGACGAGTATTGAGTAATGGGTAATGGGTAATGGGTAATGGGTAATGGGTAATGGGTAATGGGTAATGGGTGAGGAATCATTTTTATTAAAAAATTGTTAATTGTTTTAAGAAAATCATAAAGATTAGCAAAATCATCAGTTTTTTTCCAAAAAAGCATTCAAAATATTAGAAATAAAACAGACTTTGTCTAAGAATCTCCAAATTTTGGAGATTCGTGTTGTAGGGCGCAAAGCGAAAGCGTCCCTACAGAGGGTACATCTGTGAAAACAGAATGCACCCCTTTATTTTTTCAGGGTGACAACGATTGCTCAGGATTTCCCCCTAACTATAGAGGACCACGAAAGTGGATAGCCAAGTTGTCTATATTTTGTTAGTCGAAGATAATTTAAAAGACGCTGAACTTTTACGAGAATACTTTGCAGAGGTCGGTGCAGAGCGATTGCGAGTCATACAAGTCTCCCGACTGTCGGAAGCGCTTAAGTGCATCGGTAATGAGAGTTTTGATGTCATTTTATTAGACCTATCGCTGCCAGACAGTCAGGGTATAGAAACCCTTAACAAAGTCAATTTCGCGGCTTCAAACATTCCGATTGTGGTCTTAACCGGGCTGAATGATGAGCAGTTAGCTGTGCAAGCTGTACGTCAAGGTGCCCAGGACTATCTCGTTAAAGGGCACTTTGAGGGGGAACTGCTGGTTCGTGCTGTCCAGTATGCCATTGAGCGAAAGCAAACTGAAGAGGCTCTTCGGCAGCAATGTTTGAGAGAGCGACTGATGGGGCGGATGCAAGAGCGTATCTATCAATCTTTAGCACTGGAAGACATTCTCAACACCACTGTAGCCCAAGTGCGGCAATTTTTGGAGTGCGATCGCGTCCTCATCTACCGCTGTGACTCAAACCAATGCGAGGCTATGTTTGTCGAGTCGGTTGATTCAATCTGTCCCAAACTCTCGAACCCTGATGTCTACAGTCTCTTGGCCAGATCTTACCTTTTGCCGTCAGACCAGGTCGGCATCCAAGCGGTAGAAGATATCTATATATTTCAGCTAGAACCCACTCATGTTGAGTTACTGGCCCAATTTCAGGTAAGAGCTGTTTTGACAGTTCCAATTATCCAAGGTGAGCAAACCCCTCCTTATCAAGGAAGGAACGGGAGAGGAGCTAAAAGCCAAAATCGTCTGTGGGGACTCCTGATGGCTCACAAATGTAGTGTCCCCCGGCAATGGCAGCAGTGGGAGATAGATTTCCTCAAGCAGCTGGCGACAACTGTTGCAATTGCCATATCTCAAGCGGAACTCTATCGACAGCTAGAGGAGGCAAACAAACAGCTGCAACGTCTTGCTAGCTTAGATGAATTAACCCAGTTGTTTAATCGTCGTCAGTTTGATCAATTCCTTAAAACTGAGTGGCAGCGTTTAGCTAGGGAGCGTGCCCCACTGTCTTTGATTCTGTGTGATCTTGATTTTTTCAAAGCCTACAACGACACCTATGGGCATCCGGCTGGGGACATCTGTTTGCAACAGGTCGCTAACATCATTAAAGAAACTGTAAAACGTCCAGCTGATTTAGTTGCTCGTTACGGGGGAGAAGAATTTGTGGTGGTTTTGCCGCACACAGACGCCATTGGTGCCCTCCAGGTTGCCGAAGAAATTCGCATCCGAATCAGAACGCTCCAAATTACCCCTCCTGGTTTCGATTACTCTCACGGCATTACCCTGAGTTTAGGGGTGGCTACCCTCGTTCCCTGCCTCGAACTGCCTCCAGCGACATTGATTGCCTTAGCTGATCAAGCGCTCTATCAAGCTAAAGCAACAGGACGCGATCGCACTGTCTTACAGCAAAAATCAGATTCCCTATACTCTCAAGGCAACTCTTGCCAAAGTTCTCACTTCTCAGGTGCAGAGGCTAATTGTTTTGGATAAAACTTTAGGGAATAACAAACATAACTTATGGAAACTCAATTGCTCAAAGTTCTCTTAGTTGAGGACAACTTAAAAGAAGCTGAACTTTTTAAAGAGTTATTGTCAGAAGCTCGGGGGACACACTTTGAGCTGACCCATCTTCAGCGGCTTGAGGAAACGCTGACGCTGTTGGAACAAGAGAGCTTCAATGTGATTTTAATGGATCTCTCCTTGCCAGACAGCCAAGGGCTGGAGACGATCGCCAGAGTGCGGTCGGCGCTTGAGCGCAGCGCAACGCGATCTGCTGTAAGCAGCAGCGCTTCGCTATCGCTTGCTCCACTTACACCAATTGTGGTACTGACGGGTATCAATGATGAAGATTTAGCCGTCCAGGCGATTCGCTCAGGAGCCCAGGATTATCTCCTCAAAGGACAGGTAGACTCCCCTCTGCTTGTCCACGCCTTGCGCTATGCCATTGAGCGTACCCAGATGCTGGCTAGGGTGCGGGAAAGCGAAGAACGATATGCCCTGGCGATTAGTGGAGGCCAAGTAGGGGTTTGGCAGGTCAACTTCCTGACTCTTGACATCTACGTGGCTCCCAACATGAAAAACCTCTTGGGCTATGATTCAGAGGAAATTGGTATTTCTCCAGATGATTGGCTCAACACCGTGCATCCTGATGACCAACAAACGGTACTCACGGCAGCAATCGCTCATCTGCAAGGCTTAACTCCCCATCTGGAAATTGAACATCGACTGCTGCATAAGAATGGTAGCTATCGGTGGGTTCTCTCCCGTGGAACAGCGTTCCGGGATGCTACAGGAAAACCCTATCGGGTTGCCGGGTCGAGTACCGACATCACTGCGCGTAAACAGGCAGAGGATCGAATCGCCAAGCGTGAATCTTATTTAGCGGCGATTGTTGAAGTGCAGCAGCGCTTGTTAGCGTTTAAGGATAAAAATAACTGCTACCACTCCATCTTAGAGATTCTGGGGCAAGCCACGGGAGCAAGTCGCGTTTACGTCTTTGAGAACCATCAAGATGCCACGGGTGCACTGCTTATGAGTCAGTGTGCCGAGTGGTGTAGTGAGAATGTCTGTCCCAAAATCACTAACCCGACGCTAAACAGCTTTGCTTATGAGGACTTGTTTCCCCGCTGGGCACAGGTATTGGGACAGGGTGACACTGTTGCTGGAATTGTCGCAGATTTTCCGGAGTCAGAGCACAGGATTTTAGAAGCGCAAGGAATTCTGTCGATTTTGATTTTGCCCTTAATCGTGAAGGGCGAGTTCAGAGGGTTTATCGGTTTTGATAACTGCGTGTCAGCCCGCGCCTGGGAATCTTCAGAAGTGGCTTTGCTCAAGGCGGCAGCATCAGCGATTTCACTGTGGCAAGAGCGAGCAAGAGCAGAAGAGACGCTCATTACTAATGAACAGCGATTCCGGAGTTTCGTGGCTAATCTTCCAGGTGCCGTTTATCGTGTCAAGAGCAACTCTAACTGGACTATCTCATTTATCAGTGAGGCGATCGCTGATATTTCTGGATATCCTGCTGGCGATTTTGTCAACAACAAGGTGCGAACTTTTTCCAGTATCATCCATCCCGAAGACCGCCTAAGGGTGGAACAAGTTGTCCAGGAGGCTGTGGCAACTCATAAACCCTACCGGATGGAATACCGAATTGTTCACAAGTCAGGCAGCGTCAGGTGGGTTGATGAACAGGGTCAGAGCGTTTGTGGGGAAGACGGTAAAGTATCCTGGCTCGATGGCGTCATTTTAGATATTAGCGATCGCAAGCAGGCAGAGCAAGCTTTAGACAGAGAGCGCAAACAACTGCGGGAAATTATTGCCAATGCACCGGTGGCAATGGCGATGTTCGACATCCAGATGCGCTATCTCGTCCACTCTCAAAAGTGGTTAGCCGATTATGGATTAGAGCGACAGTCAATCATTGGTCGGACGATTGGTGAGGTTTTCTCAGACTTCCCGGAACACTGGCTCACTGTTATTCAACGCGCCCTCGGCGGCGAAGTCCAATCCCTGCCAGAAGACAAGTGGGAGCGAGCAAATGGTTCCACTGTCTACATTCGTTGGGCAGTTCAACCCTGGTATACCCCTGAGGGTTCAGTCGGTGGCGTTGTGATTGTCAGCGATCGGATCAATGAGTTGGTGGAAGCTAGAGAAGCTGCCTTAGAAAATGCACGACTCAAGTCCCAATTCCTGGCGAACATGAGTCACGAAATCCGCACCCCAATGAATGGCGTACTGGGCATGACCGAATTGCTGTTGAAAACTGACCTCGATCCTGAACAACTTGACTTTGTGCAGACGCTACGTGTCAGTGCCCAGAACCTGCGGAGGCTGATCAACGACATTCTTGACTTTTCCAAGCTCGAAGCCGGTGAAATGCGTCTGGAAGCGCTGGAATTTGACTTAAATAGCTGCCTGGAAGATGTGGCTGATTTACTGGCAACACAGGCTCATGCTAAGGGTTTAGAACTAGCTATCTTAATTGACAGTGATGTGCCACAACAGTTACAAGGAGATGTTTGCCGTTTACAGCAGATTCTCACCAATTTGACCGAAAACGCGATTAAATTCACGAGTCATGGAGAAGTCCTCATCCAAGCTTCCTTAGAATTTGAAACCTCTACCTCTGCCGACCTTCGGTTTTCCGTAAAGGATACAGGGATTGGCATTGCACCAGCAGACCAGAAAAAGCTGTTCCAATCATTTTCCCAGGTGGATACCTCAACCACGCGGCAGTATGGTGGCACAGGCTTGGGTCTGGCGATTTGCAAGCAGCTGGTGGAACTGATGGGAGGTGAAATCGGTGTCGAGAGTCAAGGGTTCGCCTTCGTACCCGATCGTTGGTCGGTGAATGCTTCAAAAGAGTTGAAGGTGACGCGGTTGCAGGTTACAGGTTCTCAAGACAACCTTCAATCTTCCAACCGTCAACCTTCAACCTTTCAACCTTCAACCCCCAGAGGGTCAACATTCTGGTTCACGGTTCCACTGGCAAAACAAGCCTGTCCTGCACCAATGTCCGGTTCACCAACTCTTGCTCTGGCAGGGCGGAGACTGCTGAATGTCAGTGGCAACGCCACGATTCGGAAAGTGGTGTACACTCTTGCCAGCTTCTGGGGAATGCAGGTAGAAGAAGCCTCAAGCGTTAAAGACGCCATCAATACTTGGCGTTCCATGAACAGCAAAAACCAGTTCATCGATGTAGCGATTCTTGACCTGAACCTGCTGGAGGGAGACAGCGACAGCCTACAGGTGGCTTTGGCATTGATGGAAGCTACCACGTCCTGCTGTGCTGGGCAGCACTTCGTGAACGCTAACGCACTGGACACTGGGCTGGGTGAGCTACGGGCGGGTTTGGACATCAACACAAGGACACCCATCCCTACTGACTCAGAAGCGATCGGGCTTCAGACGAAATGGTTGCTCATGAACTCTGTCAATCAGCGATCGCTTGCCTTACGCCTGTTGGAGGGAGGATTTAGTTGTTGTATTACCAAGCCCTTAAAGGCATCCAAGTTGTTGGGTTGTCTAAGGCAGGTTTTGACCCCATTAGAGCTTAGCGCTAGTGTTCAAGCAACTCAGCTTGAATCTCCAGCGCTAACCCCTACAACAGCTGCTTACCGCAAAGAAGTGAAAATTCTCTTGGTAGAAGACACCCTAATTAACCAAAAAGTTGTACTGAATCAACTCAAAGTGTTGGGCTATGAGGCAGATTGTGTGTTCAATGGCAAAGAAGCACTCGACCAGCTAACGGGTTGTACAGGCTATGCTGCTCTAGGGATTAGCACACTCTACGACATTGTCTTGATGGATTGTCAGATGCCAGTTGTGGATGGCTACGAAGCGACTCGGCTGCTGCGTGCCTTTGAAGGTGAATCGCGCCATACTGTAGTGATTGCGATGACGGCTAATGCAATGCTGGGCGATCGCGAAAAGTGTTTGGCGGCTGGTATGGATGACTACATCAGCAAACCAGTAACTCTGGAAGAATTAGAGATGGTATTGGATCGCTGGACGCAGCAGCGATTCGGGGAGCAAGAACCCAAAACCATGCCCTTGGAGACAGCAAAGAGTCAAAACTCACAACTGTCTATAGCCAAGAGCGATCGCGTCTCTTCCCACTCAAAACTTTCCTCTTTCCCTCCCAAGCAACTCGACGAGGTTCCTGTCAATTTAGAGCGATTGGACGAACTCTCCAGAGGAGATACCGAGTTTCAGGAAGAACTGTTGCAAATCTTTGTGGAAGATGCTCTAACTTACCTGGAAGAGCTTAAGTTAGCACTCTCGGCGGAGGATTACTTCACCGTTGCCCGTCGCGCCCACCAACTCAAAGGTGCAAGTGCAACAGTGGCGATCCGATGGATGCCAGAGATCGCAGCAAGGTTAGAGAGTCAGGCTGAAAACAATCAGCTATTAGGTGCAGCTGAACTGGTAACTGAGTTAGAGCAGATATTGGTGCGTGTCCAAACCTTCATCACCAAAGGTAAGGATTGGCAGGAAAACTCCTAAGAAGCTATCCGAAAAGTGGATTTGAGAAAAGAAACCACAGATGCACACAGATGAACACAGATGGTCAGTCCTAGTGAAAGGGCTTTTCGGATAGGCTCGAAGTAGGCGCTTGACCGAAAAGGGCTGGGGGCTAGGGCGTCGGGAAGTACAGAGGATTCGGTTGACTCTTAAGTTTGGATTGTTTCCCAGTTAAGTGTTAATAAACAACCAAGAGCTTGTAGGCTCAAGCCAAATGATTGT
>CBDTXL010000074.1:0-17678 GCA_965364435.1 uncultured bacterium
ACCGATTTCTCCGGAATTCCTGAAAATATCGTTGCCCTCTATGATGATAAGCCACCCACAGGCGAGCTTGTCTTTCAACCTACCGTGCTCAACAACTTTCCCGCTAAACGTTGATTTTTATGGAGGAGGCAGCCAAATGGCTTTTGAACGCTCTAAAGCCTTACAACAAAAAAGTCATTTCCTCATTCCTGGGGGTTGTCATACCTATGCCAAAGGTGATGACCAATTCCCAGAAGATGCCCCGGGATTTATTGTGAAAGGTAAAGGTTGCCATGTCTGGGATGTTGATGGGAATGAATTTATTGAATATGGTATGGGGCTGCGGGCGGTAACACTAGGACATGCCTATGAACCCGTAGTGGAATCCGCTTATCGACAAATGCTTTTAGGTAATAATTTCACCAGACCTTCGACAATTGAGCTGGAATGTGCTGAGGAAATCCTGAGTTTTGTCGAAGGTGCCGAAATGGTGAAATTTGCTAAAGATGGCTCTACTGTAACCAGCGCTGCGGTGAAGCTGGCGCGTGCTTACACGGGTCGAGATATCGTCGCAGTGTGCGCTGAACATCCGTTTTTTTCCTACAATGATTGGTTTATTGGCAGTACGCCAATGGCTTCGGGCATTCCACAAGCTATTCAGAATTTAACGGTTAAGTTCAATTTCAATGATATCGAAAGTGTCAGAACCGTTTTTGAAAAATATCCGGCACAGATTGCTTGTGTCATCTTAGAGCCAATTAAGGAGGAAGACCCGGTTAACCATTTTCTTCATGAAGTCCAAAGACTTTGTCGAGAAAATGGGGCAGTTTTTATCCTGGATGAGATGATTACCGGATTCCGGTTGCATAATGGTGGGGGGCAAAAATACTATGGACTCGTTCCCGATTTGTCTACCTTTGGTAAAGGAATGGGAAATGGATTTGCCATTTCCGCCTTGCTGGGCAAAAAAGAGATCATGAATTTAGGTGGCATCTATCACGATAAAGAACGTGTGTTTTTACTCTCCACCACTCATGGTGCGGAAAATCAGGCTTTAGCGGCGGCGCTGGCAACTATGAAGATTTATAAACAAGAAGGTGTGGTTGAATACCTGCAACAGCAAGGTGAGAGATTAATAGAGGGAATCAATAGCGCGATCGCGGCTCATCAGCTCCAGGAGTATTTTCAGGTTATTGGCAAGTCCTGTAACCTAATCTATGTTACTCGTGATGAAAATAAAAAGCGATCGCAAGCGTTTCGCACCCTGTTTCTACAAGAAACAATCAAACGGGGTTTCATTATGCCTTCTTTAGTTGTTAGTTTCTCTCATACTGATGAAGACATAGATAGAACGATAGAAGCAGTGAGTGAATCTCTTAGGGTCTATCAAAAAGCCTTAGATGAGGGAATTGAGAAATATCTCGTTGGTCGTCCTGTAAAACCTGTTTTTAGACAATTTTGTTGAGTCCAGTTAGTTACTGCTAGTTAATGAACCTAAGTGTAATTATTGCCTGTTTCAATGCCGAGAAAACCCTCGCTGTTCAACTTGAGGCACTTGCAAACCAGGAATGGTCAGAACCTTGGGAAGTGATTATCTCCGACAATGGATCGACAGACGAGTCAGTGAAGATCGCACAGCAATATAAAGAACGATTACCCAATCTCCACATTGTAGACTCATCTGACGGACGAGGAGGGGCACATGCCCGCAATGTGGGAGTGCTAAATGCGACGGCTGAGGCAGTAGCGTTCTGCGATGCTGATGACGAGGTAGCCCCTGGATGGGTGGCAGCGATGGGCAAGGCACTTTCCGAATATGACTTTGTCACAGGTCGTGTCGAACTCCACAAGCTCAACAGACCTGAGGTACTAGACCCGACTTGGGTTCAACTAGAGGGAATAGGCATGACATTCCCTCCTTACCTGCCGTTTGCGCTAAGCTGCAACGTCGGCATCAAACGCTCACTCCACCAAGCAGTCGGCGGGTTTGATGAGACTTTTCCCGTCGCCGAAGATGTGGACTATTCTTGGAAGGTACAACTTGCCGGGACGGAACTTCACTACGTGCCAGACGCACTGGTTCACTATCGCCTTCGCGATACTTTATGGGGTTTGTTCTGTCGCGCTTGTGATTATGGAGAGGATGATGTCCTGTTATACAAAAAGTACCTACCGTTAGGTATGCCCAAGCATAAATGGACGACTACCGTGAGAGACGGGTGGCGTTTGCTTAAGCGCCTTCCCCAGGTCAGTTCCGTGAAAACCCGTGCGATGTGGGTGGGTCATTTTGGCAGGTTTGTCGGGCAGTGGCGGGGTAGCATCAAGCATAGACTCTTATATTAAGGGGAATGTCACTGACTGAAGCGGAAAATAGTCGTTCATATTAAGGGTTTGTCCAAAAGTCGCTCTCCAGCAAAAGTGCAAAGTTGTTTTTTGACACCCTTTGATAAATCAATGTCTATCCCAATTGTAGTTATTCACAAACACGACAGTTATTATTTGCCATACTGCCTTGCTCAGGCAAAAAACTCAAATCCTACCTCAGATATAGTTTTGATTGGAGACCCGAATAATAATCATTACAAATTTATTACTCACGAAAATATATATGATTATTTTAAGGAAGCTCAAAAGTTTAGCAAAATCTACAAGCATCTGAATACAAACATCGCTGTTTTTGAGATGTTTTGTTTCCAAAGATGGTTTATATTGAAGAGCTTCCTGGAGAGAAACCATATAGAGAAATGCGTTCATATCGACTCTGATGTGATGCTCTATGCTGACTTCACAGAAGAGGGTAAAAAATTTGAGCAATTTGACTTTACTTTATCGGCTGGAGCTTGTGGACATTGTTCATTTATTAATAATGTAAAAGCGTTAGCAAAATTCTGTGATTTTGTCATTAGCCTCTACACAGACCCATCTCTCTTTAGTTTATTGGAGTCAAGATATCAGGAGCGTATCTCGAAGAATATGGCAGGGGGTGCAAATGACATGACTGCCTTGAATGCCTATCGAGAGAGAGCGTACAGCAAGATTGGTGAAACATCAGTGATTATTGATGGCTCAACCTTTGATGATAATGTCAATTTCTCAGATGGGTTTGAAATGCTTCATGGACGGAAGCGGATCTATTGGGTAGATGGACAACCCTTCTGTAACCATCTTGAATCTAATGAAAAGATTAGATTTAATTGCCTCCATTTTCAGGGGAGCGCCAAGAAATATATGAGAAAATCCTACACAGGCAAAGGATGGTTGCTTAATTCCGCTCTATATTATTCTTTAGTTCAAAGACAGCTTAAGAAAGTAAGAAGATATCTAACGCGCCTCAATAATAATCTATCTGAAAAGCCCGCTAAAGATGACTAGGTATCTGTATTCATCTGCTATAAGCTGCTATAGGCTGCGGTTTCAAATTTCACAGAATCTACTTTTCGCATAGGCTCTCAGTGACTCTATAGATTATAGATTGGCATTAGTATAAAATGTTACAAAATATCCGCAATTTTGTTAGACCCATCGTGAAACCTGCTCGGCAATTAATTGCCGAACAGCTATTTGTTACCTCGCTTCGTTCAACTGATGTATTTAATGTTTCATATCCCAAGTCTGGCACGACTTGGGTTGCCTTCTTCCTGGCTTCCCTTCTTCATGAAAAAAGCCTGCCTGAGGTTCCTGAAATCCCTCTGAATATCAATGATGAGGAAAAATACGTCATAGATATCAACTATGAGTATTTTGAAACGATGAAGTCTTTAAGATCGTATAAGCACATGCCAGAGCCGCGAATCTTCAGTGTACATGCTCCATACGATCCTAACCTTCCAAAAGTTATCTATCTAGTTCGCGATCCTCGCGATGTTATGGTTTCCTATTATTACTATCATCGGCGTATATATCCCGATTTCGATATGTCAATTGAGCAATTTATTATCAATAATAGGATGCGACCTTGTGATTGGGGAGCCCATGTGGCTGGTTGGTTGGCGCAGGCTGAACGCGATCGCCTACTTCTCGTTCGTTATGAAGACCTCAAGAAAGATAGTTATTACTGGTTCCAGAAGATATCGGAATTCTGTGGTCTCGATGTTACGGAAGAAGAACTAAAAAGAGCAATGGAGAATAGCTCATTTGAAAACATGCGCCGTCAAGAAGAACGCTTTGGCTTCTCTGGAGCAACTGGAGATAATAACATACCTTTTATGCGAAAAGGCAAGGTTGGAAGTTGGCAAGATGAGCTAAGCCAAGAGCTTGTGCAAATTATAGAGAAGCGATACTCTGAACTAATGACTCGTTTGGGGTATACGAGCAATTCATAAGTAGGACTTTTTCCCATACTGATGGAGATATCCTTCGGACAGTAGAGGCGAATAGGTGAATCTTTGATTATCTTCAGAAACAGCTCTAATACCAAGGCTCTGTGGTACGCAAACGAGGCTACAGGAACTTTTCGATAATTATCTCAACAACTTCTTTACAGAAGTTTTTAGTCGTTGATAAAGCGGCAGTCTTCTACGGTACCAAATTTTGAGAGCATAAAAAGGCGTATTCTTGTTTTTGTAGGGAAACCCTTGATCAGGTATCTCTTTGTTTAGAAAAGGACAGAGTTTTTCCCATCCCTCACCTTTAGTAATATCGATGACAAGTAAATCCTCAGGTCGATTGGCGAAATACTCTAGAACTTGATGATTATGCCTTATATAAGCTTCTCGGAAAATTTTTTCTTCAAAATCGGTAACACCGTAAATCGACTTGTGCATCCTGTCGTTTAGTGGGTTCTCCTTCCATCGCGCTATTCTTCTACAGTCTGTAAAGAGCCAGTCTACGCTTTTCAGCCATTCATCAATATCTCTGAGGGTATGAATAAATTTGCTCCCAGGAAATTGCTTGTCTAGCTCTTTGTAAATCAGTGGAATGGGATTATCGGTAAACGCCTTATAATTATTGATGACTTCATGGTTTATATCTTGATATAGCTCATAGGGAGTATCTTTGCTGGGAATGCCTAAAAGGTTTAATGCCTCATTTAATGAAGTTGTACCAGTTCTCTGATAACCTGTACCGAAAATTTTTCCTTCTTTCATACTAATAACTCGACTGTTGGATTTGAATAAAAAATACTATTCTTTGATTACAAATACAGAAGCCTATGATTAATATTCACCAATAAGCCCCTCGATCGCAAACATCTGTTTCTTTCGGTCTGTACTTAGCAGGCATATCTATCCAATACTCGTTGAATAATTGCTCTTTCCAACGCTGGCGATCGCGCCACCGTTTTCCGATTACACCGAATAGAATTTGTTGATGCCCCCCTAGATCAATCCCAATTTTGCCAATACTCTTAATATAAGAAACAATCGGTATCGCCAGTCCTGCCGCAGATACTAAGGCAATGTCAAAATCCTTCTTATCTATTTCAGCGACTATCTCTTCAAATAAATCTCGAACGGTAGGATACTTCTCCTGGGTTTCACGAGAAAATCCGTAAGGGAATTCCAAGGCGTCTACCTTTTGGGGGGAGAACCATTTCAGTCCCACCTTCGACCAAATCCCCTCAAATATGTACTGAGTCGCTCTCTCTCTCAAGAGTTGAGCGAAGGGACTAATTAACAATAATTTTTTGTTTTTGAAAAATTCTAAATAACAAGTCTCTTCACCGAGAGGGTAGAATTCATCGATCCAGGTCTTATGGGGGAATTGATCGGGATAGTAGATAATTTTACAGTTTAATTGATAATACCTGATCATTTCCAATTCCCAGGGATAATAAAATATCCCTAGAGAATCTAAATTTCTCACCTGCTCGATGTAAAATTTATTATATTTCAGATAAAAATCTGGCTTTGCCGGAAAAATCCCCTCTTGCTTCAATCCATGAAAAAGCAAATCTTTCTGGAATTGTTTTAGCCTCTCCTCCTCCCTTTCTTTCGTTAAGAAAATCTCGTAGTACATCCAGTGCTGTTGTGATTTACCAATTTTGGCAGAAGCATAACCGCTATTATTTTCAATTGATGTCTTCAAATCGTTGATAAATTCTTTCTTCGATATAGTGGGGTAGCGAGCTCTATGGATTGCTTCCAGGGTAGGCTTAGTTTTCTCGTAAATACCCTTCAACAAGGCTATTTCTCTCAAAGATAACCTCAGACTCTGGAGCAATTGTCTCATGGTGAAACTCCCTTAAAGTGAATCCAATGAAAAGGGGAAAGATCTGGGCATCAATAAACGTCACTGCTGATGACCGTCATCGAGCATTAGTAAGGACTCAATGACTCGCCGACTAATGACAGTCTCAACCTTAAATATAATTGAACAGAGTCTAGTTGAAACCTTGACCTTTGATACTTATCGCTTGAGGCTCCCATGAAATCTTATGATGATGAAACTTACGGTAATACTTGGGCTGAGGTTTATGATGACCTTTTCCAGAACCGCGATGACCTTGACTTAGTGAGCGAAACCTTATCGAAGTTGGCGGGGACGGGTCCAGCTCTTGAGTTCGGTATTGGGACAGGCAGGACTGCCATTCCACTGGCTGAACTTGGCATCAAGGTGCATGGAATCGATACTTCTCAAGCGATGATCGACAAGATGCTTGCCAAGCCGGGTGGTGATGAAATACCGATAACACTGGGTAGCTTCACTGATGTGAGGGTTGAAGGCTCATTCTCCCTGGTGTTCATTGTCTTCAGCACACTCTTTCAGCTTGGCTCACAGGAGGAGCAGGTACGCTGTTTCGCCAACGCTGCCCACCATTTAGAGGACAAAGGTGTTTTTGTCGTTGAGGCATTTGTTCACGATCGCACGCGATGGAACCGAGGGCAAGACGTGTCGGTTACAAAGATAGATGACAACTTCGTTGATATTCATGTCGCGATGCACGACCCGGTACGTCAGTTGATCTTTACCCAGCATTTGGATATTAGTCCTTCGGGCATTCAGTTCCGCCCAACCCGACTTCGGTATGCTTGGCCCTCAGAACTCGACTTAATGGCGCGTTTGGCAGGACTGCGGCTTCGTGAGCGTTGGAGTGGGTGGAACCGTGCGCCGTTTACTGCCGACAGTGGCTCGCATGTCTCGGTCTACGAGAAAATTTGAAGGTCAATAGGTAATGGGGAATTTGAACTTATGACCCATAAGCCATGAGCCATGAGCCATTACCAAAAACGATAAATAGGGTTCACAACTCAAATAGGATTGCTATATGTTCTGTTAGCCATCATCAAGAAACTAGAAGGGGTGCAGACGATGATTTACGAGCAACCTTTGGTGAGCGTAGGAATACCTACTTACAATCGCCCAGAAGGTCTACGCCGGACATTAGAATGTATTTCCAAGCAAACTTCTACAAATTTGGAAATTCTTGTTTCTGATAATTGCTCTCCTAGCTCAGAGGTAGAAGCCGTTGTCCGAGAGTTCATGACCAAGGATTCTCGGATTCAGTATTTTCGCCAAAAAGAAAATATCGGTTCATTTTCAAATTTTATGTTGGTTCTTGAAAAGGCTCACGGTGAATATTTTACTTGGGCCGCAGATGATGATGACCGCGCTCCCGAATATCTGGAAACCTGTTTGCAGGGGTTCCAAAAATCTGAGCAATTAGTACTCGTTAATACTTTTTCTGAACTTGTAGACCCAGAATCAGAAGCAGTTATCAAGGTCGATCAGGGATGTACTACAATCGGGATGCCTGCTCCTCTACGTTACAAACGATATCTATCTTCCATATTTAAAGAACAAGCAGGAATCGGAGATTTAGCCTACGGTGTTATTAAACGTAGTGCTTTAAGTAGGGTGACTCCCTTACCTAATATTATCAGTGTGGATCATCTTCTGCTAGCACGCTTGTCTCTGGAGGGTGAGTTTTATACAATCCCTCAAAGATTAATGCGATCGCGACCAGGAGGTTTGTCTAGCAAGAGTAACAAAACTATTGCTAAAGCTCAATTAATCGAAGGTTCTCTATCAGAAAGAAGACCGTGGTGGGTTCGTGAAATCTACCTCCAACGTACAATCCAGAACTCGTCCAACCTGTCACCAGCCGAAAAACGGCAACTATCGCTGTGGTCGTACTATAACTACATGTTTAAAGTAGCTCCAAATCAGATATTGGATGTGGTGCGTGGAAGCTTTTTAGGTCGTTACAAAAGACAATTGGAAGGCAGGATTCGTGAGAGACTCAATAAATCTAATATTCAATGATGAATTTAGCGGTCAGCGCCGCAGCAGCATTTAGAACCTATCCGAAAAGTGGCTCTCTAGATATGAAACCACAGATGTAGACGCGAAGCTCGGCGAAGCCTAGGCTACACGAGATTTACTAAGGATGTGAGAGTCGTTACTGAAAGGATTTTTAGGATAGGCTCTAAATTTAGGATTTGGCAATGCCTTCAGCTCAGGTTGTCACCCCGTCGGGACGTGGAAAACGTAAAGGTTTGGTTTTGCAAAGCAGAATCTTGGTCGCTGGTGTTGCTGCTGTGAGTAGTTTTCTGATCGCTCTGTTCATACCAATGAAAGCACCCGCGCAGCAGGCAGTTGTCCCGTGGGCCACCCAACTGATACAGCAGCACAAGACCTTTTCGGTGCCGCCGAGGTTTCAGGGCAACATCATTAGACAGGTAAACTTGAGCCGTGAAAAGAAAGTTATCGCCCTAACCTTTGATGATGGTCCTTGGCCTAATACTACACCCCAAGTGCTGGACATCCTTAAGGAAAACAACATTAAAGCAACTTTCTTCTTGATCGGGCGGAATCTCAAAAACTTTCCCCAAATTGCTCAACAAGTGGTAACTGATGGTCATGCTCTGGGGAATCATACCTGGCATCATTGGCGTCGTCAGATGATAGAGTTCGCTGCTACCCGTGAAATTGAGGACACAGCGGCGCTCATGTATAAAACCACTGGCGTTAAGACCTCCCTGTTTCGTCCCCCAAACGGCTTTCTAAGTAATGGGTTAGCCGATTATGCCCGTAAGCGAAAAGAAGTGGTTGTACTGTGGTCAGTTGATTCTGGCGACTGGCGGGGGCATGGTGTCTCTGTGGAAGGGTTGGTTAACCACGTACTGGAGAAGGCTAAGCCTGGAGCAATTGTGTTGATGCACGATGGGGGCGGCGATCGCTCTTTAACTGTACAGGCTTTACCAAAAATTATCGAGGAACTCACTGATCGTGGCTACAAATTTGTGAGTGTGCCTGAACTGCTTCAGATGCAAGACCAAGATTTTAACAAACAGTGAGATTTAGAACGACAGATGTAGACGCGAAGCGGCTTGCCGAAGGCTACACAGATGAACACAGATGAATACAGATACTTAGTCATCTTGAAACGATTTTTCGGATAAGCTCTAAGGGCAGGTTTTACAACCGTCAGCTGGGAATAGACGCCGACGCAACATGACTTCGGCAGAACTCCAATGCCAGTGACAACTCGCTGGTTTGCTGTGGATAGTCAATGGTTGGGCGGGCAATTACTACTAGCGGGATGCCCAATTCTGCTGCAACGGATCGCTTAACCTCTTCTCCCCCAGCGACGCCAGATGCCTTTGTCACTACGAGGGAGATATCCCAGTGACGCCAAAGTGCCTTTTCCAACTCAGCCGTCACGGGAGGACGAAGGGCAATTATCCGGTCTGAAGCAAATCCAGCGGCTGTAGCGGCTTCCAGAGACTTGACAGCAGGGAGAATCCGAGCAAATAGGGTTGAGCGCTCTTGCCAGCTACAGAATAGGTGTAAAGCTTTGTAACCAATAGTGAGAAGCACCCGCTGCTGGTGGAGGTAGTCACCAGCCACAAGGGTGTTAAAGCTGTCAAGGGTAATCACCTGTGGGTTGTCAGCTTGAGCGTCAACAGCTACACGCTCAAAGCGCAGATAGGGGATATGCCGAGCCGCTGCTGCTCTTATCGCCATCCTTGAAATTTCCACGGCATAAGGATGGGAGGCATCTAGAACAGCGGCAATTCGTTGTTCTTGCAAAAACGGCTCCAGCTGACCGACATTCATACGCCCCACCCGAACCCGTAACATCGGCGTTGTGGGATAAAGAGCCTCCGCTGCCGCTGTGGTTACAGTCACGGTACAGGGAAGCGCAAGGGAAGCGATCGCCTGAGCCAATGTGGCACTCTCAGTCGTACCGCCAATCAGCCAGAGACGTTCACCGATATCTCGCAAGAGCCTGCTCGCTTATCAACGATAGTCCCGTATCTTTAACCCTTCAGCGCTTTAGTAAAGTTTCTCCGATAGGACTTATTAGCAATAATCAAAGCTGGCCACAACAGCGACAAAATAATCCGGTTGGGCAAACTGCGCTCGAAGTTAGTCCGCTCAAACCCCTTCCAGAACCTCCAGGCACAGTACCCGTACCCCAACAAAGCCAAAAATACAAGTAACTTCATTCAATCAACCCCCATGACAACTGACTAAGTTCACCTAGTTGAAGCAAGCGAAAGCCAATTTCCGCCTCCATCACAAAACTACCTGGCTCTAAGCGATCCCCCTCTTTGCAAATACACCTTTACACTATGAGTGTAGGGTAGTCTATGGAATCGATTCTCACTACAAGTCAAAGTAGCATTGAGTCATTCCTAGTCTATCCGTTGCCTAGTTATGGCGTCACGCTTAGGAGAAAGCTGGCAGCAAAATTTTCCTTGGTAGACCAGATAAGGAGCTTTCCTCGTGCCGCTATGCAATTCTAAGCTCTCAACTCAATAGGGCTGTTTAGGCAAGGTGTAACTAATGGATTCACAATTAATATGCACCCGTTAATCAAGAACATAACCTTTTTCCCATCAAGTCGCCTCTTGTGGAGGATAGCGCAAGTTTTACGAACATAGGAGACTATTAGAGATAGGTAACGAAACGTAAATCATTACGTACAACAAAGTGAAGAGCGCAAATAGGAGGACTTATGCGAGCAGTGCTGATGGCTGGCGGTTCGGGAACACGTCTGAGGCCGCTGACCTGCGATCTTCCCAAGCCGATGGTTCCGATCCTTAATCGACCCATCGCTGAACACATTATCAACCTACTCAAGCGACATCAGATTACAGAGGTTGTTGCAACACTGCACTATCTCCCCGATGTCATGCGAGACTACTTCCAAGACGGCAGTGACTTTGGAGTGCAAATGACCTATGCCGTGGAGGAAGACCAACCTCTGGGTACTGCCGGTTGTGTCAAAAACATTTCAGAATTACTGGATGACACATTTTTAGTGATTAGTGGCGACAGTATTACTGATTTTGATTTGAGCAGCGCCATTGAATTCCATAAAAGCAACAAATCAAAAGCCACACTCATTCTGACCCGCGTTCCCAATCCCGTTGAGTTTGGGGTCGTGATCACGGATGAGCAAATGCGTATTCGGCGGTTTTTGGAAAAGCCTTCTACAAGCGAAATTTTTTCCGATACGGTCAACACCGGCACTTACATTCTGGAACCGTCTGTTCTAGACTACCTGCCAGTTAATGAGGAATGTGACTTTTCAAAAGACCTGTTTCCCTTGCTACTAGAAAAAGATGAGCCAATGTACGGCTACATCGCCGATGGCTACTGGTGTGACGTTGGTCACCTGGATGCCTACCGCGAAGCGCAGTACGACGGTTTACTGCAAAAAGTGGAGCTGGACTATGCTTACGAGGAGCAGAAGCCTGGATTGTGGGTGGGTCAGAATACGTTCATTGATCCAAGTGTCAAGATTGAAACCCCGGTGCTAATTGGCAGCAACTGCCGCATTGGACCACGGGTGACGATCGACGCGGGTACAGTGATTGGCGATAATGTTACCGTCGGTGCTGACGCTGACCTGAAGCGTCCAATTCTCTGGAATGGCGCAATAATCGGCGATGAAGCGCATCTACGCGCTTGTGTAATTTGCCGAGGCACTAGGGTAGACCGTCGCGCTCATGTGTTGGAAGGTGCCGTAGTTGGTCCCTTATCAACAGTTGGGGAAGAAGCGCTAGTTAGTCCTAATGTGCGCGTCTGGCCTTGCAAGAGGATTGAATCGGGGGCAACCTTGAATATTAATTTAATTTGGGGGAACACGGCTCAACGCAATCTCTTTGGACAGCGCGGCGTTCAAGGGTTGGCGAATATTGACATTACCCCGGAATTTGCCGTTAAGTTGGGAGCCGCTTACGGTTCTACGTTAAAACCCGGTTCCCAGGTAGCGATTTCCCGTGACCAACGGAGTATCTCCCGCATGGTTTCACGGGCTTTAATTGCCGGTTTGATGTCTGTAGGTGTCCATGTCCAGAACCTGGAAGCAACAGCAATTCCTGTCGCTCGCATGGTGATGCCAACACTTTCGGCTGTTGGGGGAATTCATGTACGGGTACACCCAGACCGACCTGATTATATTCTCCTAGAGATTTTTGACTCGCAGGGAATCAATATCTCAAAGGGGCAAGAGAAGAAAATTGAGGGGGCTTATTCCAAGGAGGATTTGCGGCGATCGCAAATTCATGAAATTGGCAATGTCGGCTACCCTAGCCAGGTGCTGGATCTCTACAGCACTGGATTTGAGAAGAATCTGAAGATTGAGGCAATTCGCAACAGCAGCTCGAAAGTGGTCATTGACTACGCTTATTCGGTTTCGGGTGCCGTACTACCGATACTGTTGGCGAAGTTTGGTTGTGATGCGGTAGTCCTCAATGCTAGTTTGAACCAAGTGGCTCTCTCGGCGGCTGAACGAGAGGGATTGCTAAATCAGCTGGGTCATGTAGTAGAGGCACTGAGAGCTAATTTTGGTGTGCAGGTATCGGCTAACGGGGAACAGCTGATTTTGGTGGATGAATCAGGAATGCCGATTCGGGGTGAGATGTTGACGGCGCTGATGGTGAGCGTGATGTTGACGGCTTATCCCAGAAGTAGTGTAGTGGTGCCGGTGCAGGCGTCTAGTGCAGTAGAACGAATTGCCCGACTGCATGATGGCAAGGTGATTCGCACCAAAGCAAATCCGACTGCGTTGATGGAGGCATCTCAGACGAGTCCCAATGTGGTGGTAGGGGGCAGTGGTGAAACGGGGTTTATTTTCCCACAACTCCATCCAGGATTTGATGCGATGTTCTGTATCGCCAAGTTAATTGAGATGCTCACAGTACAAGAGCGATCGCTTGCTCAAATTCGCGCTGAACTCCCTCGCATTTCCCACAAAACCTACACGGTGCGCTGCCCTTGGACAGTGAAGGGTTCCCTAATGCGCCATCTTGTGGAAACCCATTCAAATGAGAACCTGGAGCTGATCGATGGGGTGAAGATTGTCAATCACATCAATGACAGTTGGGTATTGATTTTGCCCGATGCTGGTGAGCCTCTGGTACATATCTTTGCCAACAGCGATGATCGGGATTGGGTCGATGAAAACCTCAGGAAGTATCGCAGCTACGTCCAGGAGTTTGTTGAACACGAGCAGGGCGTAGAACCTTCTAAGGCTGAAGCCCTGTTATAGAGCCGTCTCTTGCGTAAAGCATCCTGTTAGCGCATTGTGACTACAGGATGCTTTACCAAAAAGGGCGTCGGGCGTCGGGGAAGAGCGTCGCCCCTGACGGGGTGTAGGTCATAAGTAGTTGGTCTTTTTGCGAAGAGTGAAGATGGGGAAGGTGGGGAAGATTGAGATATATTTTCTCCCTCATCTCCCCCATCCTCCTCATCTCCCCCATCCCCACCAACTTGTGCATGACCACACCCGGTTTCAGCTGACGGCTTTGGTACAATTGTTCTATTATTACAACTGAGCATTTATTCACTAGGAAGTGGTACACTCCGCCCCGCTTCCTCCTCACCCGTCAGAGGATGGGGTAACCAGCGGGAAAACTTCAATGAACAGCTGCATCTTAATGGCACAAATCATTCAAGATCCAGAACTCCGATACACTTCTGATAATCAAACTCCCATTGCCCAGATGCTGGTTCAGTTTCCCGGTCAACGGGCTGAAGACCAACCGATAACCTTAAAAGTAGTTGGCTGGGGAAATTTTGCCCAGGAAATAAAAGAAAACTATTCAGCAGGCGATCGCGTAGTGATCGAAGGTCGCTTGGGCATGAATACCATTGAGCGACCAGAAGGATTCAAGGAAAAACGTGCCGAATTGACCGCTTCCCGGATTTACAAACTGGGAGGCGATACCAATTTTGAGCCACACGTCGCCGCGTCGGCCACAACTTACGACGCCCCAGCACCAGCATCTTCCACAAAATCCAATAATGTAGTTGTCCCCTTAAGACCGCATGTGCGATCGGCACCCCTGTCTGATACCAGTGATCTAGAAAGAGATTATGCCTCTTCCATCACTGAGTCAACTTTTGAACCCGCTACAGTCCAAACCTCGACTTCTGCCAACCCAGACAGCCAAAAAGATTTGGATGATATTCCCTTTTAGCGGGGCATTTGCCGATGCCGCGCAGGCTCCCCTTGGTTGCTGTCGTTCCCTACGTACCGCCTGCGGGTATTCTTTAGGCTTAAATTTATTTCACAATGTTAATAGCATTTCCCCGCCAAAAAGTAAACTTACGTGTCATTTGCTTCTACTCTCAACAGAGAGTGGTAAATTAATAAATGAAGCGACAAAGCTTCTCTGACAGATTACTACAGCAAAGTTCACATTCAATAGAAGAGGTAAAAAAAGGCTGTTTCATCTAACGTCTGTCTCATCAAAAAATAACAGCAGCACTCAACCAGAAAGCTGATATTTCCTAAGCTAGTAAAGCGGGAGCGAGGCAACTGATGCGTGTTATCAGTGCAACTCCACTTTGAATTGCCCAAAAAAGGAAATCCCTCAGTAAGTCTAGCTTGAGTGTTGCTGTTAATTATATTTATATTCATTTGTTCCTCTTAGAAAAAATCGGTTGTGTTTCAACTTCTCTATCCGCTGGTTCACGCTATCGGCCCCTATTTAGTCCCACTGTGCTTCTGCTTTGCTTGGGGGTTAATCATTCTCTTCTTTTTGACCGTATGGTCAGCAATTACAGTCGGTGTGGCTAATGCCAAACGGATGCATCAAATCCCCTGTACCGATTGTCAGTTTTTCACAGGTGATTACCGCCTGAAGTGTACAGCGCATCCCTCAATTGCCAATACTGAGGCAGCGATTAACTGTTCGGACTATTGCTCGAAGAATCAGCTTACTGCGATTTAGATCCGATCCGAAAAGTCCCTTCAGCAAGGGTCTTTCCATCTGTGTTCATCTGTGTTCATCTGTGGTTTCTCTTCTCAAATCCACATTTCGGGTAAGTTCTTAACTCGACGTTATTCATTTACCACAATCGTGCGATCGCCTACTCTAAAAGCTATAGCTATCAAGGCGTTCGACTTTTCCCATTAGGATTTGGAACCACAGATAAACACAGATAAACACAGATGAACAAGAGATTTATACAGATATCAGCAACACGAGCGAGGGAACTTCATTAGATGCACAGGCAGCTTCTCACTCATCGATTTGCCAGACATCGCGACTTGCGGCTTCATCCAGAAATTTTTTCGGGCGTAGCACCAGGATGAGGCGTCCCAATAGAGTGACATTGGGGGACTCAGGAAACCACTTAATTTCCAGCTGTCCTGACTGCTCAACAACAAAGTAGCTGTCGGCTTCCCATTCCTGCTTTGCGCGGTCAATCACAAGCAGGACATCTTCGGGTTTGTCGCTCAGTGGAGTGGGCAGCTGACCAGTGTTGCACAAAATCACTACGGGGTCTTGCGCCTTCAAGACGACTTGCCAGCCCGGTATCGCTACGAGTGTTTGCTTTACCGATACCTCAACCAACTGGAAGGAACCAGTAGGTTTAACAGTAGGAACATCTTTGAGTTCGGCTGGTGTCAGTGGCAGCTGACCAACCACTGGCAACAGACGGGGCTGTTCTTCGTCAGCTTCGATGCGGTATAAGGGCAATCGGGGAGCCGGAGGTTGTTTGCCGCTAGCGTTTTCGGTCAGCAATTTCTCAATTTGTTGCCGCGCTTCCTGGCTATGAGCAAACATCAAGCCGCGTGCAATCAAACGCGATCGCTCTTGCAAGTCATTGTGTTGCCGAGCAACTTTCCAATACTCATAGGCAACGGCGTCACCTGGATGATTGGAAAATCCTTGGGGTGGAGTGCTTCTGCGGGAGAACTCTTTTACCGCTTTGGCAATTTCACGCGCTCCCTCGGAGTCGAGGTTTCTGGCGACGATAAATTCAGCAGCAGCGGCGCGTTCAGGTTGGGTGAGGATGCGTAACTCGTACAATGAATCACTGCCAGTCCGATCAAAGCGCGATCGCACTGCATCTGATACCCCAGCCTTCATCAAAGTCGTGTAGACCTGAGATGCAACAATCACTTGATTCTGTTGGATTGGCTCAAACCCGGTTTCTTCAAAAATCGTCTGGGGATTGTAGCCTGCTTTTTGTAGCTGCTGACAAGCCTGCCCCCACTTAACCCAATTACTTTCTTTGCGCCGCAGCAGTTGTAGTAAATCTTCAACATTTACGGTTCCTGAGTCGGGTTGAGGGTGACCCTCAGGAGTGCCTGGTGGGATGTCAGTCATGATAAGAGAGAAAATTAACAGTGCAATCAAGTGGCAAGATGTCTTTAATTTATCGTGATTAGCATATCAATATATTGACATTGAAAGCGGATGTGGAAAGCTCGGCGTCAGTTTGACCAAAAACACTTGCTTCCCTTTAGAGTTTTTTTGTGTACGCAAATATAAATAAAGCTTACCCCTCAGATAGATTGGTGGCTAGCCCAGTTTTGCTGTAAGGAGTTTATCGTATTGTTATGGACACTGGTATTCCTAATTTTGATAGTATCAGACATCAGTTAATGAGTTTAGAGCGACCGAAAAAACCAAAAATGCTGGTGGTAGACGATGAGCCAGATAATCTGGATCTGCTCTACCGAACCTTCCGCCGAGAGTTTAATGTACTCAGAGCCGAAAGCGGCGTCAATGCCCTATCTCTGCTTTCAAGTGAGGGGGAAGTGGCAGTGATTATTTCTGACCAGCGGATGCCGGAAATGAAAGGAACGGAGTTTTTGAGCAAAACGGTTCCCCAGTTCCCAGATACAGTGAGGATTATCCTGACAGGTTTTACAGATGTTGAGGATTTAGTCGAGGCAATTAACTCGGGACAAGTCTATAAGTACATTACGAAGCCTTGGGACCCCAATGAGCTGAAAGCGGTGGTGCAACATGCCGCTGAAACTTACGACCTGCTCAAGCAACGAACAGAGGAACTGTATCGGGCACAGGCACAAACGGCGCTACTGGCAACAATTGTACAGGTTGCTCAGGAGTCGGAGAGTGTAGAATCTTGCCTTGAGCCAATCTCTCAAGCTTTTGGTGAGAGCTTCTGTGCAGAGACCTGCATCTTGCAGCTGGTGGAGAATAATACGCTAGCTGAAGCGAGGGGGACTTACACAACATCTGAAATAATTATAAACTGCCTAGACAAAGACCCCCTAGTCCAAAAGGCGATCGCTAATCATGAGCTTCAGGTTTGGGTGAATGCTCCCGGTGCCACACCCATAGTTGGTACTGAAGATTACGAGGCTTGCGGTATCCAGGCGCATTTGCTTGTCCCCATTATCTACCGAGGAGAATTGCTGGCAGTTATATCGCTCCAGTGGAAGCAAAGAAAGACTCCCCTACGAGAAGATGAGCTGAAACTGATTCATCTGTCAGCACAGCAGGTTGGATTAGCCCTCACGGTTAACCGCTCTCATC
>CBDTXL010000075.1:0-17655 GCA_965364435.1 uncultured bacterium
ATCGGTATGCCAAGGGCGAGGTTGAGGATGTTGCAATACCAGGAACCCCAACACAGTGCCTGTTAGAGGCGCATTGCTGTGTGCCCCAATAAGGGGAACCATGAGCAGGGCTGGCATCATTTCTCGATCAAAGATGGAGATATTCTCGTTCGCAACGTCATCAGTAGGGGCATCTCGTTGCTCGGCAATGACTAGCGGTTCAGAGGCGTTTCTGAAAGCCTGTTGGCACAAGGAAGATTCTGAAAGCCAGAATGATTGCTTTAACAGGGTGCTGACTCTTCCAGTTGCCTGTGCAGATTGACCGGCACTTTCCCCTAACCACTCACACGCCACCGTTACCTCGGTTTTCGGGATGTGGTTAAACAGAGGCTCGGTGTAGTTCAATAGCAGGAGCAGACCCCGATCAACCTGAAGCGCTTTAGCTGTACCAGCGATCGCCATCTGGAGAATCTCATCGAGAGTGAGAGCCCTCTCCATCGCCCGACTCAACTGGTTGAGCAGCCTTTGGTGTCGAGTGGCAGCAACCACCTGCCGAGTCAACTGGACTTGAGAAATCGCGATCGCTACTGATTGCGAAACGCCACTTAGCAGTTCTTTCTCTTGCGTAGTCCATTCGTGAGGCTGCAATCGCCCCAAGACAATTATCCCATTGACTGAAGACTGAAACCGGGTGTAGATTCTCAGAACCGCCCTGGCAGGTAGGACTTCCCTGAGCCAGTCCACGGATTTGGAGATGTCAAATGCCTGGAGATCGGGAATTGCCAGTGGCTGTACATCCGCCAAGTCATCCTTCAGCGTCGGGGGTTCCAACAGTTGCGCTTGGTACCTAGGGGGTTGGGTTGGGTAGTGATCGGCACACCATAAGGCAATCGCGTTGGTAGTGGTAGGGTTAACGCCAGCTACAATTAAGCAAGCATCCACCCGAAAAATCTCTCCTAAAGCCTTGGCTATTCTCGCTAGCAATGTTTCTGGCTCTGGGCTAGTTATGAGGATTTGGGTAATTTGTTGCCCGATCTGAGCCGTCTCGGCTGGGTACTGCATGAGTAAACCCTTCTGCTCCTGCTCTACAACTGGTTTAACGGTGTCGGACAGAGGTGAAGTCAAAGGATTTACCATTGGGGTTGCGATCGCGATTTCTGTATCGATGACGCTTATTGCACAACTTAGATTACCGGCGCTTTTTCATACTCCCTAAAAAAGCGATCGGGAGAATACAAGACTTCACCCCATCCCCCAACTTGGTTAGCTCGGTTGTTGAAAAGATAATCTTGCCAGAATTAGAGTTCCCTGTTTTCCCAGCTTTCTACCAGGAAACTTGACTCTATTTCTGTAAATTTTGAAGCTTACCACTGATGGGATGTGCCACGCCACTTCAGGCAGCGATCCAATCCCAGATCGCTGTGCAATAGACTATTAGGAGCGCCTCTGTCTTGCTTGCTTTTGAGCCGCCTCGCTGTTTTTGCGATAAACCCTCATCCGGTCTTGAGCAGTCTTGTAACGGGCGTCCTTCGGCTTCACCGCACTCATTAAATCAGCAGCCCGCTCCCACTTTGCCGCCAAATCTAACCACTGAGCAGTAGTTTTAACGGTTCGACCAGCAGTAGACGCTTGTTCCGCCAGCCGCACCGCCTGTGCAAAGGAATCAGAAGCGGGGGATGATACCGAAGTTGGGGAAGTCGCGGGCTTCGGTGAGGATTCGGCTGTAGTACTCTGCGCTTGAGTTGATATCTGGACGTTCAGTTTCCGACCCCACCAATGATAAAGTAACCAGCCAACTAAAATCAGGAGTACACTCAAGCCAAAACCGCTAACAATGCCGCGCCTGAATGGGCTTTTTTTACGAACGTTACGGGCGGAAGCCTCAGGGAAAGCGGGCTTCTTTCTCTGTACTGTTTTGTGATTCTTGAGACCTTCCGCCAGTCGCTTTAAGAGGTTTGGCTTGGCAAGAATTATTTCTTGAGACCAAAGCAGCTGATTTTCAGGGTCGCGCGTTATTTCTTCCAACCAAAGCAACTGTTGCTCTCGCACGATTCTGCTGTTGATTTTGACGCGACGAATGTTACGCGGTGCAATGGCTTCGAGAATCTGCCGGACTTTTGCTACCAGTCCAGACTGCTCAAGTTGCTCCGGCTTTGCCGCCTCACACAAAAGTTGCAGGACACCGTCTGCAAAAACGGCGCGGGTTCTGACACCAGCATCTGCCAGCTTTTCATTGAGCGTTTGAATAATCGCTGCAACACTACCCTGGCGAGCTTGTCTAGCGATGTCATCCATTGGATCGTGCATTTTTCGTTAAGCCATGCATTGTTAGCGATGCTTGACTTTTTTAATTTACAGGATGTGAGATTATTAGATACATCCTCGGTAGCTGACCGATGTTGATCCTGTGATTTCCTATTTTGCCTCAAAAAGCGTTGATCTATTTATAAAAGTTTACAATAAGCTTGAAAGTATTCAGAGCAAGTAGGAGGGTTATAATGCTGCTAAAGTGCACCACCCGTCACATCCGCATCTATACTGCCGAGGTCGAAAACAACGAATTGGTTGAGAGTGAAAACGTTTTAACCTTAGACATTGATCCAGACAACGAGTTTAATTGGAATGAAGATGCTCTGCAAAAGATGTATCGCAAGTTCGATGAACTGGTTGAGTCATACAGCGGGTCTGATTTGACAGAATACAACCTTCGCCGGATTGGCTCTGACCTAGAGCATTTTATGCGATCGCTTTTGCAGAGCGGTCAAATTAGCTATAACCTTGAGAGTCGTGTTCTTAACTACAGCATGGGCTTGCCGCAAGTAGACCCTCAAGCTGGATAGTTAAACAGGCTAGCGCCAAGTACGATTCCCTTCTTCGTCCGTGCGTGCTTGGCGAATCACATCAGAAATTTCTTCCGCATCCGTAACGTGGTGCAGCGCCTTTTGCTCACCATTGGGCTCATCAACCACAAAGTAGGTAGGAACTTTGACGTGGTCACCCGTGATGTCAGGGACATCGACAGCGACTTGCTGAGCTTTTTCTTCGATAGTTTGAGCTTCTGGGTTTACCTTATCGCCAGGATTGACAACATCATTTGGAGCGGGTTTTTCTGGCTTATCTAGAGAAGCTCCTACGTTGTGACCTTCTTGATCTACCTTATTGTCAGGATTGACAATATCACTTTTCTTGATTGCTTCTGGCTGACTCATAAAAACTCCTAACCTTTTTAAAGCTTGATATCTCCAGGTTGATAGTAAGAAATAAAAGAGTGCGATCGCCTCTTTCTGTGGTAGTAATTGATACTTACCCAGGCAAGAGCGATCGCTCTTGCCTGAGGGTAGGGATTAGGGGCTGGCGAACCGTTACATAAGACCTACTCAAAGCTCTTCAACCGTCGTTGTTTATTCAGGATCTGAAGGGGAAGACGATTCAGGATCAGGAGATTGGGAGTTAGAGGTTCGCTTTCTCTCCAAAAATTGCTTTAGTGCCGTGCGACGATTTTCCAAAAATCGATTCCAAAAACCTGGGAGAAAACCATCCATCGTTTGAGCAAGTGCCCAAGTCTCCAAGTTAATCATTTTGTACCGCAGGTCGTGGGAGTCCTGTAGCTTGGCAATCAGCTGCTTAATCTCAACGCTGGTAGCCGAGTTGAGTTCTGAGAACGTTTGATCGTTGGAGGTGTCAAAATCAAGCTTGGGCATGATGATTAGCTACTGGCGTGCGATCGCCGATTAACTGGGGTATGGGGGAAGATTGGTCAGGCGACTTTCAACAAACCTCGCACTCGATGTGGTGGAAATTAGCAAGCTCTTGTGAACCCTAAAGACCTTCACTCTTTGAGGCAGGATAGATAGATGACACAAGTTCTAACTATATCCTGCCAACAGGTTAGGCGACGGGATTAATACCCCGTCGCCTGAAATCTATTATCTATTCCAGCTTCCAAAAGCCTAAGCTTGCTCTTCTTGCTTCGGCTCTACTGATGCTGCCGATACCTAATCAATTGCCTGTAAACGCAACTAGGAAGCGAGTTCACCGAACGAAGCCGCTTTATCCTCATCCAAGCTCAAGGCTCCAAGACCCAAGGGAGCCAGAGTCCCCAGCAGAGCAATCGTTGATTGTGAGCCGCCAAGTGCCAGCTGCTGACATGCCGCTAAATGCCGAGAGCGAGCCTACAGAGGTATAGTTGCCACTGGGGATGACGGCATTCTCTGCGGCTGCCGCCTCGAAGTCGCAAGTGCTATGGTCGTTGAAACTGTAATCGCCGTTGAGGTCGTTGCTATAGCCACTGGAAGAGAATTTTGGTTGTCCAGGTCGCCGGAACAGATCGACCACAGTCTCAGTCTCCAAGTGACGCAAGCGCACGATGAGGTCACCAACCCACGTGTGGACGAGATCGTTGAGCGTGACGGTCACGTCGGTGATTTTGAAGTTGTCCGTAACGATAATGTCATCCTGAAAGCTGCCGCTACCATCAGGGATGTTGCCGCCACTGCCCATGAACGTCCAGATGTGAGCATTAGTGGTTGTGGCGACCTTCAAACTTACGGTTGCGGTTGGTGCGCTGGGGATGATCTGAGACATAAACCAATTGCTCCTTAAAAAACTAGAGGTTGACAAGGCTAAAAATCAGAGGGGCGATAACCCTAAGAGGATGCTGTGCGATCGCGAAATTTAATTGTTAAGAACAGTTACGATTATTTGCGTCTTCCTTAATAGATGCAGCCCAGAGTTTTTTTAATTTCGCAACCTTACAATATCTTTACTTACTTAATCATTACATCTCCTCTGAAATCTATCTAGTAGTATGATGCATCTTTACTGAAAAAACACACTTAAATATGACTTACAACTGAGGATGTTATTATCTGAAACTCTTATTAAAGCTAGCTTTTAGGTGCAACATACTATCAGTATTTTAACGATTTTATATGAATTTATCGCAAAGATAAATTTGAATAATTTTTCACAATATGTGAATTTTTTTCCAAGAATTTTCATTATTTCTGGGCTATAGTCTTCTCTCATTATGTAAACGAACGCAGTAACGCTAAGGGAAATTTTAAGGCTGTCATACAATCGTATGACACGTATTACGCTCTTATGCATATTATTCCATCAGCAGTTATTAATTTCAATTTTTTTTTTGTAAAGATTTATTACTTAAAAGGGACAATTTTTTCAAACCCTTGCTATGCAGAGCTTTAAGCCCAACTAGACATAAAAAGATATAGATCTTGTTGATCCCTCTATTGACAATAAGCCTTATAGCTGTAGTCAGACTTTGACTTACTTGCTTGCGCTTAGAACATCTTGTGCAACACGCAGACGCGCAAAACAAAAAAAAAGGCACCTCTGGTAGGTGCCCTTACAAAGTAAATATTTAGCCTAAGCAATCAAACTCAGGTTAATCAGGGAATGATTAGGTGGCAATAACTCTCTTGAGAGCTACCGCTTTCCACGGAACTATATCCCACTGATTGGATGGGGAAACCCTCTCCGGGTAAGGTTGCTCGACGAACCAGGAAATCAAAACAGTGATGCTTGGAATCCCCACCCTCAGCCTAAGCAGGGTGGGGAGGATGTCAATCTGCTGTTGCTAGTTCCGTACTGCCGCGAGAGCGACGGCGTGTCACAGAGTTGAAGAGCATCTGACCAATGGCCTTGATCAGGTTGCCCTCCAGTTCCTGGAACAGCTTCATATTCAGCCCAAACGTCGCATTCGCTTCGTCAACAATCCGATCCGCTGTTGCTTCATCGATGGGTAGTTCATCTAGAGCTTTCCGGTAGTTCGCCTTGAACGCTTTCTCATCTGGAATCTCTTTGAATTCATAGAAAGCAGTGCCCTCTCCTTCTGATAAATTCATACCCTGCTGGGCAATCTTTTTGAGAATCTGCCCGCCAGATAAGTCACCGATGTAGCGCGTGTAGGAATGGGCAATCAACAGTTCTGGTGCCGATGCAGAGACTTCCCGAATGCGCTGCACGTAGTCTTTAGCCGCAGGTGAAGGAGCTACTTGTTCACGCCAGTTAGAGCCGTAGTAGTATGCTAAATCTTGCTCTAGGCTCTTTTTCCGGTTTAGCTGCTGGAAGTAGATTTTTGAGAGAATTGGGTGCTTCTGGTGGCATTCCATCTCTTCTTCCATCGCCGAGTAGACGAAGTAGAGGTTTGATACTAGCTTCCGGTAGGAGGTTTTCTCAACGACTCCCTTTAAGAAGCATTTGATAAACCCAACATTTTCCGCCATTGTGTGAGCTTTTTTGGTGCCCTCACGCAATTTGGTGGATAAATTGCTACTCATGCTAAATTCCTTATCACTAAAGTTGACTGCTGATGTATTTTTGCTTACCGAAAAGCGAAAAGCTGCCCAAATTGTTAGGTTAAACTGATTTGATGAGAAGTGGTGTTAAGAATTCTTACGAAAAGGCATCTCCTAGGGTGTGCCTTTGCTGTTCGTCTGTTCGCTCAGGCAACAGCATAGCGGATGGAATAGCGATCGCACTTTAATCTGTTGCTGTGAAACTGCATACAAGTCTGCAAGAGAAACACACAGGAGGAAGAACATGAACGGTAAGCCAGTTGTTGATGTAGCAATTATCGGCGCTGGCCCTGGAGGCTTAGCCGCCCTTGCAAATTGTGCAGGCAACGGATGCTTCTAGGCTCGTTGAACGGGGGATATGCGCGAGCCCACCTGTGGAACATTAGAGCCAAGGTCGGGTGACACTCTTAGGCGATGCAGCGCACCCAATGCGTCCGACGCTGGGGCAGGGGACGGCTATGGCGTTCGAGGATGCCTACGAACTCGCCGCTTGCCTTGATTCGGGACTAAACCCCGAAGAGGCTCTCAAAAAGTATGAAAAACAGCGCATTCCCCGCTGTTCAATCCTCCAAGAGCGGGCTGTCGCAGAGGGAGAGCGAGCCTACAAGGATGACAGGGCACAGCAACTGGCAAAGGCTGCGAAAAATTGGACACCAGATGAATTTGATGATTGGCTCTACAACCGGCACTACACGCACTAATCAATTCCCAAAAGTAAAGGCGACTAGGTTTCTAGCCATAGCCGCACTTCCAGAAATTTGCAACTATTGTGCAACAAATTTTTGCAACCCCTGCGCGAATCGACAGACGGTTAAATATCCAAATCGGTCAAATTCAATCGGGAACCGTAGGTTTCGATGAATTCGCGGCGTGGTGCCACGCGATCGCCCATTAGTACAGTAAAGATGCGATCAGCTTCCGCCGCGTCTTCTATCTCTACTCGCTTCAGGGTACGAGTTTGGGGATTCATAGTCGTTTCCCACAACTGAGTGGGCATCATTTCACCCAAACCTTTGAACCGTTGGATGGTGTAGTTAGCGTTAGCTGGGAACTCGTGTTGGACGAGGTTAGTGAGTTCGCGATCGCTATAGCAATAGTAATGATTGCGTCCCCGCTCCACTTTATATAGTGGAGGGCAAGCAATATAGATGTAACCCTGATCGACAAGCGCTCGTTGATAACGATAGAAGAATGTTAACAAGAGGGTGCGGATGTGAGCACCATCTACATCAGCGTCAGTCATTATTACTATGCGGTGATATCGCAGTCCCGAGGCATCGAACTCTTCGCCCTTGATACCCAAACCAAGGGCTGTAATCAAGGACTGAATTTCTGTGTTCTTGTAGATTTTGGCGTCGTCGGTTTTCTCAATGTTGAGGATTTTGCCGCGCAGGGGCAGAATGGCTTGGAACTGGCGATCGCGTCCTTGCTTGGCACTGTTATGGACAAAAATACCACTTGCCAGAGCAAAGTTATGGGTATTGGGAACTTCGATGTCGTAAACGTCAAACCGTTCTTCGAGGCGTTCGATAGAAACAACGCGGTGATTGTAATTCCGTACTGCTTCACGGGCAAGTATGTCATCGCCGTCAAAGTAACGTTTACAGAAGGTATCAAATCGCAACATAGACTTGTCGCGTGTTTGGATACGGTAACGGCGATAGGTATCCAAATCCAAATAACCTAGTTGGATTTCTACTTCCTTCAAAGCGGCAAGCGTTTTGTGATAGTAGGTTTGGTGCAGCGCTGACTTACGTTTAGCACGAAATTCGGGTGTCCATTGCTCCTGTGTCTTTTCCCGCCGCCACTCTAATAAATCCTCATCTTGCCATTGTTGCTTGGCAATTTCTGAATGAGTCTCACGCGCTTCAGGTTTATTGGCAAAATGATTATAAACACGTTCAGCCTGAGCTAGACGGTTTGCTTCATCACTCCAATACTCTTGTTGCGCTCGGTTCAATTGTTCGTTATTTAAAGCACGATAGGCGTCATTGCTGTCATAAAACTCACGCCATTTAGCTGCCCTATAGGCTTTGTACGCTTCGTCTTCCCACTGTGCCTTAGCTTGTTCAGAAAGCATTTGCCGCGTTTCTGGTTGCTGCATCCGTTGGCTCATCATGGCACGAAACTCTTCGCTCATGTGAATTTGGCGGCTCTTTTCTATTACATCAGGTCGATGCAAGCCTTTTTCAAGATTGGCACGGTGTAGTGCCAAGTGTTCCTCAGCAGGAAGTCGCTGGATATTTGTTGGATTATTGTTGAGCTTGTTGAAATCCATGTGATGGCGGTGGTTGCCATCTGATGACTGATAAACACCATGCTCTAGGTTATAGAAATCCGCCAAAAGATGAGTATAAATCCACTTATCATTTTTAGGATTCCAAACCATTTCGTAACCATTCAGTCCAGTCCCTCGTTCATTCTTCTGAGAGAGCTTACGAGACAATGGCATCAGGGAATCTTCTGGTGTCAGTAATGCTGCTGGTTTATAGCTACCATCACGCAACATGAAAGGATGATCTGGGGTGCAGATCAGGGTTTCCCCGTTATCTAACGTCAGTTTGATGACTTCTGCATTTGCTTTAGTCATCCGAGCATTGATGATGCGCTCTATACCAATGTTGCCGCTATCGCGAATTGTGTAGCAAAAATGCTCTTTGCCTTCTGCTTGTTCCTCCACAATCTGTTTGATAGGAATTGACCGTCCATCAGTTAGTAAAATATAAGTTTTACTTATCCAACAGCCGCCCGCTGAATCCCCTTCGACGATGAAGATTTCGGATTCTGAGGGGTCTCTAGAGCTACAATCCGCTAACTTACCGGGTAAGGGAGACGACTCTAGAACTGACTTACGGCGCACCAAATCACGGGCGCGACGGGCGGCTTCAGCGGCTTTAAAGGCTTGGATGGCTTTGTCCAAAATAGAGTCAGCCACACCGGGACGGAATTCCAGGTACTCAGTTAATACTTCCCCAACCAAGGAATCAACGATTCCCCGCACTTCGGTATTCCCCAGTTTCGTCTTGGTTTGACCTTCAAATTCTGGATCGGGTACTTTGACAGAAATGACACCAGTCAACCCCTCCCGGACATTCTCTCCGCCGAGATTAGCTTCATTCTCTTTGATTTTGTTGCGCTTGCGGGCGATCGCATTCATTGTCCGAGTCAATACCGTCTTCAGCCCCTCCAAGTGGGTGCCGCCATCAATCGTGCGGATGTTGTTGGCAAAACCGAGGAGATTATCGCTGTAGGCATCGACGCACCACTGCAACGCCACTTCTATCTGAACCCCATTGCGCTCCCCCTCTACATAGATGATTTCCTCATGGAGAGGTTCTTTCTCACGGTTCATGTAGGCGACATATTCCTGGATGCCACCCTCGTAGTGGTAGGTTTCTATCCGTGCTGGAGCAAGACGGTTGTCAGTAAAGGTAATCTTGACACCTGCATTCAGGTACGCCAGTTCCCGCAGACGCCCCGCTAGGGTGGTGTAGTCAAACTCAATGCCGGTGCTGAAGATTTGCGTGTCCGGCATGAAAGAAACTGATGTACCAGTTCTCGCTTCTTTATAGGGCTTTGCTACTAATTCAGTCTTGGGAACGCCCCGTTCAAAGCGCTGGGTATGAACCTTTTGCTCGCGCCAAACCGTCACCTCTACCCATTCAGACAGGGCGTTAACTACTGAAATACCAACGCCGTGCAATCCTCCCGATACTTTATAGCCGCCACCACCAAACTTTCCTCCAGCGTGAAGCACCGTCATTACCGTTTCCAGTGCTGATTTGCCAGTTGTAGGGTGGGTGTCAGTGGGAATGCCGCGTCCGTCATCTGTGACGGTAACCGAACCCTCGGCGTTGATGTCAACTTCTATATGGGTGCAATAGCCAGCCAGCGCCTCATCAATGGAGTTGTCTACTACCTCGTAAACTAAATGGTGGAGTCCCCGTGGACCGGTAGTACCAATGTACATTCCAGGGCGTTTACGCACCGGGTCGAGACCTTCCAGAACTTGAATCTGATCGGCACTGTAACTACTCGTCATGTAAGGGATTCTCCACTAAAAGCTTTAAGCCGTTTTGATTCTTCAAAATGACAAAACACTAGTGGATTTTAACACAAACGGCTTAGAGGCGGCTACAGGGCAATCTCCAGGGCAATTTAATAAGGGGATTAACTCCTACATAAATCCCTGGTTCTTTGTCAACCACAAATGACAAGGAAATACCAATGACAATGATTTGTGGTTATAAGGCAATGGAGAAGTCAGAGCTGACGAGTGGCTACACAGGAGATGAAGCGTTTCAATTTTCAGCGACTGGGTTTGATTACGATTTGCGGTTCGACAGCTACTGGCAAGTCGGGGCTGGCTTTGGCGTTAGCACAGCGACTGGGTTGTGTAATTATCAGTGCTGACTCTCGTCAGGTTTATCGAGAGTTTGATATTGGCACGGCAAAGCCCTCAGTGGCACAACAACAGCAAGTGCCACATTATTTAATAGATATCTGTGACCCGACAGAAACGCTTACATTGGCTCAATACCAACTGCAAGCTCAAGCCCTCATTAACCATTTCCATCTCCCCCTCTCCCTATCTCCCCCTCTCCCCATCTTAGTGGGAGGTACGGGTTTATACATCCGTTCGGTGGTACAGGGGTTGAAAATTCCGAGAGTTGCGCCACAGAACGAATTGCGATCGCAACTAGCTTCCCTTGGTCAAACGCAGCTCTACGCCTTCCTACAACAAGTTGATCCAACGGCTGCCCAGAAAATTCACCCCAATGACGAAGTGAGGACATTACGGGCATTAGAAGTATTCTATGTCACGGGTCGCCCAATTTCAGAGCAACAAGGAGAGAATCCCCCCGACTACCAAATTCTCCAGATTGGCTTGGAATGTAGCGACTCCAACACCCTCACCCGCCGCATTGAACAGCGTACTGAGCAAATGTTAGCGGCGGGTTGGGAAGCTGAGGTGAAAGCCCTCTGTGAGAAATACGGATTTGACTTACCCTTGCTGAACACATTGGGTTATCAGGAAATGAAACAATATCTTGCTGGTGACATCTCCCTCAATGAGGCGAAAGACTTAACAGTTTTGCACACTCGCCAATTTGCAAAGCGGCAACGCACCTGGTTTCGCGCTTATCCTGAAATTGAATGGTTTGATGCGGATAATCCTGATTTGCTAGAGCTAGTGTTGCAGCGTATACAGCAGCTTCATTGAGTAGTCACTAAGAAGCCATTCAAAAAGTGAATTCTAGAGATTTGAAACCACAGATGCACACAGATAAACACAGATGGAAAGTCATAGCGAAAAGACTTTTTGGATAGGCTCTAATGGTCTGTAAATCAAATTTTGACGGGTAGTAGAGACGCGAGAACTGGCGTCTCTACTAGGGACTAACGAACACCTTCGCCTCGTATCCAGCAATATCAATCACAATGCCATCTTTCCCCGCTTCTACGTTGTAATCGCCTATCCACTCGTGCCAAGTCCCAGCCTCTGGAAAGTTGGGCACTTGGTATCCGCTCAAGAAGTTGTCAGAGAAATTTGCCACGACGACTACACGATAACCTTCCTCATGCCAACGGCTGTAGGCTAGCAGTTTAGCTTCTGGATTTTCGTGGAAAAACTCAATGTTGTCGCTAGAAATAGCTGGATTTTGTTTGCGGAGGGCGATTAGTTTTTTGTAATACTCAAACAAATCCCCATTCAAGTCTCTTTCCAACAATGACCATGCAATTTTCTTTGGCTGAGTCACTGTTTCACTTTTGCGCTTATGCTCACCAAACTCTTCTCCCATCCAGAGCATTGGCACACCCATCGCTGTCATTAACAGAACTGCGCCTAACTTAGCTCGCCCAAATGCGGCTTCGTCAAACATACCGCGCTCGCCTAACTCTCTCATTACACGTTCACGGTCATGTGTTGACAGATAATTGATCACATTCGTAGGAACCTCATAACCCTGCCGTCTAGGGTCTAAAACCTCCTTAAGCTTTTCTACTTCAAATGTTTCACCACAAATATGGGGAATTATAAAGTAGCGAAAACTTTCATGCCAACAGGCATCCAGCGGTCCCTCTGGACTAACTACAGTGCTGGTATCGGGAATGTGTTCAGCAATGTTGTAAAACGGCTTAGGTGCAGCATTTTTTTTGGATTGCTTGGCAAGCCAGTCCAGCAATTCATAGTTAGCTAATTGGCGCACCGCATCAAAGCGAATACCATCAATGTGATACTCTTGAACCCAATACCGCACCACATCCCCGACGTATTTCCAAGCGGGTTTGACATCTAGCTTTTCGTCGTAGTTGTCGTAGTTAAACTCTGGACCCCAGTAATTCGCAGGGTCTTCAGGATAGTGCCTGTACTCGTAGTACCAGTAATTCCGGTCAATGAGCATTAAGGGACATTCTTCATCGGTGTGGTTATAAATTCCATCGATGAAAACGCGAATGCCTCTACCATGACACTCGTCAATAAACCGCTTCAAATCTTCCGTTGAGCCGTAACTGGATTCTGTAGCGAAGAAGTGGCGTACTTTATAGCCCCAACTATAATCACCAGGATACTCATTCACTGGCATCAACTCGATCGCATTAATTCCGAGTTCGCTCAAGTAATCTAGCTTTGCGATCGCGTCCTGGTATTTTCCTCGCTTGTAAGGGTCATCCTCACCGCCCGAAAAATCCGCAACGTGCATTTCATAGATTACTAATTCGTGATTATCAGGCAAGGGCGTGTCATCATGCTGCCAGACGTAAGCATCAACAATCCGCTTGCCATCCTTTATCCTCACTACACCGTTATTTTTTGCCTCATCAACGTCAGTCGCATACGGGTCGATCACATCCACCCATTGATCGGGTTCAAAATTCGGGCTTTTGGTTTGGACGCGGAATTTATATTGATAGACGCCATCGTCCAGATCAACCTGAGTACGGAAATAACCATCCTCTCCTTTTTCCATCGGTATCTCTTTCCAGTCAGAAAAAGAACCGATTAAAGCAGCGCCCTTGTTATTAGGAGCAAATAAGGGAAATTCAATAGCGCAGCTCATAGAAACCTTTTTCTACCAATACCGAGGGGTGTCCCTAAAAGTACTTAAGTATTTTTTCCTCTTAAAGCTGCTCCGGCATCTGTCTAGAGAAATATAAATGCTACGTCCTTGGATTCAATTAAGAGAACCTCTTCTTGATTAGCATACACAAAGGAAGATAGCTCAAAGCCGCAGTTAAAACTTTAGAAATAGTTTTTAAGAGAGGATAAATAAAGCTTTAGAGAGATGTCGGGGGAGACGTAGGATGGAGATGATGAGGTCATAATTATCAGCTCATAGGAGCTGAAGAATGCAGACCTTACATTTACAATGGATTCCTCTCATTTCTACTCTTAGTATAGGCGTTGGGTTGATTATCCTTGCTTCTTACTTTGCAGAAATTGCTGTCTAACCTTCCCGAATTGACAGCCCAGCCTGACTCATAACCATCTCCAGAAATTAAGCTTCAGCCACAGGGGGACAAGGATTTAAGCTTAATTATTGGAGATGTCTAATAAATTACCTAATTTAGATTAAGGAGTTTCACATGTTTAAACAAATGTCTTGGTTACCCCTGCTTGGAACTAGTGGGCAGAAGGTGTTGCACTTACGAACTGCACCCAATCAACCCTGGCGACCCTATACAGCTTTTCCAGAGTATTCTGTACCAGATTATCTGATTCCTGGAGGTTCTAAGGGCTGGGCAACATACCAGAAGCTAAGGTGCGAAGGCTGGAACTTGGCAGCAAGTACGCAGTTGTCGCCGTCTTCTTTAGATTTAGGGCAGGAGTTAAAAAGTGCTTAAGACTTGCAACCAACTGATTTCTTGGTTAAAATTATGCTCAGAAAAATTGCCTTGTTGTTAATCTGGGTTGGATTTGTTGCCTATACCATTTGGTTAGCTCCGCTCGATCAACCCGATACATCGCCTCTAGTACAAAAGCTATTAACGCTCCAGTGGACAAAGGTTAACGCAATTATACCAGCCCTATTCAGCTTAATGGGCGTCTGGCCGATGATCTACGCTTGCCTCATGTTCGCTGATGGCAGAATGCAAAAGTTCCGTGCTTGGCCTTATTTCGTCGGGTCAAACGGAACGGGAGTAATTTGTCTCATGCCCTATTTAATCCTTCGTGAATCGAATCAAGAATTCTACGGGAAAAAGGATAAGTGGCTGAGAAGTCTAGATAGGCCCTCAACAGGGGTTGCTCTCCTATTAAGTACCATTGCCTTACTTGCCTACGCAGCAATTGCTGGAGATTGGGGAGATTACGTTCAACAGTTCCAAACCCGGCACTTTGTTCACCTCATCAGCCTAGATTTTTGCCTAATGTGCTTGATATTTCCGTTGACATCATTATTTGATGATGACATGGCGCGGCGGGGTCTTAATGATTCCCGAATTTTCTGGCAGTGGCACTGATTCCGCTTTTTGGTTCGCTTGTCTATCTCTGCTTGCGTCCGCCTTTGGCAGAAACCAGTCCAAAAAAAGTGGAGACTCGGCCACTGGCGTCTCTACACATCTGACCCCTACGAAGGTCTCGTATATTTCAGCCAGGTGAGTGCCGGTGTAGTGAATTGTTAGACTTGCACTTCTGTAGCTTTATCGGTTACTCATACCTCGATTTTTTGGACTTGATCACCTCAATTACATCATCATGCCTTTGTCCCTCAATGATGTCTTTGAGGTGAATTTCCCCCTTGACGTACTGGAGATGAATGCGCCAGCCTGAAGTTTTATCAATATCGGCGCGGTACACTGCTTGTTTGATACCCTTAACCTTATGTAGTCTTGTTTTAGGGAATTTTCTCGTTCTATGGCACTCGTTATCTTCAAGCTCGGCTAAAGCCTCTAGGAAACCGATTTTCAGTTCATCATTAGGCAAAATCTTCATGGCTTCGTAGATAACGCCATACTTGTCACAAAGAGTGAGGGTTTGTGCCATAAATCTTTACGACATCTTGGTCGTTTCTCGCTCTTTAGCAAATAGCTCCTGGTACAAAGACTCCGCTACACTCTTATATGCCTTTTCAAGTTCACCGTGTTGGACTACCCGGAATAAAGTGAATACTGTTTGCTCAAAAATTGGGTCTTCGTCAACTGCCAAAATGAGTCTCAACTTGTAAGAAATTCGTAGTGTGTAGAGTGAGGATTCATAGCCATTGACAAGAGACGGTAAGTGCAGACGATGCAGCTTGCGATATACAGCAGCTTTTTGGGTCGGGAAAAGTTGAACACAGCTATTGATTTTTTCAACGACTAACGCCCTCTCTTCTTTGCTCAGCTTGGCAAGGTCTTTCTCAAAACCTTTAGTTGACTCAATAAGAACATCCACAGTACTGAACCGGAAATTATTTTTGTTGCTAGCTTCCTTTAAAGCCTAACATGGCAGCACAGTACCAGAAGGCAGCAATGCAATGACTTCTATTTGTACTTGGCGTTCCTTATGTGCTGCGATCGCGTGTTGTAAAGTTGATTACACAGACTCACACAACCGTAGGTTTCTTAACTTGAGACTCCAGGATTGAGCCGTAGAGGGGGCTATGTTGCATCAGTTCATCATGAGTGCCTTGCGCTACCAGTCGTCCCTTATCGATCAGCAAGATGCGGTCAGCGTTGCGTACTGTACTGATGCGTTGGGCAATCACGAAGGCGGTGCAAGTATGACGGCGCATTAGCTGATCAAGGGATTCTTGAATCTGAGCTGCGGTTCTGGCATCGACGGCTGAGGTGCTGTCGTCCAGAATAAGGATGCTGTAATCAGTGAGTAGGGTGCGAGCGATCGCAATTCGTTGTTTCTGTCCACCCGATAAACCCACTCCCCTTTCACCCACTATCGTCTCATAGCCATCTGGCAGACTCGTGATGAAGTCGTGGATATGAGCAGTTTTTGCAACTTCAATCACTTTTTCTAGGGGTGCATCTGGCTTAGCGTAGGCGATGTTATCGCGGATTGTGCCGGAGAAAAGAGTTGCCTCCTGGAAGACAATCCCAATGTGCGATCGCAAACTTTCCAACGTTAAATCCCGCACATCCCGCCCATCGATGCGAACCGCCCCGGCTGTGACATCATAGAAGCGCGGAATCAGGTTCATAATTGTACTTTTACCAGAGCCAGTCATCCCCAGAATCGCGATGAGTTCTTTTGGCTTGGTTTCAAAGGAAATGCCTTTAAGGGCTTCTGTTGAGGCTCCTGGATAGCGGAAATGGACATTCTCGAAGGTGATTCTCCCGCCGCATTTTTCAAAGGGTACAGCACCGGGGCGAGCGCGAATTTCAATCTCTGCATCCACGATTTCATAGACTCTTTCTGCCGAAGCTGCCGCCTGTGCAATTACTGGAGCCGCAAAACCAATCAGCAAAATTGGCTGGAGAATAAACATCAGGTACGAATTAAATGCCACCAACTCACCAATGGTGAACTTGCCCCCGATTACCTCTGCACCGCCGTAGCCTACCACTGCCACCGTAATCAGATTACTCAGCAAAAAGATCAGTGGGAAGGTGTTACGGATGGCGCGAATCGTCTGCATGTTCACCGCCACCAAGTCATCATTAATCTTGGTGTAGCGGGACATTTCAGCTGGCTCACGGGCAAAAGCTTTCACAACCCGCACGCCGAGCAGGTTCTCTTGCAAAACGCCATTGAGGTCGCCGAGTTTCTCTTGTACCCGACTGAAAAACGTTTGGTTTTTTCTGAGAAACTGTGCCAGCAGAATTCCCGCAATCGGCACCATTGTTAGGGTAATCAGCGCTAATTGCCAGTTCATCATTAGCACAATCACGGAAATGGTAACCAGAGTGACTCCTGAACCAACCACTTGGATTAGGCTCGTACCTAAAAAGGTGCGGATTTGTTCGATATCACTGGTGATGCGGGTTAGCAGTTGTGAGGTCTGGGCTTGGTCGTGGTAGCTAAAACTGAGGTTCTGAATTTTAGTGAAAATTTTGTTACGCAAATCGTAGGCAACGCCCTGAGAGGCTTCTTCTGCCCAAAAGCTCTGCTCAAAGTTGAATAAGCCCCGTGCTATCGCGACTAAGACCATCAAGAGTGCGCTGTAGAAAACCATTGGCAGGTCTTTTTGGGCAATGCCCTGATCAATTGCCATGCGGAAGAGTTGGGGCGTCAGAGCATTAGCCGCCGTCAGCAGTAACAAGCTCACAAAGGCTCCGATCACGATAAAACGGTAAGAGTTTAAGCTCCCCAGAACGCGCTTGAGAGACTGCATAGGCTGGCACCTTTTTGAATCAGATTATTTAATTATTGGGACTTTGCAAAAAACTTGCTTTGAAATAGGCTCAAACCAGCTCC
>CBDTXL010000076.1:0-17559 GCA_965364435.1 uncultured bacterium
ACTGGTTTATCCACTGCTGCTATTGTACCTCACTAGACTAGGAAACGCTATATATCTGATTCAATCTGCATATGCATGGCTTCCTGCATTAGAGGCAGCTACCAGCGAAGTCGAACGTGCAGAGTGGATTACTTTTTGGAAGTCAGCTCTTGGCTGCACCATAAGTATGTATGGAGTAGAAACGGAAGATGAGGAGGAGTTTGAAATCGAGCCTTTCTGGAAATGGGATGAGTGGATTATCGAACACATTATTCCTCTAATTTTGCAGTTACACATTACAGAAAATCCAAAAGATTTCTGGCAACCGATTCTCAGTTTGGGGAGACGGGCAAACTTCCTAGTTAAGCGATTCCTGAATGAGTGGTTTAAACATGGACTCAAATCTGAACCCCCATCTGAAGGATTCATTAGAGAGTGGTGTGCCATGATTGAGTTTGTATTTTCCTCTCCCCATTGGAATCGTAACTTGTTTTACTTGGAAGAAGCCTGGTGTAATCTCATGGGCTTTAGCGAGTTCGCTTACGTTTACGATATATGGAACGAAGCTCAAAAGCCTACTCTAAGAAGAATGCACGATTTATACGAGCGCTGGGCACATCAACATTTAATAGAGCCACGATGTGCTGTCAAATTCATCATTTTCCTGAAGCAGCCAGCGGCAGAGGAAATTCTTCTTGACGGTTTCATATGGATAGAAAAGGCTGTTAACCAGGCAAGCGAACGGTTCTGGCGCGAACGTGATATCGAAAGCAGGCTTGCATCTCTACTTGAGCAATCTTGGCGCTGTCATGAGGCAAGGCTACGTCAGCGGAAGGATTCTTTCAGCGCATTCAAGAATCTCTTGAAAAAACTTGCTGATTTTCAGAACCTTCTAGCTCTGGAAATCCAGCAGAGAATCGTTTCGATGCAGTAATATCATGTTGCTAAATGTTTGCTTATTGAGTTTTCAGACATTTTAGAGCACTATGTTGTGAGAAGGCGTTTGCTTACCGTAACTTCTAGTTAGACGTTACAGTAAGCCAAGGGTCAGTCTTTCTCCAACTATAGAAATTGACCCTCAACTCAACCTCGCGCTGGCTCGTTAACTGTAATGCTGAACTAGACGTTACGCTCAACTGCGGCATCGCTATCTACCAACAATCCCGATTTTTTGCCTAACTGCACCGCCGATTTCTCATAATAAGAGTGTGATCGCAACGAGTGGGGAAAATTAGCGCTCGTCGAACGAGATATAAACCCCGGTCGTGGCTCCCAGGTCACTTTGGACGAGGAAGCAATCACGTTTGAGGGGGAGTGAGCGGTTACAGACGGCGAACTAGACAGGGACAATCTCTATTACTGACCGCCATTCATAGACTCGATACCTCCTGTATTAACTTCTGCCCAAACACCTGTAGAAAAACACACAGGAGATTCGCCTGTGAATCAGCAGCCATATACCGCACGCCCATCAGAAATTTAGGGAATCCCAAAAGCCGTACACACTGCTCAATTGTCGCTGCGAGTACATCGGCATCCCTCTGGACATCCTCAGGTGCTTGAGCTTTTCCAATTGCTTCCACACTTAAATCGATTACAGGGGCGAGATACTCTTTAATTAAATTTTTCTCGTCTGTGGAGAGCTGCTCAAAATTATTACCGTCCCTATATAGTCCTAATAGGGCGAGTAATAATTTTTTGAAGCTCTTCCAGCCCCCAAATTCCGAAGCGATTTTGCTTACTAATTCTTGGGATTTCCCGATTAGACAGCCAATCGCCTCTTGGGTAAGTTTCTGCCCCTGCTCAAGTAATTGCCCCACTGCCATTAAAATCTTCCAACGGGTAATCTGGTCGGGGGTGCCAGCTTCTGGGCACAGCTCAAATGCTTCTTTGTTGATAACCCGGATGCCGTACTCTTGCAGGTAACTGACATCTTGATTAGTTCCCACTAAATATATGGTAAAATTCTTATAGTGGTAAAGCTGTGCCCTTTGCCGTCCGATGAGCTGTATAATTTCTGCCCTTTGGCGGGAGGAATAATATTCATCAAATTCTTCTAGGTTTCCAAATAAGGCAAGGTATTCGTCTCGGGCTTTCCCCAGATTAACCCTGGGAGTGTTGAAGGCGGCGATCGCACCGACGCCCTTGAAGGTATTGGTAGAACGATTATCGTTAAACCACCAACCGTCAAGAGGGAGATGAGTATCAGCTTTATTTGCCAGCACCCTAACTTCCCCATCCTCGTGTTGTGTGCTGACCCATTCCAGAAACGCTTTTTGACGAGCTTTACAGGCGTCGGAGATGCGTTTTGACCCCATGCCGAGCATATTGACGTTGGTGACTGTCAGATTAGCAAGATTAGGCAATTCCTGCTCAATTTCAATGATGCTGTCCTCCTCAACGCCAAGTACTTGAGCGAGTTGGCGCATAGAACCCGTGGCATCCAGTAAGCAGACAAATTTCATTGAGTTGAGGACATCGGCATGACGAGTGTCCCGAACCGTAACGTGCAATTGCCCGGCGCTGACTCGCAAGGCTCCGGGCTTCAGCCCTGCCCAGACTTCTAAAGCATCAACTAAAAGGTTTGGGGGTAGGGATTCGATATTTTCCTTGGTCTGCCGTGCCGCTTCGTCCTTGAATATATTCCGAATCTGTTGTCCGATAGAGCGCCATTTACCTCCTAATCCGGTTACACTGTCGGGTTCTTTCACCACGTCTTTTAGTTTGGGAAGAGCCGACGCTACTTGTTGAATCAGTATGGGGAGGTCGGTAAATTCAGAAGGATTTGGTAGGTAATCTTGTAGCCTCTCATGGTTTGCCCCACGGTTGAATCCACTTTCTATCTGGTCAAATTTACCCTCTAGGGCATCAGTCAGGGCGAATCGGATAGATTGCAAGGCGGCAAAGGCGACAGGGGCTTTACGCTCAACGTAGCCCCATGCTTGTGATAATTCATTGCCAATAGCACTGAGAGTTTGGGTTCCACGCAGGTAACGGGATGCTTCTTCCACAAAGGCGATATCCTCTCCATAGTCATAGTCAACGGGACTAGGAGCGGAATCTAGGCTTGCTCTAATCCGTCGTGCTTCCATCGCCCCACGTCGAACCATTAGATATCCGTAGCCATCGCCTCTCTCTTGATGACATTTCCCAGCAAATCTGCAACCCCTACAGATGTCATTGCGCCGAACAAACTTTCCGTCATCTGCCTTGATTGCAGTATGGTTAGCGTCAACGTTGTATCCTTTCTGCCTGAGTTTGATAAATATATCTGCATTATAGCATAAAGACGGCACCAACGGCACTTCCGGTTGATGAGCCCACCTCAAATGAGGATTTCCTCTTGGGGTAAACTTTCCCTCAACTGCCACCATCCCCTTGTGACGGGGTGGCATATTTGTCATGCCCTCGACAGTCTCGGTTGTTGGATTGGTATGATTTAAGTCAAAGTACCAGATTTTGTTATCTGTGTCTGGGTCGGGGTAAGACAATCCAGCATCGTGACTTTTACCCAGTCCCATAAACGAGCGATCGCACGCATACTTCCATCCGAGTTCCCTGAGTTGGGTCAAAACTTCCAGGCGCTTCCCTTGCTTAAAGATGATTCGTGGCAAGGGATGACTTTCGTAATCTTCTGGGCACGGCAGCGGCTGTTGAGGATAACGAATGATGCTGGGGGGTGCCGATGCGAAGCGAGGGGTCGCGGGTTTATTTCCAAACCCCAAGGCTTTGCCTAAAAGGCCCCTAAGAGTTTTCTGGAGCCATGCACCCAACCCGAACTTCAACTCCCACTCGTCGCGGGGAATGGTGCGGTCTTTGTCTGTACATTGTATAAATTCTGTATAGCCACCTAACTCACGAGCGAGCGCCAGATACTCATCGATGGTGATTAACTTTGCAGATTCCCTTGTTTCTTGGGATACTTCATCGGCGTCACCCGCTGATTTTTCAATCTGACTATACCAAACAATTTTAACGGAGTAACCCCAAGCAGCGAGGTTTTCCCAAGACTTCAAATACTGGCTAACTACATGGGGATTGGCAACGGCACCCGCATCGGCGAACCAGTGAACGTCCTTCGTATTGAGTTCAATTGACAGTCTATCTAAAGACTGTTTGTGTTGAAAGGGGCTGGCTGCAAAGTTAGCTCCCGCAGCGCCTAATGTTACTATTCCCCATGATTGGGCGATTATATCTGCCTTGAGGAAACCCTCGCTGTGCCCGATCGCATAACGGGTAGCGCTGTCGTCTGGACGGTACACGCCGATAGGCAGTTCGGCGTTAGGCAGGTGAATCGACTTCTCTCCCTTAGGCCAGCGATACTTTCCCTTGGTTGTATCATCAAAACGATTCTGCCAACCGATGATTAGCCCATCGATGTTGGGAATAGGACAAGCGAAGCCTGACTCAATGAGAGCTAATTTACCTCGTCTGACTCCTGGTAGATTGGCAGGGGTAAACTGTGGGACTTCCTGAGAAGGATGGAATGAAAAGTAGGGTAAGCGCTTAATATGGGCATCACTTAAGCCACGAGCGCGTAAATTCTGACGATGATGAAGCGCTAACCCAAAGTACTTGTGAATCCGGCGTATAGATTTATCGCGCTCTATTTCTCCTAACGCGCCTTGGGCTAACTCCTTTAGTTGGCGCTGTCGCTGCAATTCGTAGTCTTTTGGCAAGAAGTCCCGACGTTGTTGGGAGTCATCGCCAATAAATAATCCGCCCATGCCATTTTTTAGCAGCTTAATGAAGCGATAGCCGGGAGGAGCATCGTGCTGTGAGGTGCAGCGGAGGCATTCTATTAAATCATCTTCTCGGATAGCGCAACCGTGGTGATTTCCACAGACAGGGCACAGATGGCGCTTGCTCGTGTACTGGCGTTTCATGGGCGCATCTTGGGGTGAGTCGTTCTTGGCGACCCCACACAGAACTTTTCGTGCGCCTCATACAATACCGCACTGGTTTTTTTTGGCTAAAAAGTTACTGACGGATCAAAACTGATCAATATGATCAGGCTTGTAACCTCAGCTAAAACCTTTGCCAGAAGTGACTTTCAAATTTTTTAGGTCACAGCATGGGAAGTAATAGTCACAACATGGGAAGTAATAGTCACAGCATGGGAGGTTTTTTTAGGGCAAAAAACGCTGAGGCTTTTACAAAACAATGGTTACAGGCTTGTAACCTTCAATTGCATTTGAACGAAGAAACCCACGGTGAGTACCGTGGGTTGGTGAAAACTAAAGTTGTATCAGTATGAGGTAAGCTTAGATCCCAAGGAGTTTTTGCAACGCTTCTTGGTCATCGTCTTTAATTCTTCGTCGTCCGCTTTCGACAAGCTTGACCCAACTGACACTCTTGCCGATTCTGGAAGCGAGATGAGCTTGAGTCCACCCCTGTTTGAAGCGAAACTGTTTGACTGTTTCCCCTGTCAGTACCTCTAACTGAGATGGTTGAGCTAACTTTGTTGGTGTCTCCACAACTCGATCATCACCTTTGACCCTATGAGATTTTCTGGAGCTACCCTTAGGTTTTCCTTTAGCTATCTGAACTTTCCTTTTCTCAAACTCTTTCATGGCAGATTCAATAGCTGGTGGTGCAGTGATGCCGACTACACCATTGAGCCAGATTTCAAAAAATCCTTTGGGTAATTGTCGATCTTTTGGGACTGTAGCTACTGGATCTAATTCACCTTCATTTTCCTTCGGCAACTCTGCCCAAGCTGGTAGCAGTTCCTTTGGAAAGGATTCAGCAAATTGAAGCTTAAATCCGATTTCTGTTAGAGCCTCCAGAACAATGTAAAATCTTTTAACGAAACGCGATCGATACTGTTTTACCCGACGGATAGCTGTTATTTCCTGCGCGGACATAACAGCTTCCAGCAGAGTTTGGATGCGGTACGTTCCTTTGATATGAGAACGCCGATTTTGAGTTAAGTATAGAGCCAAGGCGGCAGCTAGCTCTTGCTTGTAGTGGTCGAAGTTAAAAACCTCTTGGTTAATAAACCCGTACTGGTAAAGTGCTTTTCTTTGTTGTTCGCCTTCTTTGTTGAGAAACTTTTCAGCCCAAGCTCCTGGCATAACTCGGATAATAACTTCGATCAGTTCGGCAGCTCCCTCAATTAGTTCGGGTTGATGAAATTCCTCAACGTAAAGAATTGTCCAAATCGGGCTTCTGCGCGTAATGCATAAATCCAACTCCCCTTCATACCAATGAATTTCGGCTCCCAAAGTGCCAACTATCCAAGCTAAATCCGTCACAGCTTTGAGCTTTTGGGATTTGTTCATCCGATTGGTACGGTGCAGTCCCAGTACTTTGATTAAATCGGACCCTCGCAGATTAAACGGCTCTTTCCAAGGTTCGTGCTGCTTTGCTGCATAGGTAGCAAATACAGCATGGAGCCGAGCTGCCATTACGCCATATCTCTCAAGAATTTCCTTCTCAGCCTTATGCGTGATGAATCCCGGCTGTTGTTCCTGGTGATTCAGGATGTAAAACTCAATAGACCTCCCCTTCCCAAATTCTCGGGGGAAGTACAGGCTGTCTTTTCCATACTTATCCCAATCTGGGCGTTTTAAGTATGCTTGCGTTGCACTGATTATAGGGGCTCCTGTTGCCATCATTTCTACAGCTTGAGTCATGAATAATGGCGGTTGAGTCAAAGGTAGATTGGAAGGGCGACGAGTTCGCTTTTCGATTACCTGAGACTGGAGTACATCTAACCCACTAATTTCTAGTTGTGATGCACCGATATTGAGGTTCTTACCCCTAACAACATTATCCTCCTGCTGCATCAGTTTTGTCCTCTCTCAGGGGATTGCTCTGTCAACGGAAGTTCTCTCGTCGGGTTGAAAAAGGGTGAGCTTCCGTTAACACTCAATTCAGAGGCAGGGTGACTCTGTTTTTGGAGGACGAGCAGCTCAGCTTTGGAATTAGCAGCGTCATTGACTGCCGCTTCTACCGCTTCACTGTTACTTCCTGACTTGGCATTACTATCGGTATGCTTACTCGCGCAATAACTATTCTTAGCTGCTGACTCCAGTACTTTCGTTGCCCAGTCTACCAAGCTCATCCCTGCTTGACGTGCGGCATCCTGAAATAGAGCGTGCAACTGTTCTGGAAAGAGAAGAGTGAAAGTCGAGGGATTGGTTGTTTTGGCAAGGGTAGCTTCAGAAAAGCGGTAACTCCATAGATTGCATTCAGCTCCCCGCGTGTCGCCATCTTTGTCTAGCAAGCTTTGAACTCCCAGCAAATTGCAGTAAAAGCTGTGGTTTTCTTCTACGACCTCTGTGCAGCAATGTTTACAATTCCAGCAACTGCGTTGGATGTCAGCTGCTTCCCCTTCAGCAGAGTTGCTGGAAGTAGGCGAACTTCCATTCAAAGAACCTTCCGAGGGATCGCTTTTAGGAGGCAGGGGAGTGCGATCGCAGCTCGGAGATATCCGTTTCAGGAGTTTCGTGGCAGCGTCTACACTCTGCCCGTTCAACACTGAACGCAAAGCTTGAGCTGTTTCTAAATTGCCCGAAGAAGTTTGTTCGTCTATGGCATCCACAACTCTAGAGGCTTTAGAGTAGTTGCGACCGCTCCCCAGACCCACCAGTTTGGCGAGGCGATCGCGGGTTTCGCCTTTTTCTTTGAGCAGTTCCGGAAAATTTTCCGGAACTGCTCTGCCTGCGTGGTTGTTCTGAGCCGCTAGTTGTCGCTTTTTCGCCTTTTCCTTCTCTATGTTTTTCCAGGCAGAAGCTTCTCTAACTTTCTGTTCTACAGTTTTAGAGCGGTTGGCGTTTTCCAGTAACAGTGCCTGTAGTTCAGCGATTTCGTCAGGAAACTCCCTTACTTCGACTGGCACGGTTTTCCATCCCAGTTTCAGAATGGCTTTCCAGCGTCGGTGTCCTGAGATAATAATTCCCCGATTGTTAACAACCAAGGGTTTAACCCATCCGGTTTCACGTATCAGATTCACCAGTTCCGTTACGTCCTCATCTTCCCCGTAGATCGAGGAATTGCAAGGGTGCGGTTTTAGCCGGAGTAGGTCTACATGAGTAACAACTGATAAGTTCTCATGGGTTGAGCCATTGGATAACTGTAAATTACTCTCCATTGGTTTTTGCCTCAGTAATGCACCTTCACTTGGAGCAAGCTCCAGTTGCAGTCAACTGTAAAAATTGTTTCTGGCGTTAAGCTGGAGCGGAGTTGGCACCGAAAGCATTGAAGGATTTTCATGAAAGCGATCGCATGATTGCCGCTGCACGAGCTTTTAAGAGAGCGACTCTCTTAAAAGCGCCATCGCGCTTGGTGAGGGCTTTGGCTCCTAAGCAGGCTTAGTCTGTTGCCCTAGTCTTTGATAAAAGAGCGTAATATTCTAGTCTTTTCAATAGCCCTAGCTTTGTGATGCACAAACTCATCTTCGCTAAGGCAGCAATTCATCAGCAGCTACCTTTATGATTAAAGGTTTTATCAAAAGTGATTATATCGCTAATAGTAGGCGAATCCTTCAAGGTTGATTGGTGAAATATCAAGGAACTGAGGCATAAAATAGTGGTATGAATCCTAAAGCTGAACGACTAGCCGTTTACGTGCGAGAGATACGAGGTTCCCAAAGCCAGCGCCAGTTTGCAAAACGACTGGGCGTCAGTCAGTCATCGGTTAATCTTTGGGAATCCGGTCAATCTTGGCCTGAAACGGAAAATTTAGAGAAATTAGCCGCTTTCAAAGGTTGGAGCCTGCAAGACTTCCAAACTTACCTCGTTGAAGGAAAGTTACCTTCCTCTGACCCTCTAGAGCAAGTATTGAGGATATTGCGATCGCTACCAACTGAGGCAGTGGCTAAAGTAGCAACGGAAGCAGTAGAAACATTGGCAGCCAGAACTGGTTCCATTTTTTGAGAATGGACATACCAGAGTGACGATAGGATAGAAAACTCTTGATATTGAGCCTATTAGTCCTCAGTCATTGCATTTAAGCGACTCGGAGCTGCACGCCTTAACAAAATTGTTGATTCAACAGCTCAGCTGCGCCCTAACCAACGAACTCCTTTTCGGCTGTTTGCTAGCCGTGCGTAGCGGTCACTCTAAGGCGCTATTCCAAATGCCACAATAGCTCTGACAGCATGGGGGTGCTTCGTATCCCTATACCATGAATGATTATTCATTGGCTAGAAGGGCTTCCATCTCTTGAAGTAGCTTTTCTAATTGCTTGTGCTTGTCCGGATCGTCCCAAAACTTAGCTTTCTGGAGGCGACTATGAGTCTCCTTGATACGGCTCTTCAAGTTCTGCGGCTCCTCTTTCGGAGGAGAAGTTACTGCCTTAATCCGATCCCGGATTTGGGAAAGGGATAAATCCTTTTGGATCGATTCTCTCAACAACTCTTGTCTGATTGCTTCCTCTTTAACTCGCGCGATTGCAGTTGCCTTGGTGTAAGCAATCTCTCCCTGGCGCAAAGACTCCAGGATTTCTTCAGGGAGATTCAACAGGGGTAAACGATGCTTGACGAAAGATTGCCAGCTCATCCGACCCAAAGTTTTAAAGAGTTCTTCAACTTCGACTTCGTCCTCCTGAGCCACAACGTTGTGGTTCAAATTTCGGGTCTGAGCATTTTGCATCCGATAAAGAAGCGAAACCACTTCAGGTACAGCTAGGTTTAACCGAATGGAGAGCAATTGCAGAACCCCTTCTGTCTCCTCAACTGGATTGAGGTCTTCCCGTTGCAGGTTCTCGACCAAAGCAATTTGTCGAGCCTCAGAATCACTTAGGTCAAGGATGAGTACTGGGACTTCAGCAAGTCCGGCGGCAATAGCAGCTCGGTAACGGCGCTCACCTGCCACTAGCTCGTACTCTCCGTCCTTCCCTGGCAGCGGGCGCACGATTAGGTTTTCCAGAATGCCGTGAGCGTTGACTGAGCGGGTCAGTTGCTCCATTTTTTGGGGATCGAAGTAGCGTCGGACTTGTTCAGGTTTCCGGTGAATTTGCTCGACTCGAATCAACGGCTTAGGTGCAGAAGAATTATCAGCACTGGGAGCCTTTTCGTCAGCTAGGCTGAACAATCCTGAAATGTCAATTTTCCCCCCATACGGCTTTTGTTTTTTGGAACTCTTCAGGTCACTCATAGTAACTCAAGACTCTTGATGATTTGGTTCATTGCTTTCAACGCTGGGTGCTTTTTATCGTACAAAGGCAAAGGTAGGTGGGACTCAGAGGCATCAGCAAAAATGGTAGACCGAACGATGGGAGGTAAAACCAGTGCAACAGGAGAAAGTTGCTCGGTAATGGCGGCTAACGTCCGCTCATCGTGCGAGTTTCTAGAGTCGTACATGGTTGGGACAAAACCCGCAATCTTTAGCTGACGGTTGGGACGGCTACGCACTAACTTAATCGTGTCAAATAACTGCTGAACGCCATTAAAAGCCTTGTATTGCGCCTGGATTGGCACCAAGACATGTGTAGCTGCCACCAAAGAAATGTATGACAGATTGCCCAGACTTGGAGGACAGTCTATCAAAATAAAATCATATTTTTCGGTGAAGTTGGTTAACGCTTCTTTTAGTCGGAAATCACTCATCACGGCTGATACCAGTTCGCGTTCAGCGAGGGCGAGTCCAAGATTAGACGGAACCAAATCAACTCCAGGTGTTCCATCACTAGTAGCCTCCTTCGCATAGAGTCCGCGATGGATGGGGAGAGGTTCGTCATGCAGGATGGCATGGTAAACAGTTTTTTCTAACTCATAGGGGTCAAGCCCCAGAAAAATCGTTAGAGAGGCTTGCGGGTCCATATCGATCAAAAGCACCCGATAATAATCACATTTTTTCTGGCTGCGCTTTTGATTTTCTCGATTGAGGCGTTTCTGGCAAGCCAACATATATCCAAGATGATTGACCAGAGAGGTTTTACCAACTCCCCCAGCCTGATTAAAAACTGCAATGATTTGGCTCATTTTTTGTACCCCCACAATAAAGTTGTATCCCAAACAATAAAGTAGTATCCCAAACAATAAAGTTGTAAACTGACTGGCACACTAAACATGAGGTAAGCGCCTTCCTTAAAGACGGCAGCGCCGACTGGCTTGACTATACCTTTTGAGACTCGCATAGGACAATGCCAATGGCTCTTCGCAACACAGCCAAGACCAAAGCCGTCCGGAGCAAAACGTTTACGTGAAGGTCGCGGTCACGGCCTTTTGAGCTGACTACAAGCCGTGGTTCGATGTTCAACAAGTCCGTTCACTTGGTCTGTCTGAACGCATCAGAGGATGGAAGAGCAACTGAGTTCACCACTTGTTCAGCTTCCGCTCTTCACCGTTCGTATCCCCTAAACCCTCGTCAAGTCTTGAAAGTACACAACATCTCTTGTTTATTCGTTTGTTATGTGAGAGCGCTCACGAGCTAGCTGCCCACAAGCACGCCGTACTCCAGCACAAATTTCACGAGAGTCCGCTGTCGGTTTACACATTTATATGTACTAAAAATAGACAACGCCAACATTCCTGATGTGACGTTTGAGGCAGGCGTTAATTATCTCTTTCATAAAACCTTGAAGAGCCAAAAAACTCAGCTACCGCTGATAGGGGGAGCTGAAATATAGCGGAAAACCGTATGATTGAGACATTGACAATGCCTCCTTTTGAGCTGACCAATCAGCAGAGCAAGGCACTCGCTAAAATCGCGATGTTTCTAGAGAGCAGCCAACGTATATTCGGACTGTTTGGGTATGCGGGAGCGGGGAAGTCAACCGTCGCCAACTTAATCGCTTTATCAGTTCTGGCTGCCGGGAAAAGAATCGTATTCACGGCTCCTACCAATAAAGCGGTAGGAGTCTTGCGACGGATGGCTCAAGAGAAAGGGGTTAGGGGCGTAGACTTCATGACCATACACCAGCTTTTAGGTCTTGCCCCTGTAAAAGAGGGACTTCATAAAGTCTTGAAAACTGTGTCGGCGTCGTACTTGCATATGTACGACGTAATAATACTCGATGAATGCTCGATGATAACAGCCGAACTGTGGAGCATCATAGAGGAAAGAATTACGAACGCTCTCTCTATCGGAGGCAACCGACAACTAATCGTCATGGGCGACCCGGCTCAGTTGCCGCCTGTGAACGACAACGGTGTCAACGAGAGACGCTCTCTTGCATTCGATGTGCCTTCCAAAGTCGTTCTTACACAGGTTGTCCGCCAAGGAAGCGGTAGCCCACTATTGGAGTTCGTGACGGCTTGCAGGGCAGCATTAAAACAGAGAAAGGTATTTAAACCATTCTCTAAATTCAACGCAGATAAAACAAATGGGGCTTTTCTGGTTAAAGAGAAAACGCTGTTAAGATATGCTGTTGGAAAGTTCTCCTCTTGTTTCAATCAAGACCCGGACTGCTTGCGGATTCTTTGCTACACGAATGAACGTGTGGCGTACTGGAACAACAAGATAAGAACGAAAATCTATGGACTTAATGCACCCAGGTTTGTTGTTGGTGAAAGGCTAATTTCCAAAAGTCCAGTGACGGCTCCTGATGGAAAAACCATCATCCTACCAACCTCAACGGAAGTCAAAGTATTGACGTTCGCACAAGACCGATATTCGGGTTACAAAGCCTGGAAAGTAGAGGTTGTAACTGACGAAGGAACGATTCGTCAGGTGTATATGCTCCATAAAGATGATGAGCGACGGTTCAAGCAGGACAACGCCAGGTTGCTGCACAATGCCAAACACAATCCCAGCCTTTGGAAAGCTTGGTACAACCATAGCGATACTTTCGCTGACTTGAGAAATTGCTGGGCATTAACAGTCCATAATTCCCAGGGCAGTACCTTCAATGAAGTCGGAATTGATGGCTTTAATCTCAATCTGAAAGCCCAAATGGAAAACGGTTCGGTTCGTGAATGTAACCAGCTTTGGTACGTAGCTTCCAGCCGCGCCCGAACTCGAATATTCGTCACCCGGACTTCCTAGATTTCGACGACTGGCATTAACGTCTAGCAGGATGGTACACAAGGTGTAATCTCAAACAAAGATAGTCGTTGCTTATACAAAAACGGGGCTGCGATTGCAGCCCTGTGAACAATAATTTATCACTACAAAGCAATGCCTAAAACACTCGTAAAAGCTGGCACCAAAAAACCGACAACAGATAAATCCAAACAAGCTCGTAGCAAGTCGAAAAATGAACTGAAAGACAGTGCAATAGCAATAGCCCCACCCGCGCCCCCTGAAGAACCGACTGATTCAAAAGAACAGGGGTTTCGACTGACTTGCACCCAAGATGACCTGGCTCATAATTTAACCTTGGTAGCCCATTGTGTGCCAGCCAAACCAACACACCCTATACTAGGCAACGTCTTGCTAGTGGCAGACAAAGAGTCGCAGCAGGTGCGTTTAACTGTGTTCGACTTAAGCTTAGGCATGGAAACGAGCCTGGATGCCAAGATCTGGCAGGGGGGAGAAACCACTATACCTGTCGAACTCCTGGCAGAGGTTGTGGCTAAGTTTCCGGCTGGCGATATCACCCTCGAACATTCATCTACCACAAAAAAACAGGGAGAGCAAGAGAGTGAATCAGAATTGATAACCACACTGAAGGCATCTTCAGGAGACTACCAAGTGCGGGGTATGGCGAGCGAAGAATTTCCAAAACTTCCGCACTTATCGGGACAAGTTTATAAGCTTCCCACAGAAGCACTAAGAGAAGGGTTGAAAGGAACGCTGTTCGCCACCTCAAAAGATGAAACGAAGCCAATCCTGACAGGAGTTCACATCAAGCTCGATGGGACACTGCTAGAATTTGCTTCAACTGACGGACATCGGTTGGCAACCGTACAAACTTCGATTCAAGGAATAGGTACAGAGCCTAATGCGTCAGAAACCGACTCATCTTTATCCTTCACTGTACCAGCTAAAGCACTCGTCGAACTAGAGCGAATCCTCGGCTCACGCACGTCAACTGAGCCGGTGGAATTGTCCTATGAAGAATCAAGCGGCACAGTAGCTATATCTTGGGGGCGAGTACGTCTAATTAGTCGCTGCCTAGAAGGACAGTATCCGCCCTATCCGGAGCTGTTGAACCAACAATTCAAGCAAACGGTAACACTTGAAAAAGCACCCTTAATCAAGGCACTTGAACGTTTAAGTGTGCTGGCAGACCAAAAAGAAAAGACTGTCTTGCTGTACCTCAATAGCCTTGAGGAGAAACTCTTATTGTCTATAGCGCGTGAGTTCGGGAAAGGCAAGGAGGAGATAGCAGCGAGTACAGAAAAAGACCTGCACATCGCCTTCGATATCAAGTATTTGCTCTCAGGAGTAAAATCTGTGACCAGCGAAAAAGTGCAGATTCACTTTACTCAGAGCGACGGCCCAGCCGTAGTTACTCCCTTCGGCAACAGAAACAAACCAAACCTTCTAATGGACTCCAAATATTTACTAATGCCAATGCAGATTGGAGCGCTGCAATAAACACAAGCAGCCTACTCGTAAATACTTTCATGCCAGAGCAATGTAGCACAGACTGAACTATTCGGTCTGCCTTACATTGCTATTTCCTATTTTTTATCCCCTAGCGGGGATATTCTTCCCGAAAGGAGAGTAAAAGAAAACCGGAATTTACACCATTATGCACATAGCGTTACCACTAAAATATCGCCCCAGGACTTTAGGAGATATCAGAGGACAAGAGTATGTTCAGAAAACTCTTACGAATGCTATTTTGTCAGGCAAAATAGCCCCAGCTTACCTGTTCGCTGGCTCCCACGGAACAGGTAAAACCTCTTGTGCTCGAATATTAGCGAAGTCGTTGAACTGTTCTTCCTCAGATGGCCCAACAATTTCCCCTTGCGGCTTGTGCCAGTCTTGTCGCTCAATTGAAAAAGGTACAAACTTAGATGTGGCTGAAATTGATGCAGCAAGCCACAATGGAGTGGACGATGCCCGAAAACTGATCGAGCGCAGCAACTTTGCTCCCGCAATGGGACGCTATCGGATTTTCATCCTCGACGAGTGTCACCAATTAACACAACAGGCATTTAACGCTTTGCTTAAGTGTCTGGAAGAACCACCAGCAAGGGTTGTGTTCATCCTTTGTACAACAGAGTCTAACAAAGTCTTAGCAACCATCACAAGCCGATGCCAGGTGTTTAGCTTCCGGGCATTAGCCGTCAGCGCTATTGTGGAGCAACTGACCCACATCGCTAAACAAGAGGCAATCGAGATTGCTGACGAAGCTAAGTATGCGATCGCCCGCGTTGCTGAAGGGGGACTAAGGGACGCTTTGCAGATGCTCGACCAACTAAGCCTGTTGGGAGAAAAGATTACAGTCAGCCACGTCCTGGAGATGTCTGGGAGCATCGGCTCAAAGGATTTGGTTAACATACTCAGAGCTATTCAAACCAACGATACCTTGTCCCTGCTCAAACTGTCACGCTGGCTCGTGGATAATGGTATTGCGCCCAAAGCGATACTGTTGTCCCTACTTGCCTGCTATCGCGACTTGCTGGTAGTAATGGCGGTGCCGAACAGTCAAGGGTTAACAACGAGTGCAATTTCTTACTCAAAACTACAAGCTATTAGCAAGACCTGGGACTTGAGGAGCGTTGAAGAGGGATTTGAGCAATTACTCTCCTCCCAATACCAACTCAAATCTTCCGTCAGCGCCAGTCTGTGGCTGGAAGTATGCCTGCTGGGATTAGCGAACGCTCACCAGTCTCAAGGCAATGGAGCGCATAGCGGAAAACCTGCATTCAACACATCAACTACCTCGACTGGTCATGAAGAACTATGGGAGAAGGTAGTCTCAAGTACAGGGGAAAACAACCGCAAGCTGTTGAGTAAAGCTCAACTTGTTCGTCTAGAGGATAAACGTGCAGTATTAGCGGTGCCAGCCAAATACCTAAGCCGATTTAACAACAACATAGACAAGGTGCAGAAAATGCTGACTTTAGCCGCTGGCACAGAACTTGTCGTGTCCATTGAGGAAAGTAGATGATTAGCTTGTTAGTCGGCTCAGATACCCATGCCATACGAGCGAAAATAGCAACGTTCAAAAAACAGCTGGACGAGGTATGGCTGAATTTCAACTTCCACCAATTCCCCAGCAGCAACATTTCTGATGCTGTTCACTGCGCTCTCACCCCAGCATTTGGGACGAGCAAAGCCAAATTAATAGTAGTAGAAGAGTGCAATTTCAAACAGTTCACCCCAGAGATGTTCTCCACCCTTCAGTTACTTACCCAGGTGCCAGCAAGCACGCACCTGGTGTTATGGGGAACATCAATAGACAAACGGTTGAAAGTAGTTAAATTCCTGCTAGGATGTGCCAAACTTTTTGAATTTGAGTTAATACCGCCCTGGCGCACCGACTTGATTGCTGCTTATATTGGCACCCTCGCGACGCAGTTAAAGCTCTCCTTAGACAGAAAAACAATTCTGTACCTAGCAAAAGCTATTGGCAACGATTCGGCTCGTGTGGAGTCAGAACTGCAAAAGCTACTAACATACAGCGGTGGCAATCGAATCAGCTTGGCACAAGTGCAAAACTTAGTGCCTTCGACTACGCACAACAGCCTCCAGCTGGCAGAAGCGATTCGAGAAAGCTCTTGCCGGGAGGTGGTGACACTGCTAGAAGAACTGTTGGCTGTTGAAAACCAACCCGTAGCAATTTGTGCAACGCTGATTACTCAGTTCAGAACCTGGCTCTGGGTAAAATCAACAATCCAGTCTGGGGTAAAACAAGACACAGAAATCGCCAAAATCTGCAATATAGGGAACCCCAAACGAGTGTACTTCCTGAAACAAGAAGTGCGACATACCTCTGTTGTCGCACTGTCCCAAGCGGTTAGGCTACTGCTCGATTTGGAACTATCGCTTAAATCAGGCCGCAGGAAAGAACATATGTTGCCCTCCGTGCTTGCTGTAGCCAGAGTGTTCGAGCGACCCTAATCGGTAGCGCTATGCCCTCTGAGTGTCGCCTCCCTCGCCTATGGCAGACGGGGGATTATTTTTGTGCTGCAAATAAAATACTCCGGGTAGGAGTCAGTAAGCGATCGCGCGGCACAATTTTAGCTAAAGGCCGGGAGCAAACAATCAAGGAATTGAACCATGAACCCCAATTATCAACAAATCCAACATGCCCTCGATATCCTACTTATTGGACTGCCCAGTGTCTTCTTTGCGATCGCGGCACTCGACCTAATTGAGCAACTGATGGGGCTGTGGCATTCATGTTCTACACCCGCGACAGCCAACGACACTGCAACCCTCACCAGCACTTCCGCCGAAGTGTGGAATGAGGCGTTCACTTCATTGCCTGACAAAGGAGAGGAAGAAGACTTGAAGACTAGCCTGTCAGATGTAAACCCATATTCCGTAATGTTTGAACCAATGCAACTTGAGGACGCAACTCTCGCTCCCACAAGTGTATTGAATAGGACTAAGAAAGAACTACGTTGCCTCAAAACCGAATACTCCCCAGCAATTGATTTCACAGCACTTAGCCTGCGCCAATGCCGCGCCATCATCAAGGAAATTAACAAAGAGCTGCCAAGAACAGAACGAATTCGCCAAAAGGTAAATCGCAAAGATCAACCGCTCAGTTGGTTGCGATCGCAGA
>CBDTXL010000077.1:0-17551 GCA_965364435.1 uncultured bacterium
TCAAAGGATATGAGTCGTTGCGCCTGCGAAATTACACCCGGAGTTTAAAGCTAGAGGGTCGCCCTTTACCGCAACATCTACAGCTGGAATATGAGCTGTGGTCAGCAAAAGTCCCACTAGGTCACTATATCTTGAATCTACAAATTCATCACTAAACCTAATTGACCCGCAGCCAGAGTCGTTGAATTTCCCCAAGAACCTGTGCCTTTGGCGATCGCATCGTCTTTACAGGTGGATTAACTTCGGCACCAGGGATATTCTGACGCCACGGACTATTGGCAACCTCTTGTAAATTAATTCCGTTACTGGCAGGTCGGAAACCGTACTGAACAAATACCTTTTGTTGCTCAGACTCACTAAGGAAGGAAATAAACTTTCTGGCAGCGTTGGCTGTTGCACCATCAACATCCTGACGAACAATCGCAGCGGTTGCCACTGTCTCAATTGTCGGATCTAAGTAATAGATTTGGTAGGGTTTACCCTGATTCTTACCCGCTTGTTGCCACCGCGAGAGGGCAATACTTTCGTACACCGTAGCGACATCGGCGTCATTGGGTCCACGGGCAATAAATTCCTGGAGGAGAATGTCTGTGGAGCGAGGTGGCTGATAGACTGACCGCTTGATTGTACTAAAAAGGGATGCAATGGCGGCGTTGTTTAAGTCGGCACTGTCATTGGTTCCTCCTCCCAATTTCGAGAGTGCCCACAAGTTTAAGGTAACCTGACCACTATTGGAACGGGTGGGTTCAGTGGTGACAAAATCAAAGCTACCCCAGTCACTCTGGCCCCCAACCGCTTGCCAGTTACCAGCAATCATCGCTTGTTCCACTCGCTGCCAGGAAAAGCGATTATCGGGGAAGAGGACTTTACCCCGTTCTGGCCAAGCAATGCCTACTAACAGAGTTTTGGCGATCGCTTTTGGGGTGTCGTAGAACGGTTCGCTATTGTTTTGCCCTAGGGAACGCTGGCTTAATTCCTCTAGTAATTCTGCGGAAGCTGGGATGAGGACAGTCGGCTTAAAGTCATTTTTCTTATCGATATAGTTGTTGACGATATCTTGAGAGCCTTGAAACTTTAGCTCAAGCTTGATGGTAGGATTTTCCCGTTCAAACTTAGCTTCTAGCTGTTGCAGCGGTGCTTGCAATTCTGTTCCACTGACCACAACGACGGTTTGCTGTAATCCTGGTATGGGAGCGTATGCTAAACCTAATGCTGCTAAAGCGATCGCAACCGAGGTTATTGTCCGATTTCGGAGTTGAGATTTAGATGGTTTCATAACCTGAATTAGTGAGTAACGATGATATCTGTCTTCTCAATGAGAATTATTTAGGGTTTCAGAGATTGAGAAAATTTGCAATGGTATTAGCGAGTTCTTGGGCATCTTCCTTGTTCGTTTTTAAAGATGAATCTCGGAAGATTAGATTCTTACTTCCTGTTAATAACAGGCTAACTCTATAGCCATAAATATCTCCATCACTATAAGTTTTTTTTTTCAACACGCACATCAACAATTTCCAGTAAGGTATACTCTTTTAATTTGGTTACTAGACAACTCCGTCGGTGGTGAATCAACTTGTCTAGAGTTTTATCGAATATGTAGGTTTCGACAACAGTCATATTGTATATACTGGAGACTAACGAGGCAAAAATGATAACTACAAACAACGAAGTAAAAAGAAGCGTCCCATTAACATCCCCCCGATTATCATAATCAATTCTCAAGTCTGTAGTATTAGAACTTTTGACAAAATCATTGATTCGCGAGGCATCACTAGGATTATTGGACAATAAAACTTCCCCTTTTTGAGTGAGAATTACGACTTCATAAAATGTGTCACCTTCACTGTCAGTTTTTTCGTTAACTTTAGCTCCCAGTACTTTACTAAGAGAAAGACTCCGCTCTTTTTTTAACCCCATATAAGTTGATTTAGTTAACTCACAATTAACTTGAGTGGGTTCAACCCGTTTGCAGGTAAGCGCTTCTACAGCAGAAGAAGTTAAGGGACTAAGCATCATCCACAGAATAGGTCTTACAAACCACAATCCCACTAGCAGCGATAAGACATATATACCCAGGTTTCGTTCACTTTGGTACACTAGCTTATTTTGCGTTTTCTCCAAAATTTTCATCTGTCTCTCCTTAGTAACTTCAAAGTCTACTCATTATTTAGAAACCAGAATATCCACATTCTCTTGGAAGCTATTCAGTTCAGCACTCAGAGACTGTAATTCATCAACTTGCTCAGAGTTGGTTAAATCAGAAGTTCGCAGCTTATTCTGCAACTGCTGCAATACTCCAGCAGCGTCTTGAATTAGAGTGTAGAGGCTGACGATTTGGGCAGTTCGGGTATCCTGACCTTCTTGTGCTAGCTGAATATTGCGTTTTAGACTATTGGCGAGTTGGTTGAGATGTTGACGCGCCACACCGGAACTTGCTTGCTTTTTAGTTTGCACTTCCAGTAGCTGCTGTTGTAACTCACTGACGGATAACAACGAATTAGTGCCTTGCAACCGTGAGGCTAATTGGTCAATCTTTGGCGGAAGTTCAATCGCGCGATCGCAAGCTTCTTGTACGGCAATTAACAAGTCCAGTTGAAATGACCCACGGGTCAATAACTGGTTAGCTTCTTGGCGTAACACCTCCGCTTTTTCTGCCAAGCTTTTCCCAGAGGCTTGCATGACTTGCAGTTCCCTTTGCAATTGCTGATGAGCCAGTTTTTGCTCATCGGGTTCTCTGGATTTCAACACAGTGGCACCAGCTGTAGTAACCAGTGCGGCGGTGGGTAGGATGACGAGATTCGATAACCCCATCAAGCGAACACCAACCACGAGAACGACACCCCCCGCTAACACAGAAATCGGGTAGTAAAGTGGGTTTGCTAGTTTAATCATGAAATTAAAACTCCACCTGTAAATCAGACATTAAAGCAGAGATTGTTGATGGGTCTCCCTGACGGTAGTAACCCCCATTTAGTTGAGCAATTTGTTGCAGAACTTCGGGATTAAATTCACCTTCTTTTCCGTAACCTACGGTGAAAAAGGCAATCCGTTGGTCGCTCTTAAAGTTACTTTTGTCCAGTTCTTGACGCAGTTGCTCAAGGGGAATTTTGGAACCAGAATCTTCCCCATCGGTTAGAATCACTACCGCGTTAATCGCCTCCTTGCGTGGATTTGACACCAGCCAATTCCGGGCATAGAGGGCAGCGTCATATAATTTGGTACCGCCATTCGCTTTGAGATTGGCAATAAACTGCATACCGCGATCGCGTCCTTGTGGGGTACCATCTACCAGAACCGGAGGACGAATCTCCGAATCAAAATCAATCAGGGCAATTTGCTCTTTTGGTCCGAGACTTTCGACGTAATTGCGTAAGGTATTTTGCACAGATGGTAACTTGTCGCCCAACATCGAACCCGAAGAGTCCACTACCACCACAACTTGTGAGGGTTTCTTGGCAAATTCCTGCCAGGATTTGAGCATGGCATCTACCACTTCCGGTTTCGGGGGACGGAGGGAATCATACTTGCCATTTGGGTCAACGCCATACTGGGCGGTAAATTTGGGACCCAACTCCACCCCCGGTACACCGGGTCTTAAACCGAGTTCCGTGGCAATTTTTTGAGCTTGGGGAGTTCGCAAATACTCAATCACCTTTTGGGCAGCGGCTTTCTCATCAGCACTTACCCAAGGTGCAGTTGGCAAAATCGCCCGCATATTGGAAGTAAACGTCGTTTTGGGATAAATTGCTTCATAGCGGGTTTGACCAGCTTGCTGACTGGAATTCGCCTGAATCACAGACGACTCATAGACTGAACCGATTGATGCCCAAAACGAACCGTTTTTCACCATGTCAGACGCTAAAGTATCAGTAGAGACACCGTAGCGAGTCACCTTGCTCTGAATAGTTTGGATTTGAGTCTGATACTTCTGGACATCCGCCACCGTTAGTTGCTCAGGTCGCTTGCCAGACACACTGGCAAATTGCGCGACCAGCGTTTGCAAACCAGAATTTGACCGGGTGGGGGCAGTTTGGACATAGTGAATTGGAAGTTGGGGGCTAGTGGGGTCAAGTTCCTTATGGGTTTTGGTACTGACTAATGCCTTATACAAATCTGCTTGCTTTCGTAACCCAGCTGCCACATCAGCGGGTGCGATAAACACCATTGGACTATTCGCCAGTAGCGGTGCATCTGTAATCTGGGGAATATAATTTTGCCCAGGAAAGATTTGATTCATCGTTTCCAGCAACTGCGCGTGGTAGATTTCCCCATCCACAGAAATTAAGGTGGGAAATTTGGCATCATCGGGTTTGAGGCTTCCGGCTTTGAGTTGTTGGGCTAAGGCAGCCATTTGAGTAACGACATCTCCACTTCCCTTGACTTCACAGCTCAAGTAATAAGCCTGACCGTTATCCAGTTTGGGCTTTGAGCGATTAAACTGGTCAGCGGCTTGGGTGCAATATTGTTTCAAAGCACTGCCGACTAAAAACTTGACTTCAAAGCCTTCTGGAGGTTGGGAACTGGTGCCTCCAAAAGTGCAAGCACCCAGGAAGAGGATACCGAAGGCACAAGTGAGGCGAGTTAGGTGTGAGAAACGCTTGAAGACGTTTGTTTTCATAAAGCTTACTGGGTAGGAGGTACTCTCAGTGGTTCATCTACTACTTAGTCAGACGCTCAATGAGAATTTATGAAAGTAGGTGCTACTTGCTTGCGGCTTTTTGCCGTGCGATCGCTAAATTCCGCTGATACTCGGCAATCTTGTTCTGAACCTTTCCATAGTTGGGATGCTTCTGAGGCACTGTCTTTAATAGCCCTATAGCTTCTTGCCACTTGGAAGCCACCAACTTCCAATCATCTTCAGTACTAGCTGACTGATGTGCTGAATGTAACAAATTGCTTGGTTTTTTCATAAAAATGCTGAACCGTCCTGACAAATAAATAGCGGTTGGTTGTTGGAGTGACAGGAAAGCCAGACCGCTGATTAAGTTTGAGAGGAGACTAACCAATGAAGATTGTCGAGCAAACACCAAATCGATTAAGGTTACGAGCAAATAACTTAAACGGGATAGTGAGGACGGCGCTTTTTGGAACTCCCTTCCTGTTGACTGGACTAGCGGTAATGCTCTTTTTCGGCAGACTAACTAGCCTGAAATGTCAACGAGTTGAACCAACTCAAGGAAGTTGTCAACTCGTGAATTCTGGCTTGTTAGGGTCAGATGAGACAACAATACCCCTGAATCAACTCCAAGGCGCAAAAGTTGATGTGAATCAAGACAGTGATGGGGATACCTATCGTGTCGTACTCTTAACTGATGGCGGCGAGGTTCCCTTCACCTGGGTTTGGAGTTCCGGCACTGGCGGAAAACAAAAAAATGCAGACCGAATTAATGCTTTCATTAGCAATCCTGGGGAGATATCCCTGCGCGTTCAGCAAGATGACCGCTGGTTTGCTTATCCCTTTGGAGGACTCTTTGCTCTGGTTGGTGCTGGGTTAGTGTTTGGTTCATTGCTAAATGGAGAATTCATCGTTTCTTTCACGTTCGACAAAGCCTTAGGTCTAGTGAGGCTGAAGCAGCAGACTTTGCGTCGCACCAAAGTTACTGAATGGAGGCTGCGAGAAATTAATCAGGTTGAGGTCAAGGAACATACAGACAGCGATGGAGATAAGACGTATAGTCTTACGCTTAACCTGAGATCGGGTGAGCATATACCTGTTCCCTTGCAGAGCATTACTAGCCAAGAAGGCAATCAAAAGATGGCTGAGTGTATCCGTCAGTTTCTCAACCTCAAAGCTTAACTTTACTCTTGACTAGCTCAGCTTTGTTTCTTCAGCAAACAGCCGATTTTAGAAGGAGCGTATGGGAATAAAGCCAGCTTCTTTGATTAACTTTTGTCCTTCATCCGTCGTCAGTAACTTGGCGTAAGCTTCTCCCGCTTGCTCATCAACTTGATCATTTTGCTTAATAATTACAAAAAGGCGACGGGTTATTGGGTATTTACCATCTTTTAATGCCTGATAATTGAGTTGATTGTTTTGCCAAGGACACCCTTTACCCGGTACAGATGAACTTTGATAGGGAGGAATAAAAGCACTTCCCACATGGCGACTAATCGGTAAAGTTTTGACAGTGCATTGTTTAATGACCTCAGAAGCCGAAGCCATATAAATGCCCCCATCATTAGGGCGTTGATATATCTGATTCAAGGCTTCGGTAGTAGTTCTAACCCGAACCGTCTTTGACGCAAAATTCTTAGTTCCCAAAATATTCTCTTTAAAAAACTCAGTAGTTCCACTGTCACTAGGGCGAGAGTAGGGCGTAATTTTGAGATTGGGTCCACCGACTTGCTTCCAGTTCGTGATTTGACCTGTGTAGATACCGATGAGTTGCACTAGTGTCAACCCTTGAATATTCAAACTGGGGTGAACCGCGATCGCAATTCCATCAATTGCCACCGGAACCTGCTTCAGCTTGACCCCACTAGACTGTGCGATTGTATACTCACTAGTCAGGATAGGTCGTGAAGACTGAGAAAACGAGAGTTGACCGTCCAACAACATCTTGATTCCCGTTCCCGAACCCGGTGGCAGAGTAGGATGTTGCGAGTAGATCAGCTCAAATTTCGGCAATGCTCGTTTGATCTGCTTATCGACTAAATCTCGAATCGGTGCCCAACTTGTACTTCCACCATATAGCCATGTCCCCACAGGAGCAGTCACGGAGTTGAAGGTAGATTCTTTAGGCTGTTCTGGCGATTGTGAGTTGGGGGTAGATTCTTTATGCGGTTTTGGGGGTTGTGGAATGAGGCTGGTTACAAGAGGTACAGAGAAAGCACAAGCGACAACTGCACCCAGCAAACCAGCTAATAACGGCACCTTAATGGGTTTTGGTGGCTTAGGAAGTGGCGGAAGAGACTCTTCAGGAGTTGGCTTTTGGTCTAAAATCGTTGTTGAACTAGGGGAACTCCCACAAAGTCCCTGCCAAGTGAGCGGCTCAACATTAGGCCCAATGCAAATCGTGGGCAACCAAATTGCACCTGGATAAAGGGACTTGTAATGTTCTAGACGTTTGCGGGCTTTTTGAACAGAAGTAAAAAGCGAGTTATTGCGGGTAAACTCATTGAAAAAGTGCTTCAAAAATTCCACAGCGACTGGATCTGGAACAGGTTCTCGCATGACAATGCTCTGCGGCAGATGCAAGTGCGCCAGTTGGTTGGCTAACCCCAGACCATCACAGGAGTTGAAAATCGCCAACTGCAATCCTCGGCTGATAGCTTCTTTCAATGCTTCTTTAAACTGCTCAATACTTAAGCTATCGTTGTCATTGAGTTCAATCCAACCAATTTGCCCATCCTTTCGACTCCCACTGTGACCTGTAAACACGAAGATGTGGAAACCTTGTTCGTCCCAAAGCGTTTCACATAAAACTTTGTGCGTCGGCTGCATCAAACAGACCACTTCTGCCCCAAGTTCCTCTAATCTTTGAATGACCTCCAGGTCATCCTTGGTATTAATGCCGTCACTCCTGCCTACAGCCACTAAGATTCTGACTTTTGAGCAGCTAGTAGAGGAGGTTCTCAATCGCTTGTTTTCTGAGCTTTTGGGGGCAATCAGGGCAACTTCAGCGTGGGGGTAGTGTTCTTCAAATAAACTCCACTCTTGCCAGGGGAGGCGGCGCAAGTCGATGTCTTTGGCATCGAGAATTACGCGAATCTCATCACCTGATTGATGGAGTTGGTTGGCGATCGCGATTAAGCCATCCCGGATCGGTTGCCACCTCCTATCCCCGGAGTTCAGCCATTGGTTCAGGTGGGCTTTCACCGAATCGGTATGTTCTGCGTTGGAATGAATCGTCACTCCCTTGGGGGTAAGGCGGACTGTAGGTGCAGAAGCGATACAAGAGCGCACCGCATCAATTTGACGATAAGCTAACTGCCATTGGTTGAAGGATGATTCTAGTTCGGGGGGTAATGGAGGCAAAAAGCCTTCCGTTTCAAATTCCTGATTCGTCGAAGTCACAATGACCAGAAATCCCTCTTCGGAGGTTCGCCTGAGTTTAAGTTTAACTATCGCCATTGCTGTCTCCTGTTATTTGTGTACTTAGACAACAAACTGTTCAGTAATGCTTATCTCCCCTAACACCACTGTGACATTAAACCGTTCTTCATCTTGGCAACTAAACTCTAGTTGCATCCAGTCATCAGCGCTTCGGGATTGAGCTTCCAAGCAAGCCGTTCCTGCTTCATCCAATACAATCAGTTGTAGATTCGGTGGGAGATGAACGGAATCATCACCCGGATAAAGCCGTAGGCGAATATCGACCACTTCTGTAGCTGTGTGGGTCAACTGCACTAGCAGGACTAGCGCCTGAGGAGGCAGTTGCCTCCCCAAGTTAATCACCTTCGCCCGACTCACAGAGCAAGGTTCAGCGTCAAGTCCCCGGTGGGTTGTGCTTCTCAAGTTGCGACGCAGTACCAAGCCTGCGGGTTGCCAATCTTCATTAAAGATTCCCTCAAGCCATTGGCGCAGGTTTACCAGTAGCGTTTCCGGTTTAACGGCCCGATTCTGAACGGGGTTAATCGAAGAGTAATGAATATTATCTATTAGTGCATCGATAGATTGAAGCTCTGCGACCGGAATTTCCTTTCTTTGCTCACTAGACGTGTTCGCTGGGGCAAATCCTAATAGCTGCACGGAGTCTAATTGTCGATTGAACTGAACAGCTACATAACCAATCCGGTCAGTTGTCACCTCCACAGGCAATTCAAAGGCAACCTCACCCGGTAGCACCGGACGACATTCGAGTTTGCCAATGTTCGGCAAAACCAAGTCAGCCACATCAAAAATCGCCCTCACTCCAGGATGCCAGCTATCCCCTTGAGTAAGAGTCGTCTCGACCGGGAGCCATTTAAGATAGCGGTGAACCGCATAAACCGCTAGGGTATTCAGATAAACTTGTTTTCCCTTCAGGGGTGTAGCTTGTTCGGAAGCAAATTGAAGAGCCAAACGATGGGCATCTTTACCGAGTGGGACTGTCAAGTGGCGCGATTGTGTGCTGTTCATGGCTGATATCCGAAATGACGACCAATCTCTTGCAGGAGAGGAAGGCAATTGTTCTTCCAGTGCGAGTAGAGGGTTTGGTTGTTAACGTTGAACTCTCTGGCAACGTCAGCGATTCGCTGAGGCGGGTCTTGCACAAGCAAGCGCATTGCCAATAGTTGACAATTGCATTCTGGATGTTTTCGAGGATGACAACCTGTCAGTTTCTTCTCTTTGTCCTGCTGAATGTATTGCCTCACTTGTTGACCCAGGCGCTGGCGTTCAGCTTCCTGGATTTGGACAATCTTAATCTCCAATAAATCTAAAGTAACAGTCGTAAACTGACGGTCTGGCAGCTGCTCAAGCCGGGTGGTTTGGTTACCCTCATCGTTACTGATGAATTGATCTAGGCTGATTGAATATTGATTGTCTGGGGCATACAAATCTCGAATTCGCCACTTGAGGTAGCCATTAATCCAGGTCACTAAGCTCTGTTGCAGGGAAGATGAGCGTGGCTCAAAGGTATGAATAGTCCGGCTAACCCATTCCCAAGTTAGATTCAAAGCCTGCGGATAGTCTTGGTGAGAAGATTTGTAAATAGCCGGTAGTTGTTGAATCACCAACAGCAGTCGATTTAAAGCCTTTTGTCGCTCTGGACTAGGGTCTTTGTACCGACAGACCTCGTCAATCAAGTCTCGGAGTTGTTCATCCACAACAGTTCCTCTCCCCAGCTGCTGTGTATCTAACTGGCATAGAGAAATACCAACGCTTCGATAGCAAAGTGGGGTGCGATCGCTTACATGGATTGAGTCTAACTGACTTTGAGTGGACAAGTTATACCCTGTGTAGCTTGGACTACAAACCATCTGCCTTAAGCCCGTCTATGAGAATTACTTGGGTTGACATCGTGACTATTGCCTTTTTGAGGTACCTACTGTCTTATCAACACCAAGGAGAAAATTTATGACTTACGGTTCGCTTCAATTAGCCATTAGCCATTAGCTATTAGCAAAAAACGGATTGATATATAGCAGAGATTTAGGGAAATGGTATCACTTCGTCAAAAAACGTTGCGTGATTCCAAGTGAGCTTCAATTTCCTTACGGGTGCGCCAAACGGGTCGCAACTCATTACGAACATATAGCGGTAACTGGTCACCAATATGGGTTGAACCAGGCTGAGTTGCATTACCGTAGGTAGTCAGTACCTTTGCCCGTACTGGATTAGAAAACTCAATGGCTGCTATGTAAGTATCGCCAGCAAATTGCTGGAAACGTCCCTCAGTTGAGGGTGCCAAATCGATCACTTGGAAGATACCAAAGAGTCCAGGACCACCACTAGCAGGTAAATCAGCCTTACCATAGCGCAGCCGAGCAACCTCACCCCACGGCACATCCAGCGCCCCGTAGAGCAACTTAACTGTAGTTGCTGCCGTCTCCAGTACCTTCACGGCATCTTCGGGGTTAGCCAAACCGTCAGGTGTTGTCAGTGGAGAGTTTTCGTTCCAAGGAGTGGCAAACCAGTTGGCATCTGGCATAGATCTTGCCCAGAGGGCGAAGAGTACCGCACCCCTGCTGTTAGCATCTGCCTTACGATCCCAGGCTTCCAAAACATCAGCCGCCTGAGGAGCCAACTCACCACCGACGCTGCGCGCCGCCGGAATCAAGTCATCCAAAATCCGATCCGCCAGTTCCATACGCGAGGAGAACTTATCGGCAATCATTTCCTCAAAGCTAATCTTTGATTTCTCCATCAGCATTTTTACTGAACGCTGCGATCGCAAATTCATAAAACGCGGTGCCATGTAGGACGGATAATCATTGGGATTGAGTACCTGTGGAAATGTGGTTGTCCAGGGGGGTTCATTGGCATTCTGCAACCAACCACTGGGTGGATCGAGGACACGGGGCAAGTCACGGTAGGGATGAGTTTTTGTCCATAATGTTGCAGATGTGTCCCCAGGAACAACGCTCTGCCAGTAGTTCCAATCCCCTTTTGGGTGTATGGGCACCTGAGCATTGAACAGATACAGGATATGCCCATCGCGATCGCTATAGAGGATATTGAACATCGGCAACTGCAAGCGCTTTAATGCCGCTTCAAACTCGCTTAATTGGGTTGCGCGTGCCATATCCCAAATTTGTTCCATCATGTCAGGCTGATCTAACCCAACCACTCGCAATGCCACAGCTTTATCATCCTTGTGAGCGACAATCGGACCGTGGAGCGAGCGTTTTATGACCAGCTGTTCCTCACGCAGGGTACCATTTGCCTGCTTCACTTTCAGGGTTTGCGTTTCGGTTTCAAAAGGCAGAACACTACCATCTAGTAGATAGCCTCCATCAGCGAGTGTTAGTTGGTAAGCATCCCAGCCATCATGGGTGTTAACGGTGAATGTCCAGCCTAAGTTGTTGTTAAATGCGATCGCCAGCACTGGCATTCCCACCAAAGCCACACCGTAAGCATCTATGCCTGGTGCTGTTAACTGGGCTTCATACCACAGATACAAGTCTGACCAAGGTAAGTGTGGGTTAGCCAGCAGCATCGCGTTCCCACTAGTTGAGTGGGAAGGTGCGATCTGCCCTTGGCAGCAGCGCTTCGCTATCGCCCAGCCATTTGAGCCAGCAGTTGACCTACTAGGACTGAGATTCGCCACACTCTGCGGGTTAACAACAAAGCTAAAATGGATTACCCGTTGAACATGAGCCAGCACATCCACCCCATCGACTGGCAGCACCTGCTCAACCTCATCATTAATCTGGGCGGCGTGTTCTTTGGCATAGGTATTAATGCCAGCTGCAAAAGCATCAAGATAGCCGCGCATCGTTGGGTTCTGTGCCTCATACCATTCACGGGAACGCGCCGGGATGCCCATCGTTCTGACATATCGGTCTGATTCGAGGTATTTTTCGCCGAAATACTCAGCCGCCCGTCCCCGTGCTTGACCATACAGTCGCAGAATTAAGTCGCCATGACTCTGCATCTGCGCCCAACCAAATGCCCGGAAGAGTCCCTCAGCGTCTTTCCCGTACAGATGGGGTACACCCCAGCTATCCCAGAGGATTTCTGTACGCTCTAAACCAGCAGCAGGATTGCGAACGCTCATGAAGAAAGCGAGAACAAAGCAAAGCAGCAAAAAGAAAAACCAGACTAATCTTTGCTGGAAACGAGCAGAGCGCATTCGTACCCCAGATTAAGCTAAAGTTGCAGAACTAAGAGGTGTGAGTATTTCCATAGGGGAAAGCCTGGTTTCTAGTTGTTGCTTGTAAGTGAGTAGGAGCGTCCTGACTCCTCAACAATCTGACGAATTTGAGCTTTTTGCTTTGTGTACTCAGCGTCAGTCAAAACAGGCATAGCCCCCTCAATTGAAATTGGTTCGACTAAATCAATCCATGACCGACAACCGCTGTATTCTGGGAGGTAAGGAATGACTTGTGGTTGGCGTAGTCGGTAAGTCCGCAACAGGAGAATATAGACGGGGTGACGGGGCTTCCATTGAAAGCGATCGCTTACAAATTGCTCATTCCAGATGTGGTACGGTAGCAGCGCATCAACAGTTGACTCATCACTCACCGGCAAAATATCAGTAATCTCAGCCCAGCTACCAATCCGAACTGTTTCCGGATGCCAGCCTGATGTTACGGGTTCTACCTGAGGGGCATACTCAGCTTTTAGCAAGTTGGGCTGTTGATGCTCATAGGTGGGGTAAAGCAAAATCTGGTTATGAGCTACTTTGAAGTGCTTACCCTCTTCACGAATGCCACCTTTGCGTAGCAGCATAATCGTTTTACCCTGTTCTAAGGCATCAACGGCAACAGCCCATTCTTTAAGTGCGTGTGTAGTGGTTGATTCCATCGGTATCTAGTCCAGTCCTTACTTCAAGCCTAATCGCGTCCGCCTCAAGTGACACCATTTCTATTTTTGTCGGCTACTCAAGTATGAAAGTCTCTTGCACCTACTCCCCACCCCCTACTGCCCACTCTTACTCTCAGGGTTTGGTAATGGTGATGACTCGTTAAGAAGTTGAAACGAATTTAGAAAACCTTGAATACTTTTTGTTAAATTCCTTTCATTATTTGTTCCCACTACTACTTGATACAATCGTCTATTTACTAAAAAGAATCTGCCTCTAGCAATAGCTCCTTCAGAGAGTTCTAGCCTAAATTCTCTTCCAGGAAAATTTCCTAAACTAATAGGTTCTTGGTTTACTAGCCTTCCTTCAGCTCCCTCTGAAAAACCGGAAGGTGCCTCTGCTAGTAACTGATTAATTTCATTAGAATTCGCTGAAATGCTATCTGGCAAATCCGAGTAAGCAACCGCATAGAGCGATTCGTTATTGCGTCTTACATAGAAGGTATGTACAGTGATTGAGCCAAATTTAGTATCTACACTTTTATTTTCTTCGGTTGGTATACCAGGTAGCAACACTGTGAAGCCTCCTGCACTTGAAGAAAATGGCTTCCAGATCGACTGAGCTATTTGAAAGGGTGGGTTAGCTTGAACCCCTTTAATAGTTGGATATCCACTTAATAGAAAGGTTGTTAAAAACAATTGCAGAAAAACTTTATTTTTCATAAAAATCTACTCCTCAGCTGAACACTAATCTTCTCAAAAAAAAACTCTCACCTCTACCATCTCTCCCATCCCAAATGGCTCATCCAGTTTTACTCACACTAACAATAGCTGACTTTACCGCCATGGGGCTGGGGGATTAGGTTGCAAGGAATTCGCCAACAGCATCAGATTATCCGCGAACCGCTATCCCTTTTCAAGATGCTGTGAAAAGTCAGAACTCTAGAAGCGTTCTGCCGAAACGTCTCTACAAGGCTAAGTAAATCAGGAATTACGCACCAACCCTTGTTTTGCCCGCCGTTCCCTGGGTGTGGTCATGCACCAGTTGGTGGGGATGGGGGAGATGAGGAAGATGAGGAAGATGGACCACACCCCCTAGTGCGTAAGTCCTATGAAGATTTATGCCTATCTATGATGAAGATTTGATTTCCCTAGTTATTCCCTCTTCTCAAAACTTCACACAACTTAATACAATAGAAGCGTCGGCAACGATAGGTATTTATTCTTACTAATGATTAACGCTCAATTCCCCTGGCTAACCACTATCATCCTGTTGCCCCTACTGGCTTCCCTAGCGATTCCCCTGCTACCGGATAAGGAGGGTAAAACCGTCCGCTGGTACGCTCTGGGAGTGGGGCTATTAGATTTTGCCTTGACGATTTATGCCTTTTGGCAGCATTACGATTTACAAAACTCTACATTCCAGTTCGTTGAAACGTATCCTTGGATACCTCAGCTGGGTCTGAATTGGTCATTGGCGGTCGATGGTTTGTCGATGCCACTAATTGTCTTAACCTGTTTAGTCACCACTCTGGCAACGCTGGCAGCTTGGAGGGTTAATCAAAAGCCGCGTCTGTTTTACGCGCTGATGCTGGTGATGTATAGTGCCCAAATCGGTGTCTTTGCGGCTCAAGATTTGCTCTTGTTCTTCTTAATGTGGGAACTGGAGTTGGTGCCAGTGTACCTGCTGATTGCCATCTGGGGAGGACAAAAGCGCCGCTATGCAGCAACCAAGTTTATTCTTTACACAGCGGCGGGTTCCGTATTTATCCTGGTAGCGGCATTAGCTATCGCATTCTACGGTGATACCGTTACCTTTGATATGCAACAGCTGGCACACAAGCATTACCCCATCGCCTTGGAACTGCTGGTGTATACAGGCTTCTTGATTTCCTTCGGTGTCAAACTGCCAATTTTCCCCTTGCATACCTGGTTACCCGATGCCCACAGCGAAGCTTCTGCTCCTGTGTCGATGATTTTAGCTGGGGTGTTATTGAAAATGGGGGGCTATGGGCTGATTCGCATGAACATGGAAATGCTGCCCAATGCCCATATTCACTTTGCTCCCGTGCTAGTGATCTTAGGGGTAGTCAACATCATCTATGGTGCAATGACTGCCTTTGCTCAGGATAATCTCAAACGGCGGCTTGCTTACTCTTCGATTTCTCACATGGGCTTTGTCCTAATTGGCATTGCCTCATTCACAGAGTTAGGCATGAACGGTGCGGTTCTTCAGATGCTTTCCCACGGGCTGATTGCAGCAGCGCTATTCTACCTTTCTGGAGTCACCTACGAGCGCACCCATACCCTGGCGATGGAAAAAATGGGGGGAATGGCGCAAGAGATGCCCAAGGTGTTTGCCCTGTTTACCGCCGGTTCGATGGCTTCTCTCGCTTTACCGGGGATGAGTGGTTTTGTGGGTGAGTTGTCGGTGTTCCTGGGTGTTACGACAAGTGATGCGTACAGCTCAGTATTTAAGGTAGTAGTCGTTCTGTTGGCAGCTGTGGGATTAATCCTTACCCCGATTTATCTCCTCTCAATGCTGCGTCAGGTGTTCTACGGAAAAAATAATTCTGGGTTGATTATTGAGAAATATCTGGCTGATGCCAAGCCTCGTGAGATTTTTATCACAGCTTGCCTGTTGGTACCGATCATTGGAATTGGTCTGTATCCTAAGATCGCAACGCAGACCTATGATGTGAAGACGGTGGCAGTTGCCGCTCAGGTTCGCAATGCACTACCAGTGGTGGCACAGCAGCGCACGCTCTTGTACTCTGGTACTTTTACAGCACCGCAGCTACCGACGGCTGAGCCTCAAGCATTGCTTGGTGTTGTCAAACAAATTCCTGGCTCTCCCTAAATCTTCCGGTGCATCTGAACTGGGCAGTAGGGGCAACCACAAAAAGGTTGCCCCTACTGCCTTTTTATATAGATAGGACTTACGCACTGAAACGAAATCTCCTTGTTCTGAGCCTTGTTTGAGAAGCTGAAAGCCCCATTCCCTCGTTGCAGAACTGGCTGAGTGCGTAAGTCCTGATAGAGTAAAACTGGAAAGCAAACTGAGAGGCTATTTGTAAAAAAAATCTCAAGAGTAATGGCAATTGACATCAGCCACCACTGATTTTTGCTTTATAGCCCAGCTGAACTAATATTTGGACAAGCTTTTGGGTATGCTCGCCCTGAATCTCGATTGTATTTTCCTTAACTGTGCCGCCAGTACCGCACTGAGTTTTTAGCTGTTTTAGCAGGGACTCCAAGGTTTCGGGTTTGGCTTGAAAGCCAGTGATTACCGTTACAGTTTTTCCCTTACGCCCCTTGCGTGAAGCCTGTACTCTCAAATCTTGCTGATTAGCCGGAAGTTCCTGAACGGTTCGTTCAACAGCGGCTGGATTGCTTCCAGGGCCAAACTCGCGGTAAACAATGCGCTCTGCGCTCTGCCGCAGCTCAGAGCGATCGCCGGAGTTTTTAGAGCCGGAAGAGTTGCGTTTTGATGAGGGCATGCCTTGAATTCCTCTAACAGTCGTTTCTTGTGAAGTACTCAGGCTTGCTTCGCTCTTATTCTGAGCTTCAAAAAGCAAACACCTTCGCTTCCAGTTTCAACCGCTCTGCCACGTTAGGGACTCTTCCGGAGAAGATGTTCGGAACTCAATCCGATGATAGCGAAGCGTTAGCGAGTCTTCGAGCGTCTGGTCTTACAAAGCGTCTAGAGGTTTGAGCTACGCTCCTCACTCTCGCAGTAGCCTTCTACTGCCCTGGCAGACACCCGCCTTCCGCAGGTGTATAGCTTTACGTACAACATGGCTTGGCTTCTTTTTACCGTAGGACGTAACCTTACTTGCCCAGTGGTCATGTTCTTTCCTTGGCTGCGATAGCGAAGCGTTAGCGAGTCTTCGAGCGTCTGTTTCTGCGGTAAGAGTCGTAACTCTACTTCGGATTAAACCTGTCTGTTCCATACGCCCAAGCGGGTCATCGACCAATCATATGGTAGCATCAATGTGTTGATACTTGCAACATTGCATGAAAAATCAAAACCTTCACGTTCGGAGATCTGAGAAGCGAATGCAAAAACTCAAGAGTTACGCCAGTAGCAAAGAAAAAACGGTTACTCAATTAGTGGAAGATTGGATTGATAGACTTCCGCGGGCAGAGGGATTGGAAGTCTCCGTTCCTCTGACTTCCCGCTAGCCATCCCCACCCTACAGACGTTCATTCTTGCCTGACGGACTTCGGCGTGAGCGCTCAGTCGAACGCTACGAAAATCCGTCTGTTGAGGGTGGGGACTTTCGCGTTACGTTAAGATATTGCACTTTTTACTCGCTTTCTTCTAGAGTAGCGATCGCTATCTGATGGGGGATGAGGTGCAATCACTCAGGTACAAAGGAACTCATTGGGCTAAGAGGGGCGGTGAAGACATAATAGATCACCCCGGCTCCCAAAAGCATAATGATCAAGCTGAAGAGGATCACCCGACGGCTTGAGGGTTCGTAGGTGTCATCATCGATCGCATAGCGGACGGCGAAGTAGTACAGGGTTGAGAGTAACACTGTCATCAGACCAATCAAAGCGAAGAGTAAACCTAGCTTCCAACCCGTGCCTGGACGGTATACCTGGGGAATTTGGAACTGGCGAAGGCGCACGATGACGACGCCAAAACCCATGAGC
>CBDTXL010000078.1:0-17510 GCA_965364435.1 uncultured bacterium
ATCTAACTCACTAGTGACTAACTCTGACTCACTAGGTAAGCTACTATCTAACTCACTAGTGACTAACTCTGACTCACTAGGTAAGCTACTATCTAACTCACTAGTGACTAACTCTGACTCACTAGGTAAGCTACTATCTAACTCACTAGTGACTAACTCTGACTCACTAGGTAAGCTACTATCTAACTCACTAGTGACTAAAGGCAAGTTAGAAAGCAACTTAGTTTCTAGCTTACTGAGTAACTTACTTTCTAGCTCGTCTTCCAATGCTGACACCTTTAATCGCAATTCATTGATTGCAGTGACTAAAGGCATAAGATCGTGACCGCTTACTGACTTTTTATTATCGCTGCCATAACTTTCTACAAACTTATTATCGATTCGGTAGCGCTCTGATAATATGCGCTCTAAAGCTTGTGACTGACTGATACCCCATTGCGAGCGCTCCTGCTCAAACTGCTGATGTAGTGCAGTATCTATGTAGGCTTGAATACGTGGCTTATTGGTACTCACTTGATAACTCACTAGTAACTTACTTTATAGTAACTTACTGTTGACTTAATTAAGTGAGTTACTATATACTAATTTTAGAGCGATAGAGAAAAGCCTTCTAGGTGGGTGAGATGCCCAAGCTGCTTGCATAAGCCTCTAATAAGTCGCTCCCTCAATCCCTATTAGGGCTGCCCTCACGGGCAAGTAATAATTGAGGAATCAATAATGGATCCACGTGAAGAATTAGAACGAGATCGGCAGCAAGAAGTAATCTTTGAAAATTACTGGAATAATTTTAATAAAGAAATTCCAGATCAGCCTTATGCAGAAGCAGGCAAAGGTATAAAAGTTAGCGAAATAGTCAAAGATCTAATTGCTGAAGGTGGTGGTCGAGCGCTGTACTACAATCACCAAATTGAATGGGATATCAGCTTATGCGATGCGATGGAGGAAGCTGCTATTGATTGCATCGTGCCTGAAGGTTGGGATGAGCCAGTAACTTCACTTGAGCAAATCGATGTTACAGGGCGCAACTTAGGTCATCAGTACGAGATTACCGTTTTGTTGTATGATGCGTAATTGAAATAGTTGCGAAGGGAGCTAATCCCTTTCAGGGATTGAAATAAATAAGTCTGAACTTATTGGCGCAAGCTTTTCATCTCCCTTCACAACTTAATCCCTTTCAGGGATCTAATCTTCCCAAAAGTCGTTGAAGCGCCCAGAGGCGATCGCACTGACTACCACTCGTGCGGTCGCTTTGTCATTTTCTGATATGGCGATAGTAGGTAGAATGACTGCACTTTAGAAAATCGCAAATCTCAGATACAGTCCGAGTGCGATCGGCGGCTAAAACCTTACCAGCTTTTATCTGAGTTTGAGTAAGCAACTTTTTAGCCCCGCCCTTTCTCCCTCTGGCTCTAGCAGATTCCAAGCCCGCAATTGTCCTCTCTCTAATTAAATCTCGCTCAAATTCGGCGATCGCCCCAAAAATGTGGAAGACCAGCTTGCCCCCAGGCGAAAGAGTATCTAGATTTTCCTGCAACGATTTAAACTCTATGCCCCGATCGGTCAATCTCTGCACAGTTTCAATTAAATGAGGCAAAGATCTGCCAAGTCGGTCCAATTTCCACACCACTAGTACATCTGTACTCCGAGCAAAGTTTAAAGCCTCGTTCAGTCCTAGGCGCTCATTTTTGCTTCCACTAATACAATCACTAAAAATGCGCTCACACCCCGCAGATGTGAGCGCATCTATTTGTAAATCCAAGCTTTGCTCAATTGTTGATATTCGGGCATAGCCTATCAGCATTCGATACCTATCTTTGTTTAGCTTGTGCTAGTTTGATTTTGGCACGGCAAAAGAAACAAAGAAAGCTTGATTAAATGATTGTTTACCGATTGCGTTAAAACACTGTCAAGAATGCCCGTTTCTGATACAGTTCCGAGTTGAACTATTTTCGAAAACTAAAACTCTTCATAACATTTTCCGCACGTAGGGCAATCCATCATCAATGTAATTTGAACAGCGCCACAGTGGGGGCATAAACCATTGTTTAATCTTTCGAGCGCTGACCCCTTTCGCTGAATTCTTTGAGCTTCTCTTTCTTGCATTCTTGCTAGGGCTAGCGGTTGCCAAGGTTTGGGTAAAGTATCCTCGTCAGCTTCAAATAAAACCAGTTTCTCTAGAAAATCTATCTTTGCTTCCCATCCATTAACTAAAATCCAACCGCGATCATGTTTGAATTCCCTACGGGTAGCACGACTGTTACGGAAATATAAAATAGGATGATCGCCCCAGCGGATTAATTGAATTAGCCATCTATCCCAAAGTGCTGATCGAAATTTTCTTCCTTCAAAACCTACAAGCTGGTGATCAATAGATGGGCATTTCTGAATTATTCCTGCTTGATCATCAAACTTATACCAACAAGTATTAAGGTGCTCACAAATATCACGCCAAGCTCTTAAATGTTCATAATCCATACTAAAAAGGAATATCCGCTAATCCAAATGAGCCTAAAGTCACTGTTAAATTCTCTCCTATTTAAATTTGCCTACTTATTTTAAAGCGAGGTTAAGATTGCCTTAGTTCATTTGTACTATCACTAATGGCAGAACCAACACTCACTCAAGTATTCGGCAGCGGCGCTAGTCAAACCTCAACAATACTATCAATTGCTAAAGCAGATTTGACGGCAGTAGGTTTAACTGCCAGCGCAACTAACACGGCTGAGAGCTTATTTGTAGCATTGCTGCTACTAGCTAAAAATACTCTTACTAGTACCGCTCAAGAAACTAACCCCGATCAATCAGTCACCGTTGCTGAAGCCGATTTTAATTTTCAAACTTTAGTAACTCGCAATAATGCAACCTACCGCCAAAGCACTTACAGCGTGAATTTGCAAAAGCTAGATACAGGTAATGTTATTGATCCAGATGATTATTAATGCAATTGACCTTGCAGCAGCTATTTGGGGCTAGAGCATATCAAGATAGCGATCGCCTGGTAATTAATAAAGGCGATCTATCTAATCTCTTTGCTAATGCTACCAATACAGCCGAATCGTTGCTAGTAGCAATTGTAATGAATGCTTGTAGACAATTTGAGGGGGTAATAGAAGACAATGCAAGTTTGCCTATTACTGATGAAAACAATAGCCCTATTACCTTTAATAATTCAAAGCTGTATGAGACATTAAATATCTTTTATTGGAAAAGACAATTCTCTATATACCAACAACAACCGATTATATTAGATACGTTTGTAATAGAAAATTATGAAGTATGATGAGTTTGGCGAATTAACTAACCTTAGTGATAACGATATCTTGCTTATTCAAGAAGCTAGTACATTAGGCATTAAAAAAGTAAAGCTATTAACACTTAAGCAATATATAGGGATAGCTGCTGCCAGTACATCAGTTAATTCTAATCCTCCTAATGGCTATGTTAAATGGTATAGAGCAAGTGATGTAATAGCCAATAATAATACAGTAACTACAGTATTAGATAAAGCGCCAAGTAAAAACGATTTAATACCTTTTAGCGGTAATCCTACTTTAGTGCCTAATGCTGTTAACAACAAACCTGCACTTAATTTTAATAATGCTGCCTTAAAACATAATCCTGAAAACTATGCAGCTAAAAACAGCTTTGTTATCTATAGAAATAGGGTAGCTAATTACAATGACTACAACGCCTATATTTGTGCTAGACCTAATTTTAGTGACAAAGTACCAGTTAGTAATGAATATCTAATTATTTCAGGAACTGAAAGTAAGCCAAATATCTACAGTGAAGGAGCTACTAAAGGTTACATAGACAATATAGAACAAAACATAATCGTTTTCAAGGATTATAACCAAGGTGTTAATGCTGGATCAATAAATCAATTTCACATAATCGAGAGTCTTAATACTAATTCAGTTAGCACTACTAAAAACTTATGTGTAGGTGCTGATAGTTATGGTAGTGGTAGATATTTGCAGAATACAGATATAGCTGAAATTATTATTTATCCCAATATTTTAAATAGTCAAGAACGTAGTGATATATATAAGTATTTTAATTCTTATTATGGGTTTAACTTATGACTACTCATTGCAAACTAGGTGATACTGATATTTTTGTTGTCTACACCCTTGGTAATAGTAAACCTAAAATAATCAAAATAAAGAACGCGCCTATTGAAATTGAAACTCGTACTATAGTACGTAGCATTCCTTTTAGCGAACAAGTAGAAGGTCAACTATACAACGTTAATTACACATTAGATAGAACTGGTTATATTGATGAGCCTACTACAGGTACAGAAGTATTTACAGGTTTAATTACTGGCGCTTATGTACGGGCTGATGACGCAGTAGGTTTCAATGAGGGTAATCGTTGGCAGCAAGTCGCTTATATAATAGCTCAAGGTAGAAGCAATAAAGTGTATGACCAACCTACAGACATAACTATATCTAACTTTTTTACCCCTAGAAAAGGAGCCATTACTATTAATTGGATAGCTCCTTTATACAATCAAGAAAGTAGATGTACTTTGGAAATCTATCATAAAAGCGGACGTATTTATTATGACGAGGGAGATTGCCCTTGCAGTTATGAAGTTACCTGCGAACAGCTATGTCCGCCTGGTACTTTAAAATGCTTTTCTACTAACTACCCTGGTTACTGCTGCTTGCCTTGTCCGCCTGTTGCAGCGAGTGTTAAGGATATAGCAAACACTGTTAGACAATTAAATAAAAAAGAGGTAAGTCGTGGCTGATTCTTGCGCTCAAATATCTGCTGAATTAGCCGCGCTTCGGGCTGAAGTAGCTAGGCTTAAACCAGTAGACGAAAACTCAATTATTAACAAAGCGATCGCAGGAGCGCAATCGCTGCTCAAACCAGAAATAGCAGGTGTAGCGGTAGTAGCCGCAGGCGCGGTAAAGCAAGCAGATTTAGCAAAGGGGTTAGCTGATCAAGCTGGTAGCCTTGCTAACAAAAGTTTTTTTCAATCTAGAAGCGCGGCAATGGTGGCAGACTTAGCCAAAAAATCGGCGGCAGGGGCAGTATCTCTAAGTGAGATAGCTAGTATGAAGGCTGGCAATGCTTTCAGTACAGCAACTAAAGCGCAAGCAGAATCAGCAGTAGCTAAGGCATTAAGTGGATCAGCGCAATCAGCGGCGAAGGCAGCAACCGCACAAGCGACTCTAGCAAGTAGAGCAGCAGCAGCAGCGCAAGGAGTAGCTAATGCAGCAAACGCATTAGCTAATTCAGCAATAGGTAAAGTATTACTATTGGCAGCAAACGTATTATCACTCGCGGGTAGTATAGCTGGATTGTTTGCCCTGTACGCAACGCTTAAAATAGTGTTTCCAAGATTGGACGGACATGATAGGCAGTTAGCACAGCACGACAACGAGTTATCTAAACAGATGTCGTTAATCGTCAAAAATGCAGGTCAAATAAAACAAGTAGAAAAAATAGCAAACGAAGCTTTAAAAGTAGGAGAAAAAGCCTACGGTCTGGCAGAATACAACGATCTGCAAGTAAGAAAGCTTACAGATCGAGTAGAAACAGTTAACGGCAAAGCAAACAAAGCAATCAAAGAAGCAGAAGGTGCTACAGATAAAGCAAAGGTAGCAGAAGGTAAAGCAAAGGTAGCAGAAGGCAAAGCAGACGAAGCAACAGCGAAATCTATAGCAGCTATAGGGGTAGCGCAAGTATCAGAAGGTAAAGCAGAAAGGGCTACGCTCAAAGCTAATGAATCTCTCAGAAAATCAGAATTAGCTATAGGTCAAGCAACGGCAGCAACTAACGTAGCATCTCTTGCAGCAGGCAAAGCAACGGCAGCAGAAATAGAAGCTCAAAAAGCAATGGAAGCGGCAAGTAGTGCGATAAAAGAAATTGCTACGCTCAAGCCTAGAGTTAGCGAAGCGCAAGAGAGTGCTAATGAGGCGAAATCTACAGCACGGCTTGCTTACAATACAGCAATTGAAGTTAGACCAATAGCAGTAGAAGCTAATAATACAGCTAATACAGCACTAGGTAAAATCCCGCCAATAGATAGTAAAAGTAATGCAGCATTACTACAATCGGGTGCAGCACTAACATTAGCACAGCTAGCATTAGGAAAAACTAACACGATAAACCAACAATATTTAAACGTAGTTCCTACAGGACTAAACAATAAAGTAAATGAACTAGAGAAGGGATTGAAGGAGCAAGAGAAATTGAACCAACAAGGGTTAACAAAAATAGATCAACTACCAAAAATATTAGAACCTACTATCGTTAATTCAGTTACTAAAGCTTTAGAACTTGCAATGCCTATCCCAATAGCTCAAGCGGTAGAAAATAATAGGCAAACATTTGAAAAAATCGCGCTCGATAATCAAAAAGCATTAGAGCCAAAATTTAAACAAATTATAGATAAAATAGGTCAAACTCCAGCAGACGTACTAAAAGAACTAACACCAACTATAACTAAATTGCCTAATGACATAGCTAAAAAACTACCAACTATTGAGCCAGACAATGCTAAAACATTAGAAAAATTAGCTCAAGTTATTGTGGGTATAGGAGCTTTAAAAATAGCTTTAGATAATATGCCCAAGAATATAGCAAAAAGTCCTGATGTACAGCGTACTATAAATAACGTAGCAACTACAGCTAACTGCCGAACAGCGGCTCCAGGGGGATGTACTTCTAACGCAATAAATAGTGGAATAAATAATGCCTTAAATAATAATAATGGGAAGTTAGGCGATCTGCTTAAAGGAGTGATGCAAGCAGGTAATACAGCATTAGACTTGGATACAAATAATAGAGTAAAGGATTTACAACAAAGTGCCACCACACTTAAGAAAGTAACAGGCGCTGATGATTTCCCGATGATTTTACCAGAATATTTATTAGATGATTTTATAGATAAGCCCGCGACTATTCCTAACCAGGTAGCCTACAACGTTTGGCTATTAAAACAAATAGATGCTCTAGTAGGTTTGTTCCCAATCAAGATTGAGCGCGTAGACGAAAACGGACAAAAGCAGATGCTTGTTTTTGAAAACATTGCTGAAGCGATCGCCGAACTTACAGGCTTAATAGCTCAAGTAGCCTTTGATGCCGATACGGCAGTAAACGTATCTACCAGAGCAACAGGTGAAGCGGTTGGGGCAAAGGCAGCAGCGCTCCAAGCTGGCAGCTATCTAAAAGCCATCATCGACTATATGGGATTCCAAGGCGAAGCCGTCTCGTTTGACGTACCAATCTCTGTTACTCCAGGGGCGGTCGGATTGGATGGGAAGCTGCAAGAGAGCGAACTAAAAGACTTCCTTAAGCCATCAACTCAAAAAGCGATTGGATTTAAAAACACCGACCCCGTAGATCAGCGCTTGGTACTGCAACGCATCTTGCAGAGTGGGGAAATCTCTAGAGCCGCACTGTTTAGACCGCTAAAACCAGATGCAAAACAAAATCCTCTTACAGGCGATGCCATTAAGGCAGATAAAGCAGCCGAGAAAAAACGAATTGACGATCTGTGGGATGCCTTTAAGCTTCGTATGGAAGGACATACCGCAGGCACTAAAGTAGATATCGACGACGGAGCTAGACCAACAGATGGAACTACATCACCTTAAGCAATGCCGACTATTATCACCGAAGCACTACTAAGATCGCGGCGCATTCGCTTTACTAATACAGGCGACCCCGCAGGCATCCGCCGTATTAACTTTACGGGGGAGACAGTAACAGCAATAGGATCTGGTCTTGATTGGTTGCGTCAAAAATTGTCTAAATTTGTCGGCTTCGCTTTTGGAATTATTACTAGAGCATTCCCTTTCAGTGTCAGCAATATATTCCAAATGTTAGTGACGGCTTACTATGCAATTAAAACCTTCGACTGGAATACGGCAGATAAAGCACTAGAAGCGCAAATTGCAGCCAATAACAAACTAATCAAAGACGGGCTAGCGCCGATTATTGGTACTTATTTAGGCTTTGGGACGGTGAGACTCGCTAATTTCGCGCTAGGTAAAACAATCGGCAAACTCGGTCAAAGTTCATCCGCTGCTGCCGCAGGTATCAATATTCCCGTTCTCTCTAGCCGGATAGGTATAGAGCTAGCTAGAGAAGGGAATGAAGAGTTAAGAGGCGTAATGATGAATTACTTAATGACCGTCCAAGGAGCCATCCAGCGCAACATGATAGCTAGTTTTATCCTCACTGCTAGAAAGAATCATTGGTTTGGCTGGGAGCCAGTAAAATCACCGTTGCCTAATGGATCTTTTGCTCAGAAAATAGAAGATAAAATCGAGAAACTTCCCGCAAGCTGGCAGAACTTTGTAGAGGAGTTAGTCGAATCTTATGAGGAAGCAGTTATCGAAGCTGGTTATGTAGTAGCCTTTGAGATTGATGATTATTATCTAGCAATGAAAGAGGCGAATAAAAAGCCAAGTGAGGAGCAAGTTACTACTATTAGAATTAATCCTAAAACTATAACTAATGGCTGACGAAGAGCAAAATATAATATTGCAAGGCACAAAGCTAGAGTTGATGGAACTGATACCGCAATTGATGACAATGTATCAGTTATTCCAGCAGAATATGGATCGCGGTTTATATACTATTCCTGTTACTACTTTTCAAGACCATTATAAGTTTGCACCACAAATTAAATTAGTTTTCTATCAATTAAGAGATGAAGCTAGAAACGGAAATCCACGAGTAACAGGAGAAATCTGTTACCGAGTAATAGGGGAAACGGAAGAGACTTTTACAGAGGCTAATGCACGAACTAGAGCGCAACGAATAAAAACTTTATTTACAGAACCTAGCTTATTTGTATGGCAGAAAGGAAAAATAATCGCTAGTTATCTTGATAAACAAAATGGGTACGACTTTAGATTGAGGGTAAAAAATGAGTTGGAAGCACGAAAAATAATAACTCAGGTTATGAGCATTGAGAGCAAACAACCTGAATGGCAAAGGCTCAATCTTCATGAATCTAGAGCAGCATTCCCAGAAATTACTGGCACTAAACGCATATATGGCGAACAGCGTAGGATGCCACGACGACGACCACTTGAGGACATTAAATTTCGCTACGCAGAACTGCACCTTTGGGGGCTGACTAAGCCAGTGAGTTTAGTAGACACTCTTGGCAATAGAGAGCAACCCTTAATCAGAATTTGAAATTTGTTTGTTACGTTGGTGGAATAGTTTAACTATTCCCTTACTTGTATCATGCTTGGAAGCTTCACGCAGCAAGCGTTTTAGAGCTTGACGCGCTCCTGTTGCATGGCTATGATTGTGGCTGTAACTTTCACACTAAATAAGTATGGCAGGAGTTAAACAAGTAACTCATGTCTTTACTTTTGACGGGACTAATTACGGTATAAAACTACCGCAAGGTTACTATCAAAGTATTGACACTAAAGTAGGTATTAACCAAGCTTCGGATACAAACAGACCAAAATTTGTATTAACTAAGAGACAAGCGGTTAGAAATGGAGCATTAATCGAGTTAGGCATTCTTTACAGAAAAAACAATCGCTTAACTAGAGCAAAGATTCTGTGTGCGTCTGCTAAATTACAATCGGCTATCTCTCAACTTGAAGGCGATACTTATAGAGGTTTTCCTATTCATTCTGCATACATACCCATGCAAAGGAGAATAGGATAAATGGCTGCATTTCTTAAAAAATATCGCGCTACTGTTGGCGCAGCCGGAAGCGAAAGAGAATATTTTTTCTTACAAAGTGCTACTGGTTACGGCGGTTCTGTAGATACTATTTCTGGAGTTACAGCAGCAACAGATACAGAACAAGATGAACCTGAAACATCTGTCGCTAGTTTACTAAAAAGCGGTAAGCTGTTTCGAGTAAATATTCGCTATACAGGCGGCCCAACTGGATTTAGATCAGCAAAAATTCTAGTGACAAGACAAAAGCTAGGTACTGCTTTAGATGAACTAGTTGGTAAAAGCTTTAGGGGTGGGCAAATTGTTCGAGCTTCAATTCCTCGTAAAGCAACATATATCTAGTAATTGGGAGTAATAAATATGGACGGTTATGTAATTGTATTGGAACATGACGAAGGCAACGACTCATCTACTTATTGGGCAGGTGATGCTACAACTTCAAATCTAGATGATGTTGCCTTTTTTAGTGATGTTGTAGCTGCAAGACAAGCAGCAGGAAATTTGCAAAGCCAATTTACAGATCGCACTGTACGTATAGCTTCTGCAACTAAAGGCATCCGATTAAACACGCCGCTAACACCTCCTATCAATGTGGCAACAAGTCTTTGATCAAAGGTTGCTGCAATATAATACGCCGTTAAGTATTGATTATCTGTTTAGATCTTCAGCACTAAGGATAAATGCTGCACTAGATAAAAATGCAGCATTCCCTTTCGGCAAGCGGACTTATAGATATGCAGCGCTGTTGTTTCCTATTTTCTATGATTACAACACAGGCTTGGTTAAAGGAAATCCTAAAAGACTGTATTTGGGCAATCATCAAATCCAATTTGATAATCCTTTCTCTCACTCTTACAACTTAGAAGTTTATATTCATCCTTGGACTTCTCAATTAGATTTAACTATTTGGCAGACTAACGAGGAAGTAAATATAAATCAGGCTATGAAACTAGAGAAGATCCAAAGCAGCTTAGATGCAGTTGAGGAAGATTTAGAAAGAATTGAAGTAAAACTTGATAGTTACTCTGCACCTTAATGCGCGTGGAATGGCGAAATTTAGGAACTTTTACACTCAGTAGTGATTGGCAGTATTCAGAGCAAGTAAAAGGGACACATTTTAAGGTTGTGTATTTATCTTCTCCTTTACTTGCGCGCGACTCGACGGGAACAATTGCTTTAGCCAATATGCCCGAAAGCGGTGTGAATAATAGCATTGAATTTTTTAAGCCGCAACGAATTACCTCTTATCTGCCTTCAGAAATCATTAGCTTTTCTGAACCTCTTAAGGGCTGGAATTACAGGCTAGCAATTAGAAAGCTAGTTTTACCTAACCAACCAACAACAAACTTTACCATTCAAATCTTTATGCCAGTAGTTGATTTATCTGCCGACAAACCCGAAAAGCCTTTAGTTAATCCAGCAATTTCGACAATTAAAAATCCAATATCTGTAGGTGTTGGCCCTACTGCAAATACAGCTGTGAGGTTGTTACCAGTAAGTGCAACCAATAGTCGAAAGCATGCCACTTTTTACAACACTTCATCAGATAGAAACCCTTATATTGATACAGATTCGACTGTGACCCCTCTTAGCGCGATCGCTAAAGTTGCACCTGGCAGGGTTTACATTTCAGATATCCCTGGATGGCAAAGCGAATATTGGGGAATGTTGGACGGTACTGGTTCAACAGCCGAGACAGTTGCAATAGAGGAGTACATTTAAAGTGCGGTGAATACGATTATTGTTTGGGCGGGATTAATCGGCACTACATTAGGAATAATTACTAGCGTGCTTGGTTGCATTGCCCTTTACCGTACTTCCGTGATTAAAGGGTATGCGGCTCAAAGAGACTACGAGCATTTAAAAAACTACTACAAATCATTAGCGGAAGCCTTCAAATTTCAGACGGATACCTTTGAGCATGAATTTCGAGAGGTTCGCAAGGATATAGATAATAGATGCGATCGCATTGATCAAAATCTAATGGAGCTTAAAGCCTTGTCATTTTCAAATGTGCGATTAAAGTCTTCAATCAAAGAAGATGATTAAGCTGCTAGAGCGTTTTAATACCCGATCGCTTATCGTGTTGATTTTGGTGGGCGGTGTGCTTTACTTAGCAGTTGTCGACCGCTCCTTTAGAGGTGTATTTGGGGATTTAGCCAAAATTGGCATTGGTGGATATTTAGGGCAGCTTATTCCAAGGAAGGATGATTGATGAGCGTACTTGCAGACCTAGACAAAACTTATAAGCTGACTGAAGCGCCTAAAGAGATAGTTGCAGCAGTTCAAAATCAGTTGTACAAAGTGCATCTTTTAGACGGTGCAATTGACGGGATTGCGGGCGGTCAAACTCTAGCTGCATTTGCGAAATTTAAGGAACTTGAGTATTTAGAGTATCCTGCCCTGCTTGGACCAAGTACCGCTCTAGCGCTACTAGAAGCAACCAGGGTACACACAATCCCCAAAGATGAAGGCGCGCCAATCCTAACGGGGCATAAAGCTTTTTTCCCAAAAATTGGTTGGGTGAGCGCAAGCGATCGCGTCCACTTGGGTGGTCATTTTACTTGGGGGGAATTTACTAAGAACTTATCGCGCGTTCCCCAAAATGCCCAAACAATTGATAACATTGTGCGCCTTGCCGACTATCTAGAAGATGTGCGATCGCTTTTTGGTAAAGCATCAATTGTGATTAATTCCGGCTACAGACCTCCAGCAGTAAATCACGCGGTAGGGGGCGTATCTAATAGTCAACATCTTTATGGCGCGGCGGCTGACATTATAGTTAGTGGTTTTAAACCGCATGAAATATACAAGCGCCTCAATAGTTGGCACGGTAGCAAGGGCGGTCTTGGAGATGGGGCTGATTTTACGCATATTGATTTACGCGGGTACAGAGCAAGATTCTCATACGGCTGATGACACTTAAGACCTGAAAATTGGGTAGAAATAGATCATCCGTATTATTACTGGAAAAATGCTTTCAACCCAATATCAGTCAGTATCCGAAGCAGCCCAACTCGACTTGCTTTTAATTGAATCTACTAACTCGATAATCAAAAGTAGAAAAGTGGAGCTTATTTTTGCTGCTTTAAGTAGCTTCAGTAATCCTTATATCAAGAAAGATATTCTCAATACTCCTAGCTTTATTGAGTCAGTGACATTGATTAAGCGACTATCTCCTAGCGGGAAGCTGTCGCTAGCTAAAACCTTACTCGAACAAATTAGTGCTTGAATAGAAAGTGCGATCGCCCTCTCCGAGCTTTGATACCCAGAATCATAGTTGCTTGTTACGGTCTGGGCGATCCAAATATTATCAAAGTCACGGGTTACTGACTTGAAAATCAATATCGAGAAACTGAACCAATTATTTGCCTTGAAAGCTGAAGTTTGCCGTTATTGCGGCGGAGATTGCACTCTTTCAATGCAAGAGTGTTCCAGAGGCATTTATCCTTATTCAGAATGCCCCAAATGCAAGGAAAGCTTGCAATATTACTCTGGAACTTATTTTATCTGCAATGCAGACTTGATTAGCGAATAAACCAATGCCACATGTTTGCCAAGCCGATAGAATCAAGCGGTATCAAAGAATTAGAGAGCTTAGATGCGCAGGCTGCACTTACAAACAGATAGCCAGTAAATTAAATGTTTGTCGTAATACCGTAGGCTGTGTTGTTAGGGGTGAATACACAGTTAAAGCAAAACCTATGAACCCTCATAATTTGAGCGATTTACAGGTAGCAATTGCTAAATTAATGATTCAAGGCTTCAGCAACGAAAAAATAGCAACTGATTTATTTAGATCTCGACAAAATGTTGCTTGGCATGTTTGCACGATTTACGCAAAATTAGGAGTTCCCAACGATCCAAGCATTTCGCAACGAGTGGTTGCTGTTTCAATCCTCAAAGGTATTTTAGAGTGATCGCTACAATGAAAAAAACTGACCGCAGGAAAACAATTAAGTTATCTACAGTAATTATTAGTGATTTAACAACTTTGAGAATGTGGATAGATGACTTGCTGGAAGAATCTGATGCTTACGGAGTGATTGACGTTGATAGAGTCCAAAAAGTAGTGCTGTTTGCGCCAATTATTTGTTCTCATTTACAAGAACAAATAAACCTCGTTAAAGACTGAGGGCGATCGCTATAATTGAATGCGCGATCGCTTGCCAAACATTAACAAAGGTATAAGGATACCCGTTTGGGGATAGAACAGGCGATCGCACTAATTAATTCAGTTCTTGAATCACTACATCGCCAGCAGCTTCATTGAACGGTTTTCGTTTGGCTTCTAAATCTGCGGTCATCTCTCCTACCCGCTCATCCGATAGTTTTTTGGTTACTTCGTGAGCGTGCTTCCATACTTGATCCACAAGCGCCGCAGTATCTTGAGAACCCTCAATTTGATTGAGAGCAGAGATCACTAAAAACAGAGCAGTTTGATTCATCAAAAACTCGCGCTTGTGATCCAAATCTAAATCGTTGTAACTAGTCATTTTTGCAACGCCTCCAATAAGTCTAAAGGGATGTCAACGCCCTTAGGTGATCGGCAGCCCTTAAAAGTCACTGTCGCAATATTATCGTCAATCCGCAGAATCGTTAGCTCCTGATTATTAGGTATTCCGTAAATATCAGGATGTATCGCTTTACACTTTTGATTAACTTTTAGTTTTTTTTCTGGTTCAGTGGAATTTTCCGAAGAAGAAGAAAAATTTTGAGACGAATTGAAGCTACTTGAAGCAGACGCATCCCTTCCCTGAACTATGTTTTGACCCGATGTGACCTCTGTAGAGTCAGAGTTCACACTCGTCACATCAGTCACATCGTTCACATTGGAATGTGCCGAATGTGATGAGTGTGACGACTTCTCCCTGGCGGCATTTTCGTCTAAAAATCCGTCTTTTCCTTGCTCTGTATAGGTTGTATGCTTCAAGTTTGTTTCAATTTGCTTCAATTTGCTACAAGTCTCTGTAATTACGTACACGGCTGCAATTCTCCCTCTACCTGTATTATTTTTTATCTTTAATAATCCTTTTGATTGCAAAGAAGAAAGGATCGTACCAGCAGAGCGAACAGGCAAGTTACAATCTGTTGCAGTTTGTACTACAGTTGCTTGTTTCACAGTTTGGAAATATTCGACTACGCGCTCTCTTTGGTTTTCGTCTACTTGCGGATTCCATTCGTTGATTGCTTTCCATTCAAGAGTGTTTTCATCCAAAAATACTCTCAAGTCTTCCTTACCCCAGCCATGCTCTACAAACAAGCGCTGCCCTACGCCCCCTGGTGCTGAAGCCAGAATCCAAGACCCTCTAGCTGTTGCCCTGATTGCACCTGAGCCACGCATCAAAGAGAAGATATCAACCGTATCTGCATTCTCTACAGTTACTTTTGTTGTGTGGTGAATAACGATTACGCAGCAGTCACGACGGCGCGCTAAGTCTTGCAGAGGCTCAAGCAGCTTACCCATCTCGGATTTGTCTTCTGAATAGCGATCATCACGAATGCGACTGAGGGTATCTAGCACGACTAAGCGAGGATTTAATTCTTCTACTAATCCCTCTAATTGACTAATTTCCGACAGCTTGAAGGAATCCAAGGCATAAGCGTTGCCCATTGCCTGATCGCTCCAACCTTGCGCCTGCAACCTCTCTTTAATCTTCAAGTCGCTGTCTTCTAAGTTGGCGTAAATGACCTTGCCTTCGGGAACTGGTCTTCCTAAAAACTTCCCACCTGTTGCGATCGCGTGGGCAAGCGTCAATCCGATTAGCGATTTACCTTGGCGCGGTCCGGCTGCAATAATAAATAACTCGTTTGAAGTTAGCAGTCCAGGCACTACCCACTCTTGAGTGTCTGGCGTTCTCTCTACTAATTGCTTGAAGGTTACTAAGCGATCACGTAAGGAATTAGGTGGGCGTTCGGCTGGCGGTGCTGGAGTTGCTTCTTGGGCGGCGGCAATGAAATCATCAATATCAAAGCCCCTGGTTAAAGCATCCGATATGTCCCATCCCTCAATGTCGCTATCTTCTTCCAGTTGGGGAACTGAGCCGATTAATGCCCGATCACCGATTGCTTGCGCTGCTTTTTTAGCTCCTTCTTCTCCAGGCTTGCGCCCATCCTTCCCAGGCGCGTCATTTAGATCGTAGAAAATAATTACTTGACCAGGCAGCCGCGACAATTCCGATTGATCGGGAACCGAGCCACAACCGCAAGTGAAAGATGCGACTGCAATCTTCTCCCCTTCTGGGTGATTCATCATGCGCCAGCCCAACATCATTGCATCCCATTCGCCCTCGCATAAGAAAGTTTGTTCAGCTTCGGGCGGGTTCCAAGTAAAAAATATCTGCTTGGTAATGCCTTTCTGATTCCAATCTTCTAGATACTCAGGGCGATCGCTGCCAGTTATCCAAGGCGCTAATCTAGCCTTGCGGTAATAAGTGCCATCTCCGGCAGGGATAGGAATTGAAATTCCCCAATAAGTTTGCTTGTTCTGACCACGCTGAAATCTAGTTATACCCAATTGATAGTAATCAATCATTTGGGGAGTAATGCCACGCCGACCTAACCAGTCCAGTGCCTTACCCTTGGATTGCTGTAATCGCTGGTAATCTTCTGCTATCTGATCGGCGCTAACCGTACTGCCAAAGCTCTTAGCCTTGATCACGCTAGAAGATTGAGCCAATACTATCTCTCCTGATGGCGGTCTAGTTAGCGCCCTTGGGATTGCTGTCTGCTTGGGCGCTCCCACCGCCAGCCGCAATTCTGTAGCAAACTGATCGCCATAAACATGAGTGCATCTATGGCAGTGATACGCGCCGTCTTCACGGACTGCTAAATTTCTTTTGTTGAATCGCTCCCCTTTATCGCGGCGGCACAAGGGACAAACAGCACGATTGCTAGCGTCAACGTCAACGTAGGATCGGATATTAAATCTTTCTTGCATGGTTTCCTTGGTAGATCTAGCGGCTTCACCCGATCTATGAAGCCAGCTAGGTATTTTCTATACTTTTAATTTCCCAGGAATTTGATATGCTAATTCCAAGGGAGATCGGTTTTATACTTAGGGCAAAAACAGTTCAAATCCTTCTACCTACCTATAGAAAAAGCCAGCCGCCTCCGTGTCTTCAAACTAGGTGCGCGCTGGCTTTTTCAATTAACCTCCCTTATTTAATAACTTCATAACTAGGCAGGAACACAGGATAAATACTGAATTCACGTTTTTTTTGACTACATAGCAGCCTATTTCAGTATTCTATATCCCGATCGCGATTGAATTTGCTACACGTTAGCAAGAATTCTATCTTTAGGCTTGGGGGTAGGATTTTCAATAAAGAAGCGTACAGGATTGTATTTAAGCTGAAATCTAGTTGAATTCCTACTGAATCTTTCGTATTGAGGATTTTCTAAAATACCCCTCATAGCGCGTTCTGCCATAGCCTCCGACTTATAGCGCTTGGCAACCTCCAAGCTGCTACTAAAGCCCTGCTTGCCTCCCACCCAGTAAGTAAAGCGCCCAATTTCCTGGTCTATCTCGCAAATCACAAATTTATTTAATTCCATTGGTGATTCACTTAAAGCCTGGCGTGCTTTCTTAGTAAGTGTAGTTATCAATTTGCCTGTAGCCAACTCACCAGGTAAGCTACCATCTAACTCACTAGTGACTAACTCTGACTCACTAGGTAAGCTACTATCTAACTCACTAGTGACTAACTCTGACTCACTAGGTAAGCTACTATCTAACTCACTAGTGACTAACTCTGACTCACTAGGTAAGCTACTATCTAACTCACTAGTGACTAACTCTGACTCACTAGGTAAGCTACTATCTAACTCA
>CBDTXL010000079.1:0-17370 GCA_965364435.1 uncultured bacterium
CTTCGAGTTCTTTATCGACTTCAACATCAGTATTGTTTTCTTGAAGCCAGATTTTCCCGTTCTTTATGTCGAAGTGAAATACAGGATAATTAATTCTTTTCTCTCCTTCCCAGCCTAGTCTAAGGAGCAGATAATGATCTCGTTCTGAGTCAATGATTAGTTGGGTTTCGACATCTTTCTCTTGCCAAGCTTCGACATATTTATTTAAAAAATGGCAAATACTATGACGGTAGTGATCTAGTCTATCCATAATTGAATCTCTTTCGTCGATAAGTTGTACACAAGCAGCTTAACAGGGTAAGCTTGGAGAACGTCTTGAATTAAAACTTCTGCAAAAAAAAGGTTATAGACTGGCGCAGGAACGGCTAAATAAAGGACACGAGCAGGTTGTTTCTTTGCTAGAGCTACTTTATAGCAAAGGTATTGTCCAAAGGCAGCATAAAAGTCTGTTATTTTAGATACACTGCCGAAGCTTTTAATTTCAACGGCTATTTTTTCTGTACCTTTCTCCGCCCCAATTAAACTTTCTAGACCCAAATCAATCTGGACGTTAATTTTACCGATAGAGATAGATAGGGGGTCGTGGGAAATAATCCAACCCGCTTGAATGAGAGTCTCTTTCACCCAGTCATGATACCGATCTTTTGCAGCCATAGCATTACACCTCCACCTTTACGGTAATCGAAGTGTCACAGCCGAAGGTATCGACCACCTTGACGCAAGGAGTGTATTTGCTTGGTGCGGGATATTGATATTTGGCATCGCTGATAGTAGCGCTTATTATTAGAGCTATAGTTCAATTGTACTTAAAACGCGATCGCAGCACATTAGACCTCTTGCAAAAGTCGATAAATCCCATCAAATCCATCTGTGTTTATCTGTGTTCATCTGTGGTTAAAAATCAAAAATAAGCATTTTTGCAAGAGGTCTATTCACCAGAGTTCTGAGTTTGCTCAAATAAAAAACTTCACCCACAGGAATGAGCATAAGAGTTCCCAATTCCCAATTCCCTATCCACAACGACTGATGCAGTTAATACACCTCATCATGTGTTCCAATGTCAAGCAGGACAATGACTTCACTATTGGTTTCCGTATCCTGTTCAATTGAGAAGACAATACGGCAATCATAGCCGCAAGAGCAGGACTGAAGACCGTCGAGTTTGCCGCTCAGCTTATGAGTACCCAGGTTTGGACTAAATACATCTGCTTCCATCTGCTGAAGAGTATCTTCAATACGTTGCTGGATGTCAGCGTTTCGCTTCACTTTCCTTGCGGAATGCTCGTTTGAATTTAGGGGTTAAAACCAGTGGTCTCATGCTTCTGGCTCGTGCAAAGACTGGCGTAATGCTGCAACGACATCCTCTGCTGACTGATGCCGAAATTTACCTGCATGGAAATCAGCAAGGGTCTGTTGGGCATCCGCAGCTATTTCTGCACGACGATTTTCGTGGTGGCGATTTTGCAGAATTTTGATCAGCATTTCCTGCTGTTCGTAGGGCAGTTGCAAAGCAGTTTCTAGAACTTGGTCGAGGGTATTCATGGAATATTTATGGAATTAGGTTATTAACTCTCAGGTTGAAACACCTTACGAACTTGATTGAATTGTAGCGCTTCTTATTATAGTTATAGTTCAATTGTACTTAAAACGCGATCGCAGCACATTCACCAGAATTATTAGTTTACTCAAACGTATCGTAAATAAACATCAATTGCTGCTTATTGTTGTGGATACAGAGCTAGAGGAGATTGTGCAATGGATAAACTAAATAGACCTCTTGCATAAGTCCAGGTTTAAGAAATGAAACCACAGATGAACACAGATGAACACAGATGGGATATCTGATTTTTGCAAGAGGTCTACTGAATATCCAAAGCTATTGAAGCGTATTTTGGCTGAGTATATTGAGTTGTGTAATCGCCGTCCTAATCCTGAGTTAGAAACTTTTCTTATTGAGGATGAGCGCAAGGGGCATTACATTTGGATGAATCTTGGTTGGCAGAATGGGGAGCGGCTTACAGGAATGACGGTTTACGTCCGTATTCGTGATGGGAAGTTTTGGATCGAAGAGGATTGGACGGAAGAAGGAATAGCAACTGAGTTAGTACGTGCTGGTGTTCCTAAAGAAGACATTGTCTTGGCATTCCATGACCCTAAAACTCGACAGTATACTGATTTTGCGGTGGCGTGAGCCGTTGCCAGCAGAGTAACGGTGAAGTTGGGCTGCTGTGAATACACTGGCTATCCCTGAGAATGTTAGCCTAACAATAACTTTGAGCCAAAGGACTTCCATAACTATGCAGATTAGCATTGAACTTCCAGATGGTGTTTTTTCGGCACTCCGTAGTAATCCAGAAACGTTCGTTCAAGAAATGCGTTTAGCTGCTGCTGTCAAATGGTATGAGATTGGCATTGTCTCCCAATCCAAGGCGGCTGAAATCGCAGGTGTCAGCCGTCAGCAATTTTTGGAAGCCCTTAACCGCTTTAACGTTTCACCCTTTCAAGTGACTCCCGAAGAATTAGCAGAGGAATTGGCGCGTGAGAAGTGTTGAGGGTTGCGAATAAAAGTCATGTTGGGTTTCCTCACGTCAACCCAACCTACAGCGATGAGCGATCGCACTGAAATTGCTGAGGGAAGTACAAAATTTGGACTTACGCTTAGAGTTAATAGATCACTATAGTTGGTTATCCTTTTTGAAACTAATCGGGTCTGCCTAACTATTAGTTGTACGGCAGTTGCGGTTGAACATTTAATTTCTCATGCTAAACCGCAGCCAAACATCAAATTTATCCCAACTTCAACCAATCAACTTATCCGGTGTCAACGGCAAACTCCGCAACCGCTTACCCGTCGCGTGGTAAACCGCATTCGCAACAGCAGCCGAAACCCCCGTAATTCCAATCTCACCCACACCCCTTGCACCCACTGGGTTAAAGTTCAAATCGGGTTCACCCACAAACGCCACCTCAATGCGTGGAATGTCTGCATGAGCGGGAAAATGATAAGTGGCAAGGTCATAAACCACGGGATTACCGAGATTAGGGTCAAAGTGACACTCCTCCATCAACGCTTGCCCAATTCCCATGATTACCCCACCCCGCACCTGACTTGCAGCAGTCTTAGCGTTCATCACTCGCCCAATGTCCATCACCGACACCCAGCGCGTTACCCGCAGGCGTCCGATTTCTTCATCTACAGCAACCTCGCAGAAGTGGGCACCCCAAGACTGAAACGCCCATTTCTTCCCTTCATCACCGGGAGCAGAGGAAGCTGTTGCCTCAAACGCTGCACGTTCGTTCTGACGCAGGGCTGCACAGGCATCCGATGCGGTCGTACAATTAGCAGCTTTGAGTACGTCCTGACAGGCTTGCATCACCGCAGGAGTCAGGGAGGCGGTCATCATGGAACCCCCAGCTAGTCCACCATCCGGGAGTAGCGAGTCGCCCATCTCCACCCGCACGTTTTCCACAGGGACTCCTAGCGTCTCGGCTGCCGTAACCGCAACCACTGTATACGAACCTGTTCCCATGTCATTTGCAGCAGTGAGGACATGGACTTTACCGTCTGGCAATAGCCGCACCTTGACGGATGCGTTGCCGCGTAATCCAGGAAAGGTTGCAGCCGCCATCCCCCAACCGATAAGTTTACCGTCGCGAGTCAGCGCACGAGTTTCCATTTTCCGCTCTTTCCAGCCGAACTTTTGGGCACCCACCTTGAGGCAATCGGCAAAATGCTTAGCTGAGAACGGTAACCCCTTCTCCTGGTGTTCCTTGGTCTCGTTTTTCAGGCGCAGTTCTACCGGGTCTAGCTTCAGCGCCCAGGCGAGTTCATCCATTGCAGATTCCAGCGCCCACATCCCTGGATTTTCCCCTGGTGCCCGCATGAAGGTTGGGGTGCCGACGTTCATCACGGCGAGTTCCTGGTTTAGCCGCAGGTTGGGGGCAGCGTACATCGCTGGGGTGATGCGTATACAAGGTTCTGTGAACGCTTCCACGGGTGACGTGCAGGATTTCACATCATGTGCGATCGCACTCAGCATACCATCTGCATTTGCCGCTAAACGAATCGTTTGCTCGGTTTCAGACCGATGTCCGGCGTTAGCGGTTACCTGTCGTCTGTGAAGGACAACCTTAAGAGGACGTTGGAGTTGACGTGCCACCGCTGCACAGAGAATGCCGTGAGGCCAAGGGAAGGCTTTGGAACCGAAACCGCCACCAAGGAACGGCGTAACAATGCGTACCTTCTCCGAAGGAAGACCGAATAGTTCGGCGTAAGTGCGCTGAGTACCCATCACCCACTGGGAGGGTTCGTAGACGGTGAGCGAGTCTGACCCTTGCCATTGGGCAATGGTAGCATGGGGTTCCATCGCGGCGTGCAGTTCGGTGGAAGTCGTGTAAGTCGCCTCTATCTTTGCATCTGCACCTGCCATCGCTGCCGCAAACTGCCCCTTCTCGAACTTAAACTCCTCACCCATCTGGGGCGGAGCTTCTTTGAACGTGGCGTTCTTCGCTTCAACTAAGGGCTTTTGCGTCTCGTATTCAACTTTAACCAGGTGTGCAGCTTGGCGCGATCGCTCAAATGTATCTGCCACCACTAAGCCGATAATTTGCCCCCCATAGTGAACCTTATCATCTGACAAGGGCAGACGCGCCTCATAGATTTTGGAGGTCATGAAATTATTGGTGGGCATGAACACCTTAGGGGCATTCTTATGCGTGAAAACAGCAATTACTCCTGGTGCCTTTTCTGCTGTACTGGTGTCGATGGATTTAATCCGCCCGTTAGCAATCGTCGCCGTAACTAGATAGCCGTGAACCAGTCCCGGAATTTGGTGTTCTGCCGCGTAAGTCGCCGTACCCGTTACCTTAGCGCGTCCATCTTTGCGCGACACAGCCGTACCAATCACCTTGTTCATGCTACACCTCCTCCTTTGGCTGATACTGTGAGCGATCGCTTAATAGCCCGTTTAGCTAATTCGACTTTGAAGCTGTTGTGAGCCAAAGGTTTAGCTCCCTGTAAAGCAATCTCCGCCGCCTGCTGGAATATTTCGGCATTGGCAGGTTTGCCAATCAGAAACTTCTCTGCCTCTGTAGGACGCCAAGGTTTGTGGGCAACACCACCCATTGCCAGACGCACATCCTTGATGCTGTCACCTGCCATATCTAGAGCAGCTGCCACCGAAATCAACGCAAAAGCATAGGAAGCCCTATCCCGCAACTTGAGATACACACCCGACTTGGCAAACGGCACAGGCGGCACCACAACAGCCGTAATCAGTTCCCCTGGCTCCAAGTTGGCGTCTAATTGGGGTTTATCCCCCGGTAGACGGTGGAACTCTGTAAACGGGATTTGCCGCTTACCCTTTGGCCCTTCTACTTCAACAATGGAATCCAACGCCGCCAGGGGAACGCACATATCAGAGGGATGAACGGCGATACACTGGTCGCTAGCTCCAAACAGGGCGTGCATTCGGTTAATTCCTGTTGCAGCAGGACAACCGCTTCCTGGTTCCCGCTTGTTGCAGGGGAAAGCAGTATCGTAGTAGTAAGGGCAGCGAGTGCGTTGTAAGAGATTACCGCCAACGCTGGCGACATTGCGAATTTGCTGAGAGGCACCGGATAGAATCGCACGCGATAGCATCGGATAGTTGCGTCGGACATCGGGATGGTCAGCAACTGCCGTATTACTCACCAATGCGCCGATACGCAAACCGCCCCCAGCTATGGGTTCAATGCGCTGCATCTCCAACCGAGAAATGTCGATGAGTTGCGATGGCTCATCTAGAAAGACTTTCATTCGGTCAACTAGGTTCGTACCCCCTGCGATAAACAGGGCATCCTTGTCAGTAGATGCCCGTTGCACTGCATCTTTGACAGAAGTGGCACGGATGTAGGAAAATTTGTTCATCCCGGCATCTCCTGGGGTTCAGTTACCATCATGGTTGCAGCAGCAGAGGGAGGCGTTTGTCCGGCGGCTTGCTGTACGGCGGCAACAATACCGTTGTAAGCACTGCACCGACAAAGATTTCCGCTTAACCGCTCTTTGATTTCAGCCTCAGAGAGTTCTCCAAGTTGCGGCGGACGGTTTAGATCTGAGGTTACCGAACTAGCACAGCCTCGTTTGATTTCATCGAGGAGGGCAACTGATGCACAAATCTGTCCCGGTGTACAGTAGCCGCATTGGAAGCCATCATTATCGATAAACGCCGCTTGCACCGGATGGAGAACATCGCCCTTGGCGAGTCCTTCAATGGTGACAATTTGCTTGCCCTCCTGCATCACGGCAAGAGAGAGACAGGAGTATACTCGCTGTCCATCAATGAGAACGGTACAAGCTCCACACTGACCGTGATCGCAACCCTTTTTGCTGCCTGTAAGTGCCAGACGTTCACGCAGGGCATCTAGGAGTGTGACTCGTGGTTCGATGGTAAGCGATCGCGCCTCACCATTTACCATCAGTGTTATTGCCATTTCGCCTTCAGGGGATGGCATAGAGCGATCTTCCTTTGCTGCTGTTGCCTGATTGAGCAATGAGGGGGCAGCTATAGCTGTTCCTGCTGCGGTCAACGCCTGCCCCAAAAAATTTCGCCGGGACGTTCGTTTCTTCTTTCCTTCACGGTGTTCCATAGATTGCACCTGCTTCATAAAACTGATACAACGCCCGACTTCTCCGGACATTGAGGTTTACTTTCTGCTTCATCGGGAGCATGGGAGCAGTTATCCCTCAGCAGACTTCCAGGGTCAAGCCGACCCCAGGCGAGACAAATTAATCGCTGCGTTCAAGTCCCGGTCGATTGATAGCCCACACTCAGGGCAGTCATAGACACGGGTTGTCAATGGCATCTTTTGCTGATGCCCACAGCCTGAACACAGTTGAGAACTTGGATAGAACCTGTCAGCTATGACCAATTGTGAGCTATAGAACTGACACTTGTATTCGAGCTGACGACGGAACTCGCCAAATCCACAATCGGCAATGGCTGAAGCTAGCTTGTGGTTAGACAGCAATCCGGCAACATTGAGGTCTTCAATCACGATCCGGCTGTGGTTGTGAGCCAGGTATGACGTGATTTTATGAATAGCATCATTACGGATGGATGCTACTCGCCGATGCTGACGAGCTAGATTCAGCACCGCTTTTTTCCGATTGTTAGAGCCTTTAACTTTACGTGAGACAGAACGTTGGAGCCGTGCCAGTCTCTGTTTCGCCCTGCGGTAGGGCTTCAAGTTTGGGAACACTACACCACTACTGAGAGTAGCCAGTGAGTTCACGCCCAGATCGACTCCGACCACGTCTACAATCTTTGGCGTAGGCTCAGTTGGAGGAACTTCGACATGAAAGCTTACATACCACTCACCAGCTTTACGGCTAATTGTCAGCTTCTTGGTCATGCCTTCTGGCAAGGCTTCATGAGTCCTTACCCATCCGATAAAAGGTAGCTTGTGCCGTAGTCCACCCATCCGAATTGGCTTGCCACTGTTATCGATAGTGAAGCTATCATGCAACCCCTTCTTCTTGAACCGAGGATATCCTCCGAGCTTTTTGAAGAAGCGCTTGAAAGCTTCACCGAGCGAGATGAAGGCGTACTGGTAGACCTTGGACGAGAGTTCGCTCATCCAGGGGAATAGTGGCTTGATGTGGTTAGTGAACAACTTTTTGAGGGTATTGGTAGATGGTTTCAAGCCTTGCTTGTAACCCTCGCTCCAAAGCCTCAATCCCCAGTTGTAGACCCACCTGGAAAAGCCAGCGTGCTTCGCCATCAAGGTGTCTTGATGATTGTTCAGCTTGAGTTTTGTTCGATACGCCTTGTAGGTCATTGTCCGGTTTTACCCGAAAATTTAGGGATTAAATCTATGCTCCACCTGAAAATGCGGCAATTCCCAGTGCCACCAACATCTTACTCCCCAGTGGGAGGCTATTCATACTTGTGTCACTGCCCTTACAACTGTTTGAACAGATGCAGCGCCCATAGGATTCCGCTCACGGGTCTGCCTGTTACCGCACTAAACGTGATTAGCCATCTCCTCCAAAGCAAGCTAGCAGTCCCCTTCTCTAAAGCTAGCAGCCCTATTTTCTAAGGTACAGGACTGGGGTTATCAATTAGTTATCAAATTGTAGTGGAAAAACATGGTGGTCAATTGCAGTGTATTTCCGCAGCAGGAAAAGAGGCAGAATTTTTGATAGCGATTCCCCTACGGCAAACTAGTGACTCTGGTGAGGGGAAGACGGCGCGGACGCGATCGCACTTCATGTAATCAATAGGGATTGAAAGCGCTTAAGCCAGACAACTGGGTAGAAGAATTATGAAAAGCTAAGCATTCTCCAGAGTCGAAAAGCTAAGCTCGTAGCAGTTGGATTGTTGGAGCTAGTTGGTGTGAGTGCCTGTAGGAAAAGAGCGATCGCCGAGCTGAATTAGTTCAGAAGGATGCCTAGATGCCAGAGCAGTACTTGACGCTGGATGATATAAAAAATGCCAATAGCCCGGAGAAAATAGCGGCTCTGTTTGAGAAACTTGGCTACAACGCTAATGCCCAACCACTAGCTGTAGATGACCTAGAACTCTCAGCCCGCACTGCCTACGCAGTGGATGATGCTTATTTGATTGCAGATCAGGGTAACGGTGGGTTACAGGTGTTGCTGTTCCAGTTACAGGCTAAGGAGTTCAGCTCACCCTCTGTTGCCAAGAGCCGAATGAGAGCGATCGCCCAAAGTCTGAGCAAGCGCCGTTCTCATTTTCTGCTAATTGGCACCCAAGACTACAAGCAGCTCATACTGGTCAACTTGCGCCAGAGTTTCGACACTCAGATGAATCTGAAGCTCAAGATTAAATCTTGGCGATATGACCGCACTAATCCTACTTACTATGATCGGCATCGGTTTGAAGCGATCGCGGCTGTCACCTCTGACCCCCAAAAACTTTACAAAGTCCAGTATCAAGCCTTTGACCTGCTTGATAAACGGCGAACGAGGGAGCCTTACACTACAGACTCAATTCGTCTTTACCTGCAAGAAATCGGTCGGTTTCCACTGCTGCGAGCAGCAGAAGCAATTGAACTCGCTCATAAAATGGCTAATTTTCTGAAATTAGAGCAGGTGCGAGAGCAACTGCATGAACATTTAAAGCGTGAGCCTAACGATAGAGAATGGTCTGAGGCTGTCAATATGCCCTTGTCCACATTTCTACATTGCCTCCACATGGGTAGAAAAGCAAAAAACAAGATGGTGGAGTCTAACCTGCGTCTGGTAGTCTCCATTGCTAAAAAATATCAGAATCGAGGGCTGGATTTCCAAGACTTGATTCAAGAGGGAAATCTAGGACTGATCCATGCTGTTGAAAAGTTTGATCCATACATGGGCAACAAGTTTTCAACCTATGCTTACTGGTGGATTCGTCAAGCAATTAAACGGGCGATCGCAAACCAGTCTCGCCTTATCCGGCTACCTGTTCACGTTAACGAAACTATCTACCGGATGAAGAAAACTAGTAAACTACTGTACCAAGACATAGGTCACCAACCTACGGTAGCAGAAATCGCCGATCGGATGGAAATGTCTATTGAGAAGCTAAGATTTTTTACCAAATTGGCTTTACCACCCCTCTTTCTGGGAGATCTGGACTTTCTTGAATTTGAGGATGACACCCCAGAAGATTATGTCTTTAAAATTCTCCTAAGAGAAAACCTAGAAAGCGTGATAGACAGCCTCACCTCTCGTGAGCGCGAGGTTATGCGGATGCGATACGGGTTGGATGATGGTCGAGAGAAGGCTCTACAGGAAATCGGCGATAAATTGAATCTTAGCCGTGAGCGGATTCGACAAATTCAGGTAAAAGCGTTCCGTAAGTTACGTGATTCAAATCGTAGAAGAATTTTGGAGAGGAATATTCGGCCTGAAAAGCTTTACTCAGTTCAAAGGGAAAATCCTACTTGCAAACAGATTCAGCCAATACAGGTCAAGACTTTGACGATATTACAAACTCTTGAGCGTGACAGTGTAATCAATGGGCAGGTTCGCTCTGACGGCGTTGAACGAGTTCAGGCAAAAGAGCAAGTAATCACCCCTAATACCTCAATCCCAAAGACTTCCCCGACTAAGCAACAGCTAAGTGACAGAATATTTGACATACCTAGAATTAACAAGAGCAGTGATGAAGCTTTGAGAGATCGCATTACTGCTCTTCGCCGTTCTCGGAGTTTTACCGATGCACAGATTATTTCTATCATCTGGCAAGTTTCAATGACAGACTCCCAGAAGTACCATCAGGCTGAAGCAGAATTCAGGCGATTGACTGGAGAATAAGGAAAGTTTATTCAGTTCTATATTTCCTCTTTGAGTCTATATAAAAATACTCATAAATTATACTTTTCTGGGTCAGAAATAAAGATATGGTTCTTCCAGACTACATAGATAACGACAAATATAAACTAGAGACTGTCTTGAGAGAGTTAATTTTACGTGATAGCCAGATTAACCTTGACATAGCTACCGGATTTTTCCGCATTGAGGCATGGATACGATTAGAAGAAGCCTTTAACAAGCTAACAAACCTACGTCTTCTCATTGGTCGCGATCCAGCCATTCGACCAGCAGAACGCGATCGCATTGACCTACAAAAATACTACCGCCGTGAAGTCCAAAGTCAACTTGAGAGAGAGCCTTACAACCTGGAATACAAGCAACAGATTGACAGGTTAATTGGCTTTCTTTGTCAAGAGTGCATTCAAATTAGGCTGTATGGTGCAGTAGGCGATCGCACTCCATTTCTCCATGCCAAAGCCTACATCTTTGACGACTACAGCATCATCGGTTCTAGCAACTTCACTCCGTCAGGTTTAGATGGTAATACTGAGCTGAATGTATTAAATAAGCAGAGGACTATTGCTCAAGACCTCCGCCTCAATTGGTTTGAAAAATTTTGGAATGACCCTAGTGTCGATCTAGATTATAAAGCCAAGCTAATTCATACTCTGGAACGGTCAAAGTTTGGCAGTAAGCCTTACACACCTTATCAGGTATTTATCAAGGCGCTTTATGAGTTGTTCAAGGAAGATACAGGAATAGAAGAGGGCACGAACACTGTCTTAGAACTCGCCAGTTTTCAACAACAAGGCTATGAACGAGCCGTCAGACTGTTGGAGCGCCATCAAGCGGTTATCGTAGCAGACTCTGTAGGTCTGGGTAAAACCTACATCGCCCTGCGACTGATTGAGCATTATCTGACAAAAGAGAGACGCACTCGCTATGTACCCCGCGCTCTAATCGTTTGTCCTGCTCAACTACGGAATTTGGTATGGCAAAAAAAATTAGATGAGTTCGGTATAAAAGCTGATGTAGTTTCTCAGGAGGAGATTAGCCGCAAGGACTTCAAATTACGAGACTACAACAAGCATGACATAGTGGTAGTGGATGAATCTCACAATTTTCGCAACTCTGCAACTAATCGGTATCTCAACCTACAGCGGTTAATCAGCAGTGGTAAGCGTAATAAACGGGTAGTTCTGCTGACAGCTACGCCGATAAACAACAGTATTTATGACCTCTATCATCAGATACTACTGTTAACCCGTAACAGTGAGATATATTACCGCCAGTGGGGTATCTCTAACCTCAAAAGCTACTTCCAACTTGTGGATAAAGGAGTTTTGGACATTACCGAACTGCTGCTGGAAACAATGGTGCGACGCACTCGCCAAGATGTGATTAAGCGACAGCAGGCAGGGGAAAAAATTGAAATCGGTGGCAAAGAGATTCATTTCCCTAAGCGCAAGTTAGATGAGCCTAAGTTCACCTATAACTTTGAGGAGAGCTTTCAGGGACTATACGCAGGTATTGCTAATCAGATTGACCAGATGCACCTCGCACCGTACAACATTCGGGAGTTTAAGAAAAAGAAAGACAAGGAGGATAAAGCTCAGGTAAAGCGTAATGAAGCCTTAGTGGCTCTGATGAAAACGCTGTATCTGAAGCGACTGGAAAGTTCGTTGATTGCTTTTGAGAACAGCCTCAGCTACCAGATGCAGTTTCAGCAAAAATTTTATCAATACCTGCATGATGGAAAACTGCTGGAAAGTAAGATTTTCCGCAAGATTTTAGCAGCCGAAACCGATGAAACTGAAAGCACGGCAATTGAGGAGCTGATTTCGTCTCTTAATGAAGTTGACCCCAAGGACTATCGTACCGATGAACTGCAAAGGGCGATCGCCTCTGACTTGAAAAGTCTTGAAGGTATTCTGAATAAACTTAACCAGATTAAGGAGGCAGTGGAGATTGGTCAAGACTCTGACCGCAAGCTAGAGGCATTCAAGCATCTGCTATGCCATCATCTCAAGGAACGGAAGATTCTGGTGTTCAGCTACTTCAAGGATACTGCCAAATATTTGTACAGTGAGCTATTAAAAGATAGCGCCTGGTTAGAAGAAATGCAGGTGAATGGGCGGCAACCAACCATCGACCTAATCACTGGCGACACAAAAAGCAAGCAGCGACAGGAGAAAGTAAAATACTTTGCTCCCAAAGCTAACTGTGAGAATGAAGAAGAACTACAAGAATATCAAAGTAAAGAGATTGATATTCTCATCTGTACCGATGTTCTATCAGAAGGACAAAATCTGCAAGATGCCGGAGTTTTGGTTAACTATGACCTGCACTGGAACCCCGTGCGAATGATTCAGCGTGCTGGACGGATTGACCGTCTGGGAACCAATTATCAGGAGTTGTTCATTTACAACTGCTTTCCAGAAGAAGGTCTAGAGGAATTGTTGGGATTAGTCGCCAGATTACAAAAACGGATCGCCGACATTGACGAAATGGTAGGGTTAGATGGCAGCGTTCTTGGAGAAGTAATCTCAGAAAAATCCTTAGAAGAACTGCGGCGACTCAAGCAAGCAGAAACCGACGCGGAGAAAGCGGCAATACTCGAAGAGTTGGAACAAGCAGCAGATTTAGTTTCTCTCGATGAAATGCGATTCCCGTTGATAGAGTTTCTTCAACAAGTTGGCAAGGAAGCTGCTGAGGAGATTCCCTTGGGAATTCACAGCACCCGCATCGGCTTTTCCAAAGATCTAGATGGAGTTTTTCTAGCGTTCCGTGCTAGAGACAGACACTTCTGGCACTTCTACCCCCGAATTAACGGAACTATCTCTACTGAACCTGAACAGCGGATTAGTGAGAAGCGGAAAATTTTTAACTGGTTAAGGTGCAAGGCTGATGACTACCCCAACCCTGACGATATGCAGCCAGTGCCTTTTGATAACGACATCTTTGAAGTTTTGGAACGCTCTGTACACAATTTGCTACAAGACTTCAAAAGGCGACAGGTGATCGGAAAGCTGAAGCCTCCGCTCAGCAAGCTGTTGCAAAAAATCCACTACGCCCTGACTCAGCTGACCCTCGATGCGCCAGCTCCAGAATACCAGGAAGTCAAAGAACGGGTGCTGAGGGTAATGACTACAGGTAATCTCCGTAGCTATGAGCGAGACATCAAGCCCATCTGGGAGAATTACGCTGAAAGCCAAGACTTAGAGACGTTGGTATCTGAGCTTGATGAATTCTTTGTTGAGCAAGACTTATATCATGAGATTAACGAGGAGGAGGATTTAAGCCCGCTGGAGATGATCAAAGCTGAAGACATCCAGTTGGTTTGTTATCAGTGGTTTAAGCCAGACCTATGCCACTCGCCAGCTTGTTGCATGACCGTCTGATGGCTGCTCTTGCTAGGGGGAGAGGGCATATCGATTGGACAGGACTTACATTAGGAGTTTCTGAGGAAGCGGGAATCAAGATTTATGAAACTTAGGGCTTTTTTCTCCGGAGCGATCATTTTCATAGCTGTCGCCCCCACTCAGATGGCGGCTGTTGAGCTGAGTTCACTCACCGCAAAAACGGCTCATACCTCTAGACCATCGCCGACAAGGGGGAACTCCACACTCCAGGATGGGGCAACAGTTAAACCAACCCTCTTAATTTCTCAAGAGTCTCGCACACGACGCATTCGGTTTGCACGAGGTGCTAGTTCAGCGGTTGTAGAAGACGCTGTAGTACGAGGTACTAGAGATATTTATCTGCTGGGTGCCAGGGAAGGTCAGACAATGATACTCAACATTACGTCCCTTGAGAAAAATGCGGTTTTCGATATCCAGGCTCCGAATGGAGAGTTACTCAAGGAAGAGGCTACTAGCTGGCGCAGTGTATTGCCTTCGTCAGGAGACTATTCTGTGATCGTCGGTGGAACAAGAGGGAACGCCAGTTACAAGCTGGAAGTTACGATCCGGTGAGGTTCTTTAACCGATGTTTGTTCTCAGGTTTTCGCTATGTTTGTTTTGATGTATAGTTGAGACATTTTTTTAGGAAATTGTTTAGAGTCCCATCGAAGTGAGAAGTTTGTCCCAGGTAGCTGCCAGCTCAGTGTCATTAGGGCGATCGCGCTGTAGTTCGACCAGAGTAGCGAACGCATCATACCAAAGTTGAGCATTTGCATAGAGAGCAACACGCTCTTTGGGAGTTGCCTGCTGGATACGAAGTGCAAGAGTTGGGTTGGGTTCGACTCGCTTGAGTCTGCCTTCTACAACCAGATCGTCTGCCCGGTCTGCCTCTGTGTAATTACACCTTACCCTTAACTCCCAGTAATAGTCCTGACCAATCTTCATCGGGTACAGGTTAGCAATAGTTAAGCTCATGATCCCAGGAGCGCCTACCACACCTTCAGGGGACTTCATCAAGGGATACAAGGCTGAGTAAACCTGCTTCCTGTTTGCATCCATTAGCACCAACTCCACGGCTGGTGCTTCTGCATACTTAGGGGAAATCTGGGGCATATACCAAGAAACAGTTGGATTTTCAGCAACCGTTACTCCCCCGGAAGCTGGAACTAAGGGAACGAGTGAGCCACTCTCGATGCACGGACCCCGCGATCCGCCGCCTTGGGTATTCTCAGGAGATGGATTTTCTGGGGAACGGGGCGCTCGGAATTGGGTTTGGCTCCCTTGGCTTATCAGAGTAGCACCTTCTCCTGCCAGATGCAGTGGGCGAAAGTCTCCGGAGGGAGTCGGTGGTTGGAATGATTTCCCTTGGTTCGGTAGCTTGCTGCCCAGTGAGTTCGGTCTCAACTGAGCTTGCACCGATTGGGGAATCTTAACGGCAAGATCTAGCAGCAAAACCACCGCTAGTATTGTGAAGCGTGATGATCGTTTGAACCAAGCCATGAGTAAAGTTTTTCGAGTAGAGCCTAGTTTTTTTGAGATGGCACAACAGAAGCCTATGCTTATCTGATCTGAAAAACTGATTGGTGAATTTTATTACCAGATCCTTAACCGCTTCTAAAAACCTACAGAAATCTGTAAGGGAAAATTAGCGGTGTATTTCCAAGTGGGGTGCATCCCCAAGCAAGCCTGTAAAGCTGATTTAACCAGTACTTCAGAAAATACATTTGCTTGCATCGGATGCGCCCGACGCTATCAACTCTCATCGTTCATTCGAGTCCAACGAGACTCTTCCTTTCGATAGTACCAATCTACACATTTTCATAGTAAACTTGAAAGCCTCTTGATTCAAGAAGCTTCACAATATCATTAACTTTATGCAGAAACTAATGAAAATTATTCTTAGGAAGGATGAATCGCCTAGGCTTCAAAACTGATAAGCAAGAAGGTTTAATACTCAGATCTTGCACCCTTCTCAACAAATCGAAAAACCTAACCCCCCAGCCCCCTTCCCTACAAGGGAAGGGGGAGCATGAAAGCCCTCCCCTCTTAGGAGAGGGGTTGGGGAGGGGTCAGACCCCCCAGTTACTCCCTTCGGAGCCAGAAGATTACCTATTTCTAACTCCCCCAACTCCCTCAGCTCCCCCAGCTTCCAAGGGCTCCCTCAACATAGGTATTCTTAGACCGGGAAGGGAGTATTTATTCCTCAGGCGTCGGCTTATCTGGCACTGGCACTACTAACACCTTATCAACGCGGTTGCCGTCCATATCCATAACTTCAAAGCGCATGCCCTGCCACTCAAAATGATCGGCGGCAGTTGGGATACGTCCCAGATTGGTAATCACGAAGCCGCCCATTGTGTGATAGTTGCCCCGTTGCTCTCTTGGCAACTCATCAAGATTAAACAGTTCAAAAAACTCTTCCACGGGTAACATTCCATCGACCAACCAGGAACCATCTTCACGCTGCACAGCTTGTGGCTCGTCGATCTGATCAATGGAGGGGATATCTCCAACAATTTCTTCTAAGATGTCGTTGAGGGTGACCAATCCTTGAAGCACACCATATTCATCAACGACGATCGCGATGTGAGTACTCGATTGCTTAAACAACTCCAAGACTTTTAAACCGGGCGTGCTTTCTGGCACATATAACGGGCGTCGCAACGCTGTTGTTAGGTCAAGCGGCTGATTGGTGAGACAACGGGCTAGCAAATCATTAACCTGGAGGATGCCCAGCACATTGTCAAGCTCACCTTGACAGACCAGAAAGCGAGAATGGGCGCTATTAATAATAAGTTGCCGGTTCGTTTCAGCTGGGTCGTCCAGGTCAAGCCAGACAATATCAGGTCGCGGCGTCATCAAGGCACTGACTCGTCGGTCTCCTAGACGGAACACGCGATTGAGCATGTCTTGTTCAGCTTCTTCAAACGTTCCTGCCTCGGTGCCTTGCTCGATTAAGACTCTGATCTCTTCCTCGGTCACCAGTGGCTCTGTGGACGGTCTGATGCCCAACAGCCGCATGATCAGCTCAGTCGAAGCGTTCAACAGCTGAACCACGGGATGGGTAATTTTAGACAACAGTTGCATTGGGATAGCGACGGCAGAGGCAATCCGTTCCGGGTTGTTTAACGCCATTCGCTTGGGCATTAGTTCGCCAATCACCAGCGTCAGATAGGTGATGACCAAAATCGCGATTGCCGCAGCTAGAGCATCACTATAGCGTGCCAGCCAGGGGATAAGCTTTAACAGAGGCCTTAGTCTCGCAGAGATGACCGATTCACCAAAGGCACCGGAGACAATCGCCAGGAGTGTTATCCCAATCTGAACGGTACCCAGAAACTGATTCGGAGCATTAGCCAGTTCTAAGGCAATGCGGGCTTCGGCATTTCCCTGGTTGGCGATCTGTTGCAGCCGCACCTTCCGGACTGAGACAAGCGCCATCTCTGACATCACAAAGATGCCGTTGACTACGATCAGTAGGAGAACAATTAGAATTTCCACAAGGAAAGAGATTTTTGGGTCGGTAGGAAAGGGCGCACTGCACCTAACGATTTTAGTATCCTGTATTCACACCCAGTATTCCAGTGGCAAGCCTTCTAGAATGAGGGAGAGTGAGCAGATATCCTTACTGTTTTCTTGTCAGAACGAGTTAAGCATTTCCTAGACTCA
>CBDTXL010000080.1:0-17332 GCA_965364435.1 uncultured bacterium
TAGAATATGCGATTTTTTATGAAACTCGATGTTTCAAAAGAAGGATCTTTAGGCTAGGAAGTCTCAAAAGCTTGCTAAGCTTTATTTTCGTTGATATCTAGAGCGTCGGTTCAGGAGAATTATTTGACAAAACTCCCAACCTATGAATCTTTTAGGGGGAGCATCCCATTTTTGCAGAAATACTCTCATACCAAGCTGCGGTCAAAAATAGCAGACTTTTCTCCCCCAGCTTCCCCAGCTTCGGTTTACATTTGCATCCCAATGGATGCTCGCTTTTTTAGGGGCGTTAGCGTAGTAGCGATCTGCGCTTCTCTGCGAGACGCTACGCGAACGCAGCAGCGCAACGCTCTCGCACAGAGAAAGAACACCCCTAGACAGTGCTTTTTGTCAATAACACCGAGCGGCCGTTGCGGATAGCACCGTTCTTAAGTTGCTCGCGAATCTCAGTGTGTAGTTAAAGGGTGATGAACCTGAGCAAATCATCGCAGTCGTATTAGGCCGACGAGGAGAAAAATACGAGTCTGCCTGAACAACAACACTTGTACCTGTCCAGGATAAACCTTTGATTTTCAGGCTATTAGTCTTTCCATTACTCGGCTTTTTAGCAGATACAAACGTGGCGTAGTTAACGTTACCGTTTGCTGGATTAATCCCAGCTAGGACTGCTATTTTAGCTCCGCCGCCACTGCCGTAGCTAGTCAGCCAACCATTAGTAGCAAAGCGACGAAAATCATTACCAGGCTGTGTGCCCGTGGAACTAAAAACACCATACAGAACGTTTCCGCCATCCCAGAGCAATCCGTAGCCTGTGCCATCATCACCAGTCGTTTCGTAATCACTACGGCACCAAGTCTTGACGCCCTTGTCGAAACGGATGATACGTGGGTCTTTGTTAATCGACGAGACTTGCTGGTAACCGATGTAGATACTTGTTTGCCCAAACTTCAGCGAGGGACCCTTTTTAGATTTGATTTTCGCTTCAGTATCATTGCAGGTGAAGGTAACGCCATTGCCGACAGATGACTGTGGGGCAGCCTGGGCAACTTGAGAACCCATTCCTCCTCCGGCTAAGTCAATTCCTAATAGTGCTGCCAGACCCAAAAATGCTAGACCTGTCCTGAATATGTGGCAATGAGCTATTGGCGTTGACTGACGAGTCCGTGTAATTTTGCCGCTGTCTGTCGGAGAAAGTTGTTCCTTCTGGGTGCCTAATCGACGGTTGCACGATACCAGCAGCGGGAGTAGATTCATACAATGATGTACCAAAGTTGAGTTTTCTAGGGTAAAAATAAGCACCCAATTGAGAGCAACAAGCGGGTGCTTTCGAGAAATTAGGAGATTCAGGTGCCCTTTTGATTAATACGCATCCTGCAACTCGTAAAAGTCAGGCGAGATATAATCTTTCCGCAACGGCCAGCCTACCCAATCTTCCGGCATCAATAACCGCTTCAAGTTCGGATGCCCTTCATAAACAATGCCGAACATATCGTAGGTTTCCCGCTCTTGCCAGTCTGCGGCTTTCCAAATCCAGTACACTGAAGGCACTCTCGGATTCTCTCGCGGCAGGAACACCTTGACGCGCACTTCCTCAGGTTTGTCGGCATCATCACTGAGTTTAATCAATTGGTAAAAGCTGACCAACTCTTCACCGGGTCCGACATCATAGCCACCTTGACACTGTAGGTAGTTAAACCCATAAGCATAGAGAGCCGTTGCGATCGGAAGCAAGACTTCTGGGTCAACTTTGATCACCTCAACCCCTAGGTGATCCTGCTCCATTAACTCATGCTCAAAGCCGTTTTCCGTCAGCCAGCCTGAGACTTTGCCCGTCTCTACTAGCTGGGATGCTTCCGCTGCTGGTTTCGATTCTTCAGCCACGATCTACCTCCTGCTTTTGGGAAGACTTAAGGGCAGGTGGTACTGGCAGCCCCATCGCTTCGGTCAACTCCTTGGGCGGGCTATAGCGCGTCTCAGACTGTAGATACTTCCCAGTCAAGATATCCGGCACAGCTTTCATGTTGTGAGTTGTGCTGTAGTATCGATGCGTCTGCTTAAGCTGACCTCGCTCCTGCATGGAATCGTTGGAAACCTTCTTACGCAGCTTAATGATTGCATCGATAATCGCTTCTGGGCGAGGAGGACAGCCAGGGAGGTAGACATCCACAGGGATTAACTTATCCACTCCTCGCACGGTTGTCGGGGAATCGACGCTGAACATACCGCCAGTGATCGTGCAAGCACCCATTGCTATCACGTATTTGGGTTCTGGCATTTGCTCATAGAGACGAACCAGCGCCGGTGCCATTTTCATGGTTATGGTACCAGCGGTAATGATTAAATCGGCTTGCCTGGGGCTAGAACGAGGAACCAGACCAAAGCGGTCAAAGTCAAACCGAGAACCAATCAAAGCGGCAAATTCGATGAAGCAGCAGGCGGTTCCGTACAGCATAGGCCACAGACTGGAAAGCCGCGCCCAGTTGTAAAGGTCATCTACTGTTGTCAGAATTACATTTTCTGAAAGGCCTTGAGTGATACTCGGTCGCTCAATCGGGTTGAGAATTTGTTCTTTTTGCTGCTTAGCTAAGGCAGCGCTGTCAGTTGTAAGGTTGGGGTTCATGACCATTCGAGGGCTCCTTTGCGCCATGCGTAAACAAGAGCAACCACAAGAATTGCAATAAAGATAAGGGCTTCAATGAAAGCCAGTAGTCCGAGACGACTGAAGGCGACAGCCCAGGGATACAGGAACACCGTTTCAACATCGAAAATCACGAAGACGAGCGCAAACATGTAGTAACGGATGTTGAACTGAATCCATGCTCCCCCTATCGGTTCCATCCCGGATTCGTAGGTGGTACGCCGCTCTGGACCACGAGTGCTGGGTCGCAGAAGCTTGGATGCAGACAGTGCCAGGAACGGAACTAAACTACAAACCAATAAGAAGCCTAAGAGATACTCGTAGCCGCTAAGAACAAACACAATGGGTAACTGCCGCTAAAAACTTGGTTTATTACTTCTTTACAATACTTACATTATATGGGTTCTGTCGTTTTGTCCGAATTTGAGAAACTGAGTCAGATCATTACGAAAAGCAATCGTATCCATTGGCGCTCCCTGTAGCGGTTCGAGCTGATTGCCGAAACAACAGAGCAATAGAGAACGCTGCCATCGATACAAGAGTCAGCCGCTTATCGCTCCCTCTCACTCCTGCCTTCAATGCCGGGGGGCCAGACAGCGTGTTTGAAGCTATCTCGCGATCGCACTTGTGAGCTAAATCGCACCGAACCCCACGCTCCGAGCCTGCTGAACTACGTCCCTTAATCAAAGAGAGAGCTTTCCCTTGCCTCGGCGCAGAGTCAGTACGGACAGGGTAAGACGGTACTCTACTCAGCCAACGCGATCGCCTACCTTCACTCAATCGCGTCCCCTTAACCCCAAGGGCGGATGCGCGAATCTGACTTTAAGTTAAGAAATTCGCACAGTTATGCGATAATTTTTAACATAGATTTTAAGATTTGCTTCCTAATTTTTTCTGTGAGCAATGAGCGAACCAGCCAAAGAGCAAACCCTTGCTGAACAAGCACCGGAGCGTTACGAATGTCGCTCTTGCGGCTACGTTTATGAGCCGAGTAAGGGAGATAGTAATAGTAATATCCCGCCTGGGACACCTTTTGCCGAGTTGCCAAGCGACTGGCGTTGTCCCGTTTGCGGCGTTCGGACTTCTCAGTTTGAGAGTATTGGTTCGAGTAATGCCCCTTCTGGGTTTCAGGAGAACCTGAGCTATGGCTTTGGTGTCAACCGTTTGACACCAGGGCAGAAAAATCTTCTAATTTTTGGTGCCTTAGCCGTGGGCTTTTTATTCTTTCTAAGTCTCTACGGCTTGCGCTGAACTCAGCGCGGTTGGGTTGCTGTTTTGGGGTGATGACCTCCCAGGAATCGCTTGTATTGCTGAGGGTGTGAGCTTCAAAACGGCTGGAGAAAGAGCATCGCAATGCACGGGTATCAGTCAACCTGAGAAATCGCTGCCACTCCGAAGGACAGAAAATTCGCTTTTACCAGTTCTGGACGTTATGAGCTATTTAGTGAAAACGCTGAAACAAATCGTAATATTGTTGGCGGTTGCCCTCATTTGTGTCAGCTGTAGTTATACTCAATCCCTGAGCTATAACCCCTGGCAGGTGGTGCCCTTGCCAACAGACGCGACCATACAGGACGTTGGTTTTACAGGGAACCCCAGTCATGGATGGCTGGTGGGCAGTAATTCCACAATTTTAGAAACAACAGATGGCGGCAAGACCTGGAAAGATAAAGGACTGGAGCTAGGAGAGCAGGGTTATCGCTTCACGTCTGTAAGCTTTGACGGTGATGAAGGCTGGATTACCGGCGAACCCGGAATTCTGCTTCATACAACCGATGGCGGAGCATCTTGGTCTCGCATCCCTTTAAGCGCAAAGTTACCGGGTTCGCCCAACACAATTGTGGCACTCGGACCAAAATCAGCAGAGATGACCACCGATGTTGGGGCAATTTATCAGACTAAAGATGGTGGTCAGACTTGGAAAGCGATGGTTGAAGAGGCGGTGGGCGTTGTCCGTAATCTGGCACGGTCTGACGATGGCAAATACGTCGCTGTTTCTGCTAGAGGTAACTTCTACTCGACGTGGGAACCGGGACAGAATGCTTGGGTACAGCATCAGCGCAACAGTTCGCAGCGTCTTCAGAATATGGGATTTGGTAAAGATGGGCGTCTTTGGGTGCTGGCGCGGGGTGGTAAGTTGCAGTTTAGCAGCACAGAAGACCCCGAAGCCTGGGACGAGCCTCAAACTCCAGAATTTTCAACAAGCTGGGGGTTACTCGACTTAGCCTATCGAACACCAGAGGAAATTTGGGTGACGGGTGGCAGTGGTAATCTCTTGGTGAGCTTGGATGGGGGGAAGACCTGGCAGAAAGACCGTGGGATTGAAGATGTCCCCTCGAACTTGTACAAAATTGTCTTCTTAACACCAGAACAGGGATTTATTATTGGTCAGAAGGGTGTTTTACTAAAGTACGAGCCGCCTCAACAAGCAGCTTAAGGCAATTGAAATCGCTTGTACCAAATGCATGCAGGTTTCGTATGATAGTTAGTGAGTTTTCAACAGTTATTGGAAGGAGGAATCAGCAATGTCAGGTACCACTGGAGAGCGTCCGTTTGGAGACATTATTACAAGCGTTCGTTACTGGGTAATTCACAGCATCACTATCCCCGCCCTGTTTATCGCAGGCTGGTTATTTGTCAGCACGGGTCTTGCCTACGATGCGTTTGGGACACCACGTCCGGATGAGTATTTCACCCAAGAGCGTCAGGAATTGCCAATTGTAAGCGATCGCTACGAAGCAAAACAGCAAGTCGAACAATATATTGGCAAGTAAGTTTTTGTAAACAAGGTTGAAAACTATGACGAGTAATAATCCCAATCAGCCAGTTTCCTATCCCATTTTTACGGTTAGATGGCTGGCTGTTCATACACTGGCAGTACCGTCTGTCTTCTTCTTAGGCGCGATCGCAGCTATGCAATTTATTCAACGATAGGAGAAACAAGTATGGCAGATCGGGTTCCAAATCCTAATAAACAGCCGGTTGAACTCAATCGGACTTCTCTTTACTTAGGTCTCTTACTGGTTTTTGTTCTCGGTATTCTTTTCTCCAGTTATTTCTTCAATTAACTGGGTGTAAGCGTAATCATTGTTGAGTTGAATTAGGAGGTATAAGCTGTGTCTGGAAGTGGAAAAATTCCTTTGTGGATCGTTGCAACTGTTGCGGGTATGGGTGTACTCACAATTCTCGGTCTGTTCTTCTATGGTGCCTACGCAGGACTCGGTTCCTCTCTGTAGGGCTTACCTTCGCTGAGGTTAACGGTCAACTAATTTGATGCTTGTTTGACACCTCAATACTGATCAAAAGCATGTACCGCCGGTTTGATTGAACTGGCGGTATTTTCTTGAACGTTTCTATAGCGGTTCTCAGTTGGATGGAACACAGGGTTAGAGTAAGCTAGGCCAGGTAGTGACTAGAAGAAACTCAAGGCAAGTTTTTTCCAAGTTGTTTCCCCTTAAACCAATGCTGGAATTCTTACGTCAAACAGTAGATCGGGCTTATGAGGTCGTTTGTGAAGTTTACTTGGCATATAGCTGATATGGGTTGCTTCTCTGCCTTGAAACCATAAGCTAATTTTATGATTCATTTCAAGCAACTAGCTTTTGTTTACTCTCCGAGAATTAGTATCAAAAGCTACACGATTTGCAATTAGGCAGAGCGATCTGCTCTAAGCAGCAGTGCTTCGCTATCGCAGAAGTCTTCGGTCTACTGATAATGACAGTTGGGACATCTTTATCACCTTTTGCAGAACAGTTGATGATAACGCAACAACGCCCAAAATTGTCACCCCATAGCCTTTGCTTTAATTCAAAGTTATTACTTCTAAATCTTCTTAATTTTTTAAGAAGCAACTAAGCAAATTTTGAATGGTTTAGCGTTGGGGTTGAATATAGTTACTTAGATGTAGATTACTAATAGGGGCTTTTCTCCGGATATAGCAGCTTAACACGCTTTTGCCGTAATGCTAATTCTTCTTGGTGTAGCTGCTCTAACTGTTCTACTATCTCTTCTTTGACTCCTATAATAGAAGCCATTTGCCGAATTTTTTTCTTTTCCTGTTCATGAAGTTCTCCATCAGCAGCAGAAGCTCTAATTGCTGTGAGAAGTAAATCTCTTTGTGCAATAGATACTTGAGGAGAGCGAGCAATTACCTCTTCTATATCTTCATCTGCTTCATATGCTTTTAGCTCTTCAATTACCCAGTCTGCTACTCCCCAGGATGCACAGAATCCAATAGCCCAATCTTTTTCTTCGCTTGAGAGAACTCCATCTCCTTTAGCGCAACATAAAACTGATTTCATATAAATGCAACAATCTTCATCTGTAGGGATCTCGCTAAAGCCAAAAAACCAATTAAATATCCAAGATTGACCAAGCTTTTTGATGTCAGACATGAGTTTTCGTTCTACTGACTATTTTTTTGTATGTCTATTCCAGCGGGGAATCATGCTGAAATATTCTCACAACTAAAGCAAAAATACAATGTATCTAAGAATACGGTTGTTTAGACAAAAATCGGTATTAAAGGTATCCATCACAGAGCGATCAGCTGTAAGCAGCAGCGCTTCGCTATCGCAAAAGACGCGATCGCTCTTCTTCAAAAGCTTCAGCGCCTACTCAGTGGAGCGATCGCGAAACGCCATTACGCCTCAAAGTCATCTAGAGAAATGTTCGGCAAGTCAGGAGGAACGACCACACAGTCAACCATAACTTTGTGGCTCTCTCGCTGACTATAGATATCAACCGCGATCGCTTCAAACCGGATTTCTGCACTCCCAAACGGAATCGTCAACTGAGTCATCGCCTCCAGATGCCCGGAGCCATCGGGTAACAAATCCATTAACCAGCGCGGGCCATCCAGTAGAGAGCGACTTTGCCGGTCTTGAAGCCACAGCTTGACACAAAGACGAACCGAATCAAGCGGCAATTTTACGCGGACTATCACTGGTTCACCAGCTGCCAGTTCCTTTGTGGGTACGAAGATTGTGGGTGCCGGTAGTGGTGACTCCAACTGCTGCGGCGAGAGACTCCTGGGTTCGGGATGGGGGTCAAGCTGCCGAGTTTGGGAAGGCATTCCAGAAGCATCATGTCTGACCTGCGGTTGTTCTAGTGTGGGAAACTCATCGTCTTCTACGACAATTTCTTGAGCCGCCCAGTCTTTATTCGCGAGGTTTACCAGAGGCCGCTGAGCAGGCATTTCCACCTCTGGGGAAGTACTCTCTTCTAGGGGATGCGGTTGTAGCTGGTCTAGATCAGCGATCGCACTGCCGAACTCCTCGGTTTCTTCCTCCCAAATAGATTCATCAAAATCAGCGATTAGTTGCTCAGAATTTAGCTGTTGTGTGACTTCCTCAAAATCAGGAAGTGGGGTATCAGAATTTAGCTGTTGTCTAACTTCAACCTCATCTTCTGGGTTGGTAGAAGAGGGGATCTCCGACCTCAACCATTCCGACAATTCAGCATCTGCTGCCAGAGAATTCAGCCGTAACCAAAAACGGTCTTGTAATTTTAAGGCTTGGAAAGCGTTATCGACGGCAGTACGGTTATCGGCAACCGGCTCAGCTGATTGCTTCTGTGGTTGTGTTTCGTCCCAAAGAGCGATCGCATCAGAGTCACTAATCGGGGAATCAGCTGTTGATTCTGTATGTTCAGGCGTCTCGGTCGCATTTGAGATATTCTGCTCAGAATCTGCTACGGTCACTGGAGAGTCTGACACTTGGCTTAAGACCAAGGCACTAGAGGAAGAATCTGCCACTGGTACTGTATCGTCCCCTGAAATTCCCTCCTCCGACCGACGCTCTGCCTCCTGGTATTGTGACTCTGGTGCAGTGTCTTCTCCACTCCTGTCCTCTAGTAGGGAATTTGGAGGTTCGGGGGAAAGGTCGTCTGGCTGCTCTACAGGGTCTTCCTGCTTCACCTCAACCTTGTCAGGAGAACTCACAGCAGCCGAGGATTCTGCACTCGTGGCAACGGGCTGCACCTTTGGGAATTTGGGCAGTTGGAGAAATTTAGACGCTCTGGGAGTGGGAGCAGGTTGGTAAATTTGTGGAGGTAAAGGTTGCCGGGATGCGGGTTGCAAGGGGAGAGACTGAGGACTTTTAGAAGTGTCTATTAGGTCAAGCAAAGCCTGAGTCAAGGGGGTTGAAGCCGATTCGGGCTGCTCTAGCTCATTTTCTGGGGAGGTAGCGAGCTTATTGGCGAGTACCAGCATTTTTGCCACAGGCATCACCTTGGTTCCAGGAATAATCGCTCCCAGTAATTCGTCTAAATCAGCAGTGACACTAAACGGTTGACTTGCCAAAGCCCTTGAGGTTGAGCCATATAGCGTGACTTTTCCCAAAATCAGACGGGTTTTGCAGTCTGGGGGAATTTCTAGGGTATGGCTAAACGCCAACGGTAGCGCCTGTTCTGGTAATGGCTGTTGTACATCAAGTAGGACTTTTGAGGTTTGAGGATCGCGCAGCTGATAGCGTAGGCTTCCTTGGAAAAGCTCGTTCACAGCACTGGAAGTTTCACTGCCATTAAGCTGATTGATGTCCAAGACATCCACTTGCCCAGCAATGGTCAAAGATTCTCCCCGCCGTGTTACTAAGGCGTCCGCGTCGAGGGTTAATATTAGCCCTTGCTCATTGGAACCTGTCTCTAAGCTCAACTCTGACTCAGCTGTTACTGCTATCTCCGATTCTGGAGATTCAGACCGCTCAAACTCCTGCAATACCGGCTCAAGCACCTGCTGTAGGATTTGCTCAAGCATCTGCAACGATTGATCCAAGATGGGGTTTGTTGGCATCGCCACCTCAGCAGAGTTGCCGGTAAGTGCGACTAGATGCTCGTCTGCCTCAGTTTGCTCAAGGGGAACTACTGGATCTGCCAAGGTCGCAGGCTGGAGAGTGGGGATTGGGGACTGGGGATTGGGGAGTGGGGAAGACTTTTCCCAATCTCTATCACCAAGAACCGCTACTTCTGCGGCAATCGGTGATAGAGGAACCGCCTGGATTTCTGTTGGTGCGGGTTCAACAGTTCGGTCAGGGTCAGAAGTATAGGAGGAATCTTCGCTCAAACTTTCCTGAACATCTGTCTGGGTATCATCCACCACGGGTACTGCCGGTTCACAGGCAAGCAAAACTTCTGCGGCTTTTGGTAAGACTTGCAGTTGAACAGATTGCTGCCAGGAGTTACCCAGGAAATCGGACATAATATCGCCACAGCAACGTAGCTCCCAAAGACCTGGCTTGAGGTAAGTGAAGGGAATAACAACCATTAAGCCTTCTGGGTTAGTGCGACGCGATCGCTTCTGAGACCGTCGCTTCGGCGGGACTTCCTCAGTGCTATCATGAATCACGCAAATTTCTACATCACTATTGGTACGGGTTGAGTGAGCAACCACCCGATACCGACCTGCTTCGATTTCAATCCTTGGCGACTTTATGGGCTGCCAGTTGCGATCGCCCTCTTTCTGTAGTAAAAATTCCCAATATTCCATAGTTGTTCGGGATTCTTTTGTTAGCGATTCTTCTATTAGCCATCAGTTTGGACTGTGGAAGGCGCTTCCGTCTAGAGTCTAATGTCTAGCATCCAATATTTAATTTCAGGACTTAGCCACTTTCCCCCAACTCCTTTTGATCTGGGGGGAGTTAGAGGGTGTGGTCATAAGTAGTTGGTCTTTTTGCGAAGAGTGAAGGTGGGGAAGGTGAGGAAGATTGAGATATATTTTCTCCCTCATCTCCCCCATCCTCCTCATCTCCTCCATCCCCACCAACTGGTGCATGACCACACCCGGAGTTAGATCTTCCCCCCTCTTGTTGGAGAGTTAGGGGTACTAACTGGCGGATATGGCGTAAGTCCTGAATTTCTTCAGTCTAATGGCTGTTAGAAGTTCGGCTACAAACAACTATTCACCAACCACTAATTTTTATTTAAAGCTATCAATCTGGTGTCGTAGCTCATCCGTCTTTTCCAGTAAATCAGCTTGTGCGATCGCCTTTTGTTCTCCAGACTTGAGCCACTTCAGATTTACCGTTTTACTCTCTGCCTCTGCATCTCCCAGTACCAAGCAGGCAACTGCGCCACTGCGGTCAGCCCGTTTAAACTGCTTACCAAAGGCACTACCGCTCAAGTCAAGTTCAACGACAAACGCATCCTGACGGAGCTTCTGAGCCAGTTGTAGGGCTTGAGCTTCTGCTACCTCGCCTCTCGATACCACATAAAAATCCAGCACTGGGCGTGGTGGTTCACAGAGTTGTTGCAGCAGTAGCACCAAACGTTCCAGACCAATTGCCCAGCCTACAGCGGGCGTTTCAGTACCCCCCAATTCCTTTACCAGCCCATCATAGCGACCGCCACCACAAACCGTCGCCTGCGCTCCCAAGTCATCGGAGATGATTTCAAAGGCGGTGTGGGTGTAGTAGTCCAAACCGCGCACCAGGCGAGGGTTGAGTTGATAACTAATCCCTAAATCACTCAACAGTTGCTGCACCTGTTCAAAGTGACGCTGAGAGTAGTCTCCAAGATAGTCCAGGATGCTGGGGGCCGCTTCCGCAATTTCTTGAGTGCGTTTATCCTTACTATCGAGAATTCGCAAAGGGTTGCGGCTTAGACGTTCCTGAGAGTCTGAGTCTAATTCGTCTTTGTAGGGCGTCAGGTAGTCTACCAGCGCTTGCCGATACTGGTGTCTGTCTTCTACATTTCCTACTGAGTTGAGGTCGAGTTTCAGATTCTTGAGACCAAGATTTTGGAGAATATCAGTGGCGATCGCAATTACCTCAGCATCTGCCCGTGGATCAGCACTACCAATGACCTCTACCCCCAGTTGGTGAAATTGCCGCTGACGCCCTGCTTGAGGATTTTCGTAGCGAAACATCGGTCCGGTATACCAGAGGCGTTGCACTCCTCCACTGGCGTAGAGACTATTTTGAATAAACGCTCGGACTACGCCTGCTGTCCCTTCTGGCCGCAGAGTCACAGAACGCGGTGGGATTGCCCGGTCGTTGAAGGTATACATTTCCTTCCCTACGACATCCGTGGCTTCACCAATACCCCGTTCAAACAGCTCTGTCCGCTCAAAAATTGGAGGACGAATTTCCTGATAAGCAGCTGTATGAAGAATCTGCCGTGCCATCGCTTCAACCTGCTGCCAATACCCGACTTCTTCCGGCAGAATGTCCCGTGTTCCTCGTAAAGCCTGAATCGAACCCATGAAATTTTCGCTTCCAATTATGTCTCACCGCACTACTTGAGAAGTTTCTTCCTCCCAATCACCGTAGCGGTTTTGATAATACGCCAAAATTTGGTTCACCCGTTCTCGACCCTGTAAATCAGAAGCGTCTGCATACTGAATCCACAAGCCACCAACCTGACTTTCGTTGTAATCAAACTGCTGCGATGTCTGGGGAATTAAACCAGCTTCCACCCCTTTCACTTGCCGCAAGTGGGCAGCGACCTCCCGGTACACTGCCAAGGGTAACCCAGTACAGCGAATTTGATATCGCAGCTGTTTGATCACTACCTTCTTCTCTCTTTAGGCTCCTATATCTAGGCTACACAGGTACTGACTCATGCTTGAGTAGGGACATTCGCATTTACCACCATCTGGGCGGGAAGAGACGCTGTCGGCGAACCCGCTTCTCCAGTGGGCGCTCCCGCTGGTTTTTCCCCAACTGATCGGGCAACCTCTTGACCGTATTGCTCCAGAATCACAACTGGAGTAGAGCCTCGATTCATGTCAATCCGCTTGACTAGCACCTGCCCATTTGACAAGCGCTCTCCCTCCCGAACGTAGCGACCAGGCTCATTCGGTACTTTCACGATTGCCGTAGGCACACCACCCACTTCAACCACTCCTGTGACTTCGATCCCTTTTGCTAGGGTTGGTTCAGGGAGCTTCGGCAATTGGGGTATGAGGTTGGGACCAGGTAGAGGGGGAGAGGAAGGAGGTGACACGTCTCCTTTTGGAGGTACCGGAAACTGGGGTAGCCCTGGCACAGGAGGAGCGGCGGCGATCGCACCCCTATTTCTACCATTTGTACCATTTCTACCATTTCTACCATTTGTACCATTTCTAGTAGTTCCTCTCCTAAGGTTCGGAGGCGGCCTTCTCCCTGGCAAAGGTTCCACCTGTGGCACAGGTCTGGTATCGGTTCCCTGCCCACCCGACTCGTTTGGCGACACAGTTACTTCCGGCTGTAGTGGAAGCCCCGCAAATGGATCATTACGTCCTTTAGTAATCTGTTTGACTCGCTCCTCAGCTGGCAGGGATGGAATCAATCCAGCCACCCCTGTGGGAGTCCCCGGTTGCTTTGCCGTTAAGGGATTTGCAAAAGGCTTTGCCGTGGGTGAGGTTTTTGGAGGAACTGGGGAGGCAGCAGGCGTTGGCGAAGGGGTTCCTTCGACCGCCTGTTGCCCCTCATCACCAGCGGGACAGCCTCCTATGAACAGAGCGAGTACGCTCACCAATGCAATTAATGAAACTTGACGCATGACCAGTCCCCCAAGGTTTTGCCAGAAGACACCGCAGAAACTACCTATAACAGAAATCGAGTCAATTAGTAGATAACTTCAGTATATCGAAACAGTTTTTGGTACTTCATGTCGAGCCGTCGAGAGAGTCAACTCTCAGCAGATTTAACAAAGTTTTCAGGTGAATTGACTCAGTCGTGACAGCCAAGCTACATTTACCCCAATTAGTGATTAAACGCGAGGGGTCTTACGGATGTTTCCTGCGATTCAACGACTGGGGATAGTGATCTTGCTTGCTTCTAGTTTGGAGATCGCCATAAGTTTCAGTAATCCGCTGCCATCAAGGGCTGCCTCTATCACACTCCAGGATGGCACCCGATGCGAAGGGCAGTTCCAAGGACTCAACGGTAGAGGGCTATGCGTCTACTCACAGGGAGAATCTGGTTCACAGGGAGAATCCGGTAGCCCTTATGACTACTACAAGGGAGAGATTCGCAATGGTGTACCTAACGGCAGTGGGCTATTCGTGTATCAAAATGATGACCGTTATGAGGGACAAGTGAGCAATGGTGTGCCCAACGGCAGAGGGATGTTCCTGTTTGCCAATAATAGCCGCTACGAAGGAGCCATCCGCAACGGTCTACCCAACGGCACTGGAACATTTACATTCTCTAATGGCGATCGCTACGTGGGAGGCGTCCGCAACGGTCAGCCCCACGGCAGAGGGACATTCGCTTTTGTTATTGGGCAACGCTACACGGGTGAGTTTTACCTGGGTCAAGTCAACGGCAACGGCGTCCTGATACACTCTAATGGCATTCGCTGCCAAGGGACTTTCTACAGTAGCAACTTTACGGGTAAAGGAACTTGCACTTACCCACCAGGTCAGCCTTATCGGAGCTACACAGGAGAATTACGCAATGGTCGGCCTGAGGGCAGAGGGGTACTGACTTACACTAATGGGCAGCGCTACACGGGGGAGTTCCGCGCGGGTCAGCCTTTTCGCCCCCAGAGCCGGAGCCGTCAGTGATATGCCAAAATTAATAGTTTAGAGTTTCCTTGTTAAATCCCCCGCTTTACGTCAAGGGGATTTAACAAGGAAACTCTAATTGGTCGCTCTACGCACCACTCCCCTGCCATTAGATTTTTCTTCTTTTTCCACCGCTTGTTAGCTGCTGGTAAAGCAGCTTTTCAACGTTCCGAGCCGCTCATTAACTTTTTCAGCGAATCAAGTCCTTTTTTAACGCGGCGGGAAACGGTAACAACACTGATATCTAAGCGTTCGGCGACCTCTCTTTGTGTCAAGTCGTGTAAAAAAACAAATTCCAGAATTTCGCGAGTACGCTTTTCCAGATGAGCCAAAGCTTGTTGCAGGCGAATCTGATCCTCTTGCGCTAACTGAAAACTGCGATATCTAGGATCGGGTACGAGTTCGCCCAAGCTAGTCGTCCCATCTTCTGGATCTCGAACGGGTGTATCTAAGCTTAGTGGTTCACGATTTTGATGAGCAAGCTTAATTTCTTGCCATTCTGCCGTGGAAATGTCTAATGCTGCCGCTACCTCTGAATCCGTCGGTTGCCGGTTGAACCGCCCCCGTAAATCTTGAGTAATTCCCACAGACTGTTGCCGTAGTGCCAGCCAGCGTCGAGGAATGCGAACCGAGCAACCCCGATCTCGTAAATAGTGCTGAATTTCACCGCGAATGTAGGGAATGGCGAAAGAACTAAAGGCACTTCCCTTGGCGATATCAAACCTTTCAACTGCGCGAATTAACCCGATACAGCCAACCTGAAGCAAATCTTCGTAGCTTTCGCTACACTGATTGACCCAGTGATGGGCTTCTTTTCTAACCAGTCCGAAATTCAGATGAACTAGTTGATTGCGAATTTCAGCAGAACTAACTAGCTGGTACTCTCGCAATAATCGGAGGTTTTCATGCTTCAGGTCATGGGTAACAGGGGTATGCATGGCAAAATTCGGTTGGTAGAGCACAGTCTGATTAAAGACTCTCAACTCAGTTTGAGTCTCCCTTGAAAGCTGCTGCTGTGATTGGGAACACAGGCTTTAGTTTTTCAAGGCTTCTTAGCACCCCTTGGACAACTGCACTTAAGCCATGAGAAGATTAGCGACTTTTTTGCAAGCCTCTAATCTTGTAGGAACTATGCAGGCTGTTGTCATACCATCTTATCATTTAACTAAGTTTTAATAAACCAGCAATTTCACGAAGATGAGTAAGCGGTGGGACCGATCGCTTCTTAGTATCTGGGCGTAAATAAACATAACAAACAGGTCAGGGAGTTGCTAGTAGGGACGATCCGTCTGAATAACTCAACAGGAGAAGCTAGGTAACTTCTATCGGTTCGCCCCTACTCCGAACTAGGTGAAGCTTAAAACTTTTTCAACTGCCAGAAGAATGATTTTTAGCAAAACAGGTTGGCCATGAAAGTCAGCACCCATAAAAAAAGGGGCATCTGCCCCTTTTTAAAAGCTCTTTCAATAACGACTGAAATGCTTTACCCAACGCTCAGCCAAAGAGACTTAAGCTTGTTCGGGTTCAATTCGGGCGTAAAATATCCCCCGAACCCTTACATCTTTTGGATCAGCAGCACCCAAGTCGGTATCGGAGGGCTGGTCGCTCTCAAATGTCCCAGCAATTTCGCCTGTACGGCTATCGACTTTAGCAACTTGGAGAGAGATCTTTCCGGGGATAGTTTCCACGCGCTTCACATTGGTACGATTTAGGTCTTGGCTATCCGCTTGGGATGGCAGGGCGATCGCATTGTCGTAGCCCGCGGCGACGCCACGACCCTTCGGATCGAGGAAAACAGCTCCTCGGTAGGATGGGACTTTGAACTCGCCTTCAAAGTCCGTAGAGGTGTTGATGCTATCAAGACCGGGCTGAGATTTGGCAACCAAATTTTTAATCGTGAACAGGAAAGGTACTCGTTCCCCTCCAGGCAACTGTACTGTGATGGGTTGAAAGTCGAGACCCTCTTTTTCAATAAAGGTCAGGGTTCCATTTTCATCAATTTTTAAATCTCCTCGAACTTGATCGAGGCTAGACGTGTACCTTGTCAATAACTTGCCCGGAATAAATTCTGCCTCTTGCCGCTTATTGGCGGGTTCTTCCTTGACAAAGAAGGTGGTTGGCTGTAGGCACATGTCTGTCATAACGTATGACTTGCTGGAATCTACAGGAATAGAACCGCGAGTCGTTTCTGACAGCTGCGGGCAGTTATTCGCTAAACCAGTATTTCTAATCTGGTCATAAGTTAGTCGCTCTGTACTAGTCGCATTTGCTGGACCCTCACTACAAGCCGTTAACACTCCCAGACACAAAGCCAGGAAGGCAACAATGAAAGCGCGATACCTCATGGTCAACCTCAATCGTCAATATCTGAATCTGAAAATTTCTATTAGGATGATGCGTGAATGGGGCTCCGGTAAATAGAAGCTCTCACAGCTGCTGTCCTCAAGACATCGACAAGAGATGCCCACAATTCACTTTCCACCCATGCTATATTTTGGGGCACACAACCAACTTCGGTGAGCGATCGCATCTGTTGAACTAATGCCAAGTTAAGCAAAGTCCCTAGGACGACACCGAATGCGTGAGCCTCAGCTCATCATTAGAGCATTGTACACGGGAAGAGTCGCCTTTAGTCTGGATAAAGCTCTCTCATTGTGTCGAGCGAACTTTTAATCGCTTGGAACCTAGGAGAATATCTAGGGAGTGGGGAGTAGGGAGTGGGGAGTAGGGAGCGGGGAGTAATTAAATTTGTCTGAACTTGATGGCATGAACCGTGATAAAGATTTGGATTCAAGGCAGTTACAGGTCAAACTGCAAGCAATTACCGCTGATATTCGTTCTTTAGCAGATAGCCATCAAGGTAATACTCTAGCGTTGCTGGCCTTGCTGCGGGCTTTGGAGCATTCGCATCGCGAGATTCGAGAAAACTTTTTTCAATCAGCGTTGCCGGATAATCGGCAGGAACTTTATGCTCTCTTGAGAGATATTGAAGAAGAAGGGGGCTGGCCTTATATTGATCGCATGAAGCTGCGATCGCTCCTGGAAAATCTACCTAATCCTGAATTCTCCAACGCCGACAAGAAAAGCGACGAGTGAACTCATCCCACCCTCGCGTGGAGTAGGATGCAAGCGGTAAAGCGGTAAGAGGAATGCCGAAGAGCAAGACACTTGGCACCACAAATGTTAGAATCCTGCCGTTAGTCTTGGAATCT
>CBDTXL010000081.1:0-17211 GCA_965364435.1 uncultured bacterium
TGACCACCAAAGCTAGCGCTTATGGTGGCAGTACCCTTGCGGAGGTCTAGATGGATTGAGTATAAGGATGAATATTGGTGTGCGATCGCACGGGAAGCATTAGAATGGCTACCAGACAGCCCTGAAAATCAGGATTAATGTAGGGGCGAAGCATTTGGGCGATAACTTATCGGTAAAAACCAGGATATGTGCTTTCCAAATGCGAGAGCCCTCAACCTCAGGGGACTATGATCTCCCATCCGAACATTGAGGATGATGCCCACCGTAGTTACAGATAAATTTAATTTGCTTAGCATCTAAATTTTTGACTTTAGCAAAATTAACGCCCTTCACACGGGCAGCTGACGCAGACGCTGGTAACTTCTCAATAAATTGATTGGACTGGTTAGGTGTTGCAGCGGTAAAGGTGGCTCCCCGAAAATCGGCTCCTGCTAGATTCGCCCCCCGCAAGTCAGCCGCGCTCAGGTTAGAGTTGCGTAACTTGGCATTTTGCAGCTGGGCATTGCTAAGATTCACCCTAACCAGTTTAGTTGAACTGAGGTCAGCATCTTGGAGATTGGCGTTGCTCAAATTGGCTCCCGAAAGATCGGCACCTTGCCAGTTCGATTGCGTCAAATTAGCAAACGCGAACTCGCTTCCCATAGCCTTAACCTGTCCAAGACTTGCCCCATGAAGATTAGAGCGGTCTAATTTTGCCTGCCCCAAATCCGCACCAGTCAGACTAGCATTTTCTAAGATTGCTTGACGCAAATCCGCTCCAATCAGTTGGGCACTGCTGAGGTTTGCACTTGCCAAGCGGCTGTCGGATAAGTTTGCCTGGTTCAGAATCGCCCGAACTAAATTAGTGCGATTCATGATACCGTTTTTCAGGACGGCACCTGTTAGGTCAGCTTCTTTAAGCTCAGCACCGCTCAAGTCGGTAATCCAATCGTCGAAGGTGCCAAGGCGTCCATCTTCACCTGGTCCGTAGAAGCGGCTATTGCGTAAACTCGCTCCTGCCAAATTTGCTGAACGAAAGTTGATGCCGGACAAGTCAAGGTTGTCCAGAACTAGGGTAAATTGGGCAGAGCCGCTGGTAACCTGACCCAGGTTAGTGCGGCTCAGATCGGCATTGTGGAGTTGACTGGTGTAGATTGTGAGAATTTTCGCGATCGCTCTGTTCGTTGCTCGTAGCCGCAAAGCAACCACCTGCTGCTCCCCAAGTGTACCTCGACGCCGTAGCGTCTCCTGGTCATTTTGTAGGGATTGATTCAAGCGTTGCAGTGGGGGTAAGGCTTCCGAACCTTTACTTACCAGACCTTGCTGGATGGCGTCAATCAGGCTGGGCGTCTTTTCCTGACCGAGCAAATCCACAAGGAAAGGAACCGCACGGGAATCGTCAAGCCTTGCCAGTGCGAGAATCGCTCCTTGTCGCTGTTCTACAGCAGTCGCCGAAGAGGAGCTTAGTTGCTTAACTAGCGCCAGAAACACCTGGTTGTTCTGCTGTTTGAATTCTCGCCGATTCGCCTGACTTTGAATATAGATTTGGGTACCGACAAAGGTTCCCAGTACAGACACCATACCGGCAAACGCCATAATCAGCAGGGTAAGACCAGGATGTCGGCGCATCCACAACCAAAGATTTAGAGGTCGCTGGTTCGGTTGTTGTGAGGTTAGAACAATAGTTGTAACTGTTTTGCCACGCCGTTGAGCCGTTGCAGTCTCCTCCTCAGGCAAGTCCCAACCGTCTTCTACCTCCAGCGTGACCGATTGGTCACGATAGTGCGATCGCACTGTCCCAAAGCGTTCCGGGTAGTGTGGGAAACTCCGCGCAGCATCCAAGACATAGGTTCCTGCCAGTTGGTCGTGCAGGGTGCGGCGTCGAGAGTTCAACAGTGAACTCGCACTCTCTGCCAGTAGCATCAATCCCGCCAGTCCCAGCAAAATTCCGCCGTCTGGAAAAGCCCCCGTGTAGCGCCAGAGCAGATAAGCTGTTCCTACCGGCAATCCCCAGCGTCCCACTGCCTCACGCCAAACTGCGCGAATCAAACCCGGAGGTGCCCCAGAGGCTGTGACAACCTGGACTCCTAACCAAGCTTTAGGAGTGGTTTTACCCGTTTTTCCCAGGAGATATAGCTGCCAACCCGTCACCACCACTGGCAGCACTAGCGCCCCGCACCAGAATAAATTTGTCAGAGGTGCTACCTGCCGAGTCAGCTGTTCGCGCAAAGGCTGCGCTAGAGTTTTAGCGATCGCCTCCTCAGTGGACGCTAGCACTGGGTTCAGGGGAACAGGCTGAGTGGTTGAGTGGTCTTTTGCAAACGAACCAATGCTGTAAGGAAGCATCGCACTCCCAGCAACCAGCGATACTTCCAAAAGGACAGCCGCGCAACGTCGCGCCACTAGTGGGAAAGCCAGGTTAAGTCGCAGCGCAAACGACCGACCAACCGCTTGATTTTTTCCTCTTTTTATGGTAGGGCTAGCCATGCTCAAATCTCACGCCACGAGTTAGAAGTTTGCACTTACTGGGAAGACCGGGGGGCAACGAAGAACTTATACACCAAGTACAATAGCACTCCCAATATCGCAAGACTAATGAGGGAGGCAACCAGTTGTAGCACGCTTCTCAAAAGCGAAAAACCAAGGATTGCCGCGATCGCGACTACAGCAACTTTACCAGCACTCGGAAGGCTGTTAAACCAATTTACAACTTGGTTTAACACCGACTTTTCCGGTTGAGAGTCATTGACTGGGCGCTCTTCGAGTTGCCCCGGCTGGGTTTCGGGCGATAGTAAGGGTTGGTCTTTCTCCAGTTCCGTTTCTAGCTCTTGAAGTGTGCGATCGTAGTCTCGATTTTCTTGAGGATTCATCTGTGATTTACCGTAATCTGGGACTAAAACTTCTTTATAAACAACTTGCTACAGAACCTCCAAGAGCATCTGGTGTGATTTTAGAAAGTCAGCTTAACAAGTTCCGGGTAGTGACAGTTGGTAAACAGGAACAGATACAGCCCCATACGTCTAGTAATTTAGGACACTTGTATTAGGAAACCTGAAAAAAGGTGAGGGAATGACAAGATGAAACGATTTAAAGACTGGATGGTTATTCCCACCGCTTTGGCGATGCTCTTAACCAGTGTTGGTGTGGCTCGCACTCAGACGCCGCTTACGGCTAATTTTCAGCCCAATCCGCTAGAGTTCACAGGCACCTCAGCGAGCAAAGCCTGTAGCAATAGTGGGGCAACGCCGAATCATGTAATTAACTTGAGCGATGATTTCAGTTACTTGCGCTTCAGCGTGCAAAGCGCTGGTCAGCCGACGCTCTTGATTGAGGGACCGAATGGAAGTTCCTGTGTGCAGGCAGATAATTTATCTGGGGGAAAGATTGAAGCCCCAGGATATTGGGAGAAAGGCACCTATCGGGTTTATGTAGGCGATCGCGCTGGGGGTCAGAATTCCTATACGCTACGCATCACTCGAACGCGCTAACCATTGCTGCGTCTAATCTTCAATCTGCTGAACTGATACCTCTACCGCTTCAACATCAATCGTACCGGGAAGCGTCAAGCGGTTGAAATGGCCCTGTTCGACTTTCAGTGGTTCCCCACAATTGGGGCACTGGCACTCAGTTTGATTAAAACCAGTGAATTCATAGGCACAAACTGGACATTTGTCTTCAACTAGATTGCGTCTCAACCACCAGCGAAACCCGAACCACCCAATCACTGGTGAGATAATAATTAAGCCAACCAGAATCAAAAAACCCTTGACCAGCCAGCCCAAGCCAACCGCTCCTAGCAACAAAAAAGTTGTTAAAAGAGTGAGCCAACAGCCCACGCCGGATAGGTTGCTCTGAAAAAGTTTAGGGATGTCCTGGTTCACAGTAGCCTTTAAAGATGCCTGATGGTATAGAACATCTCCATCCTAGTCCAGATTGGTCTTGACCTGAGAGATAGGACTCTCTATTGGTGCTGAAGGGGGGGATATGGCAACGGCATCGAGCAGCTGTTTTAACTGCTGGGTGAGGGCATCTTTCCCAAATAGGGCAAGGGACTGTTCTCGCAACCACTGACCGTTACAGCGCTGATCCTCACCTTTGAGAATTTCAATACAAGCGGCGGCAACCGCTTCGGAATCTCGGTGTGGAACTTGCCAGCCGAGGCGTCCGTCCTGGAGGGGGTCAGCGGAGCCATCAGCGTCACCGGCAAGCACGGGTTTACCACAAGCCATTGCCTCTAGATAGACAATGCCAAAGCCTTCTTGAGAGGGCATGATGTAGGCATCAGCAAGGCGGTAGTGTTCTACTAGGTCGGAGGTGGGGACGAAACCAGCAAAGACAACGCGATCGCTAACGCCCAAATCTCTAGCCAGTTGTGCCAGTCTCGGTTGATCGTCGCCACGACCAATGACCAGATATTTAACATCTGGGAAAACGTTTGCGATCGCGGGTATGGCCCGAATCGTGACATCGACACCCTTATAAATATCCCCAGACCATAGGCGTGCGACGGTCATCAGTACCTTAGCACCTGCCAGACCATACCGCGCCATTAGCACTGGTGATTTCGGTCCAGGGGTAAAGATGTTCCCATCAACCACACAGGGCAATATCTGCACCTTCTCGGCATCTAAGTCATTGGCAACACAAGCGCGATCGCGGCTGTAGCGGCTGATCGTCCAAATTCCCGCCGAGGCAGCCAGCGCCTGACGCTTCAGATTGGGTAATCGGTACCAAACTTCCTTGCCATACGTCAAAACGGTGTAGGGAATGCCCAGCGGCTGACATAGCAGCTGAGTCAGCAGAACCAGATTAATATGACCGCAAAAAACATGGATTGGGCGTCGTTGCCATAGACAGCGCCCAAGTGCCGCGGCAAACCTCAGACGCCCCAGCAGACGAGACTGTGTTTTCAGGTAATGAAACTTAAGTGGGTAGATGTCAAAGGGATTTTCGCATCCCGAACCATCCCTGAGCAAAAACACCTCAGCGGTAGTACCCGTCTGAGGTGCTAGTGACAGATATGCCTGCAAAATATCTTTGACATACGACTGAATGCCTCCTTCACCCTCAAAAATGTCCAGAAAAATAAATACATGGTCAGCTGCACCCTTACTTTTCTGACCCAAGTTTGTCTTACCTCTCAATTTACTAACTGACGATTGTGAGTCTACTTTAAACCCAATTTTTCGGTAAAAGTTGTTAGCCCAAGACATTCAAAAGCCACCGCTAACGACAATTGTGTTATCACAATATATAGACAATTTGTCCGATTTGTGATTTTACAAAATCCCGCTACAGGTAGATAGACTCTTTAGAGACTGCTTGAAATCAACAGGCAGTTCCTTCCATCCTGGCAGCGTTCGTAGACAACTCGGTCAGCAAGGCGTCTGAGCAGAAACCAGCCATATCCTCCTACGCAGAGTGTTCCTGGCAAGGGTTCCTCTAAAAGGTCTGGATCGAACGGTTGTCCGTAATCCCATATTCGGATTTCTATCTGATCGTCCCGGAGTGCCAGTTCAATTTCAATGGGTGTTTCGGATGGTAATTCTTGATGGGCGTGGCGAACCGCGTTGGAAAATCCTTCAGCAAGAGCTAGATTGAGTCGATCAAAGTGGCGAGTTGATCTGTCCATTTGGGAGATGTTGTTTGAGTAGAATTGCTCAAACCATTTCTGTACCTGGGCTTGGACAGCCAAATCGCTCCTGACCTGGAAACGCTCAAATTTTGACATCCCTTGCTCGACTCTTTGCTGACCCCACGTTACACTAGCTGACCCAATGTTGAAAATCATAGGAGTTACCTATTGACAAAGAAAGGAAAGTATGGGTTTATATGACTTGGTATCGTCATTGTTACAGTATTTGAGAAATTCCCTTAAGATTTCTCAAATAAGCTCTGTTAGACTCGGCTCTCAGAAACTGAGCAAATGACTTGGGAGGGTCTAGAGCGTCGGGACTCTTTCTTAAAAGTACTGAGTGCTGAGTGAGGAAAGAAGACTTTCATGTTCTTGTTCTGTAGTCGCGTTGATGGAGTCTCTTGCTAGAGTACCCAAGCCTTAAGGAGTGGGACTCTTTATCAAGACGTATTATTTATTCGAGGTTGCGCCTGTCTAGAGAAATATTACTTTTCTAGACTTGGAGCATAGGTCGGCTTTAAACCCATATTGCTCGTGCTAGTTGTGTACCTTTTTCCCTAGTCCCTAGTCCCAGTCTCCAGTCCCTTCGTTGTAAATTTGCTTACGCCTACTACGGTCTATTTGTAGAGGACGTAAGTTCTCCCATCACACCACCTTAGCCACCGTTTGTCTTCGATGGTCACTATCGACCTAAGACGCAAGGAAATTGAAGCCAGCCTGTTATCTAAACTCCTAGCAGCAGCTTTTTACTAATTCTGAACTGTTTAACAGGCGATCGTGTTGCGTAGACGCCCTGAGATTGTAGTAGAGCGCAATCCTGTAAAATACGGTAGTTTCCCTGTCTAGGTCGTAATGTATCGCTAATTCAATGCTAGCTCATGCAGACAAAAAAGTTTGTAGGGAGTAGGGAGTAGAACCCTTATAAAACTTGGGAACTGATAAAAAATTGACGCCTGTTAATGTCTCTGGGCAGTACATCAGCACTGCTAAGACACTTACAGGCGTCGAGCGTCAGCAATTTTAGTCTTAAAACAGACCTAATGTGAAGGACTTGTCAATCGGGAAGACTGCACCAATACCTAACCAGAGGGTGACAAGGGTGCCAAACAGGAATACCGTAGTCGCCACTGGGCGTCGGAACGGATTTTGGAACTTGTTGACGTTCTCGATAAAGGGAACCAAGATTAGACCTAAAGGAACCCCAGCCATGCACGCGATACCCAACAGTTTGTTCGGTACAACGCGCAAAATTTGGAAAACCGGGTATAAATACCATTCCGGAAGGATTTCTAGAGGTGTTGCGAAGGGATTCGCAGGTTCACCAACCATCGCTGGGTCAAGAACAGCCAAACCAATGCACAGGGCAATTGACCCCATAATCACTACGGGGAAGATATAGAGGAGGTCGTTTGGCCAAGCGGGTTCGCCATAGTAGTTATGACCCATCCCTTTGGCAAGTTTTTCACGTAACTTTGGATCACTTAGATCCGGCTTTTTTAGAGTTCCCATCGTTAGATTATTCTCCTTAATCAACAAAGGTCAGCAGGCAAGAAGCGGTTAACTTTTAGCTTGAATCTGATTGTCCTTTAGGAAGGATGTAGGACAAACGATCGCAGACTGCTCGCGAGCTAACTGCCAACAACTCGCTTTACAAAGGACCAGAAATGCCCTGCTTGCGAATCATGATGAAGTGTAGCAGCATGAAGACCGCAATCAGCCAGGGCAGAACAAAGGTGTGTGCGCTGTAGTAGCGAGTCAGGGTGCCTTGCCCAACACTTGCACCCCCACGGAGTAGTTCGACGATTAAAGGACCGACAAGGGGAATCGCTTCGGGGACGCCAGAGACAATTTTGACAGCCCAGTAACCGACTTGGTCCCAAGGCAGTGAATAGCCCGTAACTCCAAAAGAAACGGTGATCACCGCCAGAATTACACCTGTCACCCAGGTCAGCTCACGAGGCTTTTTGAAACCGCCGGTGAGGTAAACGCGGAACACGTGCAAAATCATCATCAGCACCATCATGCTGGCAGACCAGCGGTGGACGGAGCGGATGAGCCAGCCGAAGTTCACTTCAGTCATCAAATACTGAACGGAGGAAAATGCCTCGGTGACCGTCGGCTTGTAATAAAAGGTCATTGCAAATCCAGTGGCAAACTGAATTATAAAGCAAGTGAGAGTAATTCCCCCCAGACAGTAAAAAATATTAACGTGGGGAGGGACATATTTTGTGGTAACGTCGTCAGCCAGGGCTTGAATCTCTAGACGTTCCTCAAACCAGTTGAAGACTTTTGAGTCGGTTATTTGCTTAGAAAACATGAAGCCAGAATTCGTAAAAGGATATTGCTGTTTTTAAAGCGCTTGACCCCTGTAGGCAGTAGACCACCAGGTAAATTGTCATTAGCTTTGGGATGAGGGGGAATAGCACCCCGTCAGAGGCGGAACTTTCACAAATCTGATCAGGAGCACTGACCGAGTTTGATGTCTTCCCTACAAGAAATGTAACATAGCCTGCATGGGGTAAACGTTGCTAGACAGTAACTCTTAAGGGCTGTTTCTTGGGCGAGTCCTAAGACGCTCAAGGGAGAGGTGTATTTTAAGCGATCGCCTTCTCCAACGCTCTGCCCCACTGAGGAATTAGGGAATTAAAGCCTAAAGTTATAATCTTGGTTATGCACAAACGAGCTTTCTGGGTTGGACTGTTACTGATCTTCCAAATCATCCTCCTGTCTGCTTGGTGGACACCGCCAGCGTCTGCTTTTACAGAAGAGCAAAAGCTCTTCTCGCAAGCGTGGCGAATTGTCTCTCAAGCGTATTTAGATGATTCCTTTAACCAGCAAAACTGGTGGGCACTGCGTGAGAAGGTGCTGAAACAGCGGCTGGATAATCGCGAGGCAACGTATGCAGCCATTCAAAAAATGCTAGGGAGTCTTGATGACCCCTTCACGCGGCTTTTAAAACCGAGCCAATATCGTAGTTTGCAGGTGACTACGTCCGGGGAACTCTCAGGTGTCGGGCTGCAAATTGCTCTCGATGCTGAGACTGGGGAGTTGGAAGTGGTGGCACCGATTGCCGGTACACCGGCAGATCAGGCGGGAATCAAACCGCGCGATCGCATCCTGGAAATTGATGGCGTCCTGACATCAGAACTGACTCTGGATGAAGCCGCCGCCCGAATGCGTGGACCGATTGGCACAAGCGTTACCCTCAGGATTCAAGGGAAGGATGGGGTGCCAAAGTCCATTGAATTGGTACGCTCGCGCATCGCCCTCAACGCCGTCTATGCCGTGTTGGATTCCCAGCCAGACGGGGTTCCGGTTGGTTACATTCGCCTAACGCAGTTTAGTGCAAATGCTCCAGCAGAAGTAGCAGACGCAATCAACCGACTAGAGGAACAAGGTGCCGATGCCTACGTTCTTGACCTACGGAATAATCCTGGTGGTCTGTTGCAGGCAGGCATCGAAATTGCCCGCCTCTGGTTGGATCAAGGTACAGTTGTCTACACAGTCAACCGACAAGGAAGCCTGGGTAGCTTTGAAGACGATGGCCCTGCACTAACCACAGATCCATTGGTCGTTTTAGTCAACCAGGGAACCGCCAGTGCTAGTGAGATTCTCGCCGGGGCATTACAGGATAACGGTAGGGCAAAACTGGTGGGTGAAAAAACCTTTGGCAAAGGCTTAATCCAATCGTTGTTTGACCTAGCAGATGGGTCAGGATTAGCGGTAACCGTTGCTAAGTACGAGACACCCAACCACCGAGATATTCATAAATTGGGTATCACGCCAGACCAGGAGGTGAGCTTGGAGCCGATTACTATCGACCAGGTAGGTACAGTGGCAGACCAGCAATATCAGGCAGCAGTGAAGCTATTGAAAACTGAGCCAGTCCTTGCTGCTGGTGCAACCTGATTCGAGTAGCACCAGTGTTCACCGGCGTCACCAGCACTGGCGCGATCGCTAGAATATTATGTGTAAAAAATGCATATCTAGCGCCAGTCGTCAATCACATAGACATCAGGGCGATTATAAGCCAGCTGGTTGGGCTTGTGCATCGCCACGCCGAGTCCTTCAATCCGGAAACCCTGCGCTAGCATCTGTCGGTAAGCCTCGTGACGCCCTGTATTGACCCCACCAACTAAGCTTGAGGTTCCAACCATTGCACTTAGGATTTCGCACTCCCGCAACAACCGCTCGAAAAATTGCTCAGCTCTTAGTCCCGGTCGCACTGCCCCGAATTTGACATAGCAAGTATCGCTCTGGGCCTCGGTTCCTGAACCATAATGGCAGACAGCAAAACCCATTAAACCAATGTCATCCCAAAGCCAAATCGTATCGCCCAAACCGTGAGCTTCGACTGCACAGATTTCACTCCTCACATCTAGCCCACCATAAATAGCATCAGTGAGTTCGTAGCTAGACTTCAAGCATTCTAAGCGTTTGTCTGAGGAAACCTCGGAGTACCTGAGTGCCTGTAATTCTTGTTGGGTTAGCTTAACTGCCTTAGACAGGATAGCTGTAAGGAAACCCGGATAAAACCCAAATTTTTGATACAAACCCAGGTGCAAGGGACTGTTAGAGAAGGTCAAGAAGCCTGCCTCCCTGATTTCCCACTGAGTCAAACAGTCCATCGCTGGTTCAATCAATCGCTGAGCCACTCCTTTACCCCAGAAGTCTGGATGCACACTCAACGGACCGAACAGTCCAAAGCTTCCCCAGTTAATCGCAAAATTTGACCCCACTAGTTGTCCATCGACTTCAGCCCCAAAAGTCGCAGTTGGGTCTAGGTACCAGCGTTTCATGTATGTCATCTCGCCACCATAGGTCTCCGGATTCGGATGACCCTTAAAGGTTCCAAAAGCCACTCGGAAAATGTGATCAGCTTTCGCTAGGTCGCTTTCAGTAAGTGCGCGAATCGTAATGAGCATGTTGATCCAAATCCAGCTGAGATAACCGCCGGTAAGCCTGGTCAATTACACCGTTCCCTCGTAAAAAGCCGGTATTGGCACCGGGGCAGATGTAATTTAAAGTTTCAGGTGTGAAGCGATCGCGCAAAGACTTTACACTCCGAATCTGCCTTTTCCAGTGAAAGGTTTTAGACGTTCGCAACGGTGCTAGTTCCCCCTGCGGGTTTGGCAGCAAATGACGCCCGCAAAAGAGAACACCACCAGCACCTGTGTAATAAACACAAGAGGAACCAGGAGAGTGACCGGGCGTCCAGATGGCCCCGCAACTGGGACTGAGCGTCAATTCGTGTTGAAATGGCGTTACCTCTAGCCCTGGCAGCAGGTAGGCTTCTTGTTCTTGAATCAGGATTTTGCAGCCAAAGCTATCCTGAATTTCTCGCGCCCTGCCAATACCACCTCTATGGGTAAGGAATAGTGAGGATACTCCCCCTTGCTCCCGTAAGAATTTCTCATTAGTTTCATTCCATGCGGGACAATCGATCAGGAGGTTTACTGCATTTTCTACAATAAGATAAGCTGTACCCCCCAAGGTATCTCGATTGGGTGGAAATGCAAAAATAGTCCTGAGGACAGGGCGTGGTGGTTTAAGTGCAGCCGGTTGCCGGAATGAGTGTGAGTCTTGAGAAATAAAGTTGCCTTTGTGGGGAGAATCGGGTTGCACAATGCTTGTATGGCTGTAGTTTTTAGCGGACGATACTGACCTTCGTCAAGATCGCTCCTTTACACAAATTGTGATCTATCATCATGGAACTCTGGTTGCTCCTAATTCTACTACTGGGTCTTTTCACCTACTTCATTGTTAAGCGCAGTGTTGCAAACCTCACCCGGACTCCAGTCTGGTTATTGTGGCTGGTACTCATGACACCAGCGCTGGTCTGGAGTGGCTGGGTTCTGGTCAACGGCGCTAACTCACAGACGAAGCCACCAGCCCTTTTGCTAGCCACATTTGTGGTTTGCCCCCTGTTGTACTTGCTGCTGATTCAGGGGGGACGCCGAAATGCTAACCCAGAAGTGAGTAAGGGGAGTGAGACGAACACTCAAACCTCAGCTACGGGACAAACGGTTCCACCTACTGGCGGGGAATCAACGCTGCGCCCAATCAGTAAACAGGAAGAAACTGATCTGAGAAATTGTTTTCCCTGGGGAGTCTATTATCTCCAGAATCTTGAGTACCGACCGCAAGCTGTTTTGTGTCGTGGCAAGCTACGCACCAACCCGGAGTCGGCATACAAGACTGTGCGGGAAAATATTGAAGCAGAATTTGGCGATCGCTTTTTTGTAATCTTTCAAGAAAGTTTCAGCGGCAACCCCTTCTTTGCTCTGGTTCCTAATCCCCAAGCCCAGGCAAGGACTGGACGAGATACTGAACCACTGACGCGACCAGTTTTAGCCTTGGGGCTGCTGTTGATTACCTTATTTACCACTACCTTAATGGGCGCTCAAATAGCCGCAGGTAGACCGATTTCGAGTGAGGAGATTTCCAAACTGCTATCTGACCCAACTTGGTTCCTCCAAGGACTGCCTTATGCCCTAGGACTGATGACAATTTTAAGTATCCATGAAATGGGTCATTACCTGGCGGCAAAGTTCTACAAAATGCGTACAACGCTGCCCTACTTTATCCCCGTGCCCTTTTTCTTGGGAACATTTGGGGCGTTTATTCAAATGCGATCGCCTGTACCGAACCGTAAAGCCTTATTTGACGTTGGTATTGCCGGTCCCCTAGCAGGCTTCATTGTTGCTTTACCGTTGCTGATTTGGGGACTAGATCATTCCCATGTGGTGCCTCTTTCTGACAAATCAGGGCTGTTGAATGTTGAATCCCTAAATCCCAGATTTTCCTTTTTGTTGACCCTCCTGAGTAAGTTGGCATTAGGAAGTGAATTGACCTCGAAAATGGCAATCAATCTTCATCCTGTGGCAGTAGCTGGTTACATCGGTTTAGTGGTGACGGCTTTGAATTTAATGCCAGTGGGGCAACTAGATGGCGGTCATATCGTCCACGCGATGTTTGGGCAGAGAACGGGTGCCACGATTGGTCAGATTACTCGGCTGTTGGTGCTGGTACTATCTTTCCGTGTGCCAGATTTGCGGTTCTGGGCGATTATCTTGTTATTCATGCCGGTGGCAGATGAACCGGCTCTTAACGATGTCTCAGAACTTGACAACTGGCGCGATCTTTTGGGATTTCTGGCGTTGGTGATTTTAGTAAGTATTCTTTTACCTGCCCCTGCTGCTATTACTGGGCTGTTGGGTATCTGAAAGTAGGGCGTCGGGACTAGGAGCTAGGGGAAAGAGATTTTCATTAGGTCTGTTGCAAAAATGCTTATTTTTGATTTTTAACCACAGATGAACACAAGATTTACACAGATGGATTTGATGGGATTTATCGACTTTTGCAAGAGGTCTATTCTTTGTTGTGTGCCAAGTGCATGGAGGTCTAATCTGTAACCCTTATTGAACCTTCAACCTTTTAACCTGCTGAGCTACAACCCAAAAGTAGGACTATGATAAAGGACAAACAAACGATTCATGTAATCGGTGGTGGGCTTGCTGGTACGGAAGCCGCGTGGCAGATTGCTCAAGCGGGAGTGCCGGTGGTACTGCACGAGATGCGACCTGTGCGAAAAAGTCCTGCTCATCACACAGGGGAACTGGCGGAACTGGTGTGCAGTAATTCCTTTGGGGCACAGTCGAGCGATCGCGCTTCGGGTCTGTTGCACGAGGAACTCCGTCGCCTCGGCTCGATTATTATCCGCAAAGCTGATGAACATGCTGTCCCTGCGGGTGGGGCTTTAGCAGTAGACCGGGGTGTATTTAGCCACGAATTGACGGAAACTCTCTCCAGTCATCCCCTCATAGAGTTGCGTCGGGATGAAGTTCAGCAAATTCCCACTGAGGGCGTTGTTGTTATGACAACTGGCCCTTTGACGAGTCCTGCCTTGACTGAAGACTTGCAACGCTTCACTGGCATGGAATATATGAGCTTTTTTGATGCCGCGTCGCCGATTGTGGTGGGGGAATCAATCAACCGTGATATTGCCTTTCTGGCGTCTCGCTACGACAAAGGTGAAGCAGCTTATCTCAATTGTCCCATGAATCGGGAGCAGTATCTCCACTTCTGGCAGGAACTTTGTGCAGCCGAAAAGGCCCAATTGAAGGACTTTGAGCAGGAAACTGCCAAATTTTTTGAAGGTTGTCTGCCGATTGAGGAGATGGCACGCAGAGGGGAAGATACGATGCGCTATGGACCATTGAAGCCAGTAGGGCTTTTTGATGCCCGTCAGGGAGACTTTCGCGCCCCAGAAAATCAGGGCAAACGTCCTTATGCGGTAGTACAGCTGCGGCAAGAAGATAAGGCGGGTCAGTTGTGGAATATGGTAGGCTTCCAAACGAATTTGCGCTGGGGTGAGCAGAAACGGGTGTTTCGGCTGATTCCGGGTTTGGAGACTGCGGAGTTTGTGCGGATGGGTGTGATGCACCGCAATACGTTCCTGAATGCGCCTGAGTTATTGCACCCGACGCTGCAATTTAAAAAGCGCCAGACGTTGCTTGCGGCGGGTCAATTGGTGGGTACAGAAGGCTACACGGCAGCATCGGCGGGGGGATGGTTAGCGGGTACGAATGCGGCGCGGCTGGTGTTGGGATTGGAACCTGTAACGCTACCGGCAATAACCATGATCGGTGCGCTGTTTGAGTTTATCAGTTCGGCATCACCGAAGCATTTCCAACCGATGCCTCCGAATTTTGGTATTTTGCCGCCGTTGCCAGTGCGAATCAAGAGTAAGCAAGAGCGATATGGGATGTATCGCGATCGCGCTTTGGCTGACCTTGATAACTGGAGTAGAGGACTGAGGGCGTCTGCGGCTTGAGTTGTCTGATGCGACCTCTCCCCCAAAGGGTCTCCTGCTCCCCTCGAGGGGAGTCCTGTTCCCCCTTCCCTGTTAGGTTTTTAATTTGCCAACAACGTTTTCTAATTGCTTAAGCGTGTGCCTCAGTTGTAGAGTTTAGGCGATCGCTTAAATCGGCATCTGTGAGTGAGGAATTTAACGGTATGGAAAAATTGAATCGATTGGGTCAGTCGGTTAATGTTTTGGTTGTGATGGCGATCGTCATCACTGGAATGAGTATTCCTGCTCTTGCAGGGACTGAGATCACAGCCTCTGAGGGAAGCTTAACACTGGCACAAGCATCGCTTGTAGGACAGTGCCGTGCTACCAAACTGCAAATCCCTGTTTTCAGGTCAGCTATTGCTACGAGTGAAGCGTTAAGACTTCTAGCCACCGATGAGCAAGTGACGATAGCAGGCAGTTTGGTTGGTGTCAATGGATTCATCGGCATCAGTGCGCCTGTTTCAGGATATGTGCATGCAATCAACCTCAAACCCTGTAGTAACGGCACTGACACCTCTGGAAATAAAGGTCTTTGCCGTAAAGTCGCTCGACCGGCACAAGGTCTGCTAATCCGCCGAGAACCTAGTGTTGCAGCCGCTCAGGTTGGTGGGGTAGCTTATCTAGGACGAGTCACCCTAACCACTACTCCTGCAACGGCTAAACAAGCTGATGGTCGTAACTGGGTGGAAATCTCCTCACCCGCCAGGGGTTGGGTCTCTAATGGTTTGCTTACACAGTCACAAAGCAATTTAGAGTACTGTCAGTAAAGTGTGATTAGCTAAGAATCAGCAAGAGCGGTATGGGGTAGATTGCGATCTGCGCTCTTGCTGATCGCGCTCTTGCTGATCTTGATATCTGGAGTAGAGGACTGAGGCTGTCTGGTTGCTTGAGTTGGGTGATTTGGGGGCAGGCACTCCAAGTGCTACCCCTTCAGGAATCATTGCTTGCAATCGAGCAGATCGAACACAACTTTAAATTGGATGTTGGGGACTCGCTGATACAACAACACGAGATGTCCGTCTGCATCTGAGCGAGAGCGGTAGCGGGCAATGATTAACCATTGCAGATTGGGAAGTTGACGCGCAATTGCCCAAGGCTTGAGGCATTGTTTTTTGGTCATAATGAGTTTGACTCCTTCGTGTGTTGGAGCCAGAGCCAGCCTGCAACTTTGGACGGTGACGGGCTGGCTTCTGACTTCGTTGCTGTTGCAACACTGTTATTGTAATACTTTTATTAAGTAAGTGCAAGTAGTTTTTGCTACAAAAAAGCGAAGAATCTACGAGAAATTACGGGTTGAAATAAGTAGAAAAATGCGCGTTAAAAAGTAAATCCGGCCTTATTTACCAGACATCGGAAATTATCGATATAGATTCGTTTAAACCTACAGTTTCTCCCTCATTCCGAGTAGTATTAGTAGCGTGGGCAATGCCCACACCACTGGCTTAATGGCTGAATCAGCCCATCAGAATTACATTGTCAATAACGTGGATAATACCGTTATCCGCTTCAATATCTGGTGCCACAACTGTTGCGTTTTTTACCTCAAAACCATCAGAGCAATCAATCCTGATGGGTGAACCTTCAACAGAGGTAACTGAATCGACTTTCTCCAGGTCAGCCTTTGTCAACTTGCCAGAGACGACATGATACGTCAGGATTCTAGTTAGTTGGGGAATATTCTGCACCAGAGTTTGTATAGTGCCCGGTGGCAATTTGGCGAAAGCCTCATCAGTCGGTGCAAAAACGGTGAAGGGACCAGGACTTTTGAGCGTCTCGACCAAACCCGCAGCTTTGACAGCTGTTACTAGGGTCTCGAAAGAACCCGCACCAACTGCAATATCAACAATATCAGGCATGTGTTTCACCTTATCTTAAGAAAAATGCTCTGTTAAGGATAGTAAACCAATACTCATTTTTTAGGCTGGCGTCTTCATCGGTTATTCAGACCAAAAAATTAGAAGGCAAAAGTGCTTGAGTAAACTGAAAATCAATTAGGCTAAAATCAGCGCAAACAACGCTTTCTGCTTTATAGGTACTGAGGAGTTGGGAAATGGGGCGTTTCATCAATTTATTTTCAACAGTAGGAACTGTGGCGCTGGGAAGTCTTGCCAGTATCATCGGTCTTACCTTCTCCACGGAATCAGCATCTGCTCAAGCCGCCTACGGGAGTTATGTGGGTGCTGGTGTTACAGGTGGTCTTACCCAAGGTTCCCAGGGAAATGGTCAGCAAGTCGGTGGAGTGATTGCTGTACGCTACAAACTCTTGGAAACTCCCCTCTCCCTGCGGGCACAAGCTCTCATTGGCTCTGGCACTGCTATTGTGCCAACAATTTCCTATGATGTTCCCATCAATTGGCAAACCGATGCCTACCTGGGAGTGGGCGCTGCCTTTGCTAGTGGCGATTCGCCTTCGCCAGTCGGAGATAAGACTAGCTTGGCACTGCAACCGGGTGTGGATTTCGTCGTCCCCAACAGCAACACCGTTCTATTTGGCAATGCAATTATTGCTTTTGACGCCTATCGCCAGGGGGGAGGAACAGCAGTTTCTGTGCAAGGCGGCGTCGGTTTGAGATTTTAATTACTATAGCAGTCCTAAATGATTCGTAAGAAAAGTGAACCACAGATGCACACAGATGAACACAGATAAAATTAGGATGCTCTCACAACTGATTTAGGATTGCTATAGCTACTCATGAGCGACTTGATTCTTGCTGGTGGCCAATAAATTTTGTAAGCTCGA
>CBDTXL010000082.1:0-17080 GCA_965364435.1 uncultured bacterium
AAGCGGATTCTCTGGGTTGTAATAAATTCCTAGATCCACATCTGACTTCTGTGTATGGTTGCCTCGTGCCCTTGAATCCCCTAGAGCAATCGCTGCAATTCCCTGAATTGACTGTAAATGTTCAACAACACGGTGGATGAACTGAGGCAACTGCTGATTCATATTGACTCCATTTTTACCACCAATTCAAAACCATTTCACATTAGATGCTAACAGACAAGCTTCAAATCACACCCTCACTCATAACATAAGCTGCACATGAATCCTCATCCTCCCAATCTATTTTGCGGTTCTCTACTAGTACAAACAGAACAATAAAGTCTTTTGAACTCTTCAACCTGCTCAGCCCATTTAGGAGACAAGCTATCTACCACGTATTTAAATCTCAAACACACTACCCGTCTATTAGGGTCTTCAGCATAATGTGTTAAGGGCGAGAGAGTATGAGTTAAATTCTGTTCTATCTCTAGGTAGCGACACCACTGCAATTTCTCTCTAATCCCATCCCGTGTACACAGAACGTCTATCAAAACATTATCTCTACGCTCTTCCGGAATCTTGAAAGTCTGCATCATGAAGTTTACATAATCCTGGATGTCTTCCTCTGTTTCTAGAGTCGAAGTGTCATACTCATCACGGTGCCTTTCCTGTGCAACATTCCGCATATTCTGAATAGTGCGAGAGAAATAAGTATTTCCTGAGATGAGTTCTCTTGCTGTCTCTATATGTCGTTTATAACCAAGATAAGTAGCTTTACTAAGTACTCCTTGAGCAAGATTCTTGGCTGATTCTGCCTGACCCATTACCTCAAATGCTTGAGCCATTATCAATTGAGTCCGAAATACTACTGAATAAAGCAATCTAACACTGCTAAGAAGATAGTTTTACCGCATTTACCGCTCACTCTTTACCTACTTCGATCGCTGCTGCACAAATGCGGTATGTTCGGGTGCAGCCAACTCTTCGGAGCAACACAGCTAGCACTCGCCCCATATTCCCAGCCAATAGGTCATCCACTGCCAACCACAAGCCTGGAAACACCTGACTCTGAATCACCCCATCCTCATCAGCTAACAATTGTTAGACCGCCGCGATCTTTCTTTTATAATCCACGTCGCGGTTTGCAATCTGCAAAACCTAGTGCCTCTGTGTCGAGGAAACTGGCGATCGCCATCTCAATGACTGCTTCAATTGGATAGTCAATTTCCGCAGCACGGGCAATTAAAGCTGCTCGAATTCGCTCAGGCAGTCGTCCCAAAATGATTTCGGCATCAGTGGGAGAAAGTTGCTCCTGAAGTTTGGCTTGCATAGCTTCACCTATCGGCTGGAATTTGGACGTTGTAAGGGGGTTCAGTGGCTCTTAAAATGATGGCTTCTAGACTCCAATAGTAACGCAAGCTTCTCCTAATCAATCAGTCATCCGCTGCTAACTACAAGTCTTGGAAACACGATTGAGAGCAGATGCATTAGGTAGGCGGCGCGACTCAATATGATTAGCTTTAAACCTGACTAGGAACATATTTCTGTCCGTTGAACTTAAATAGCTCCCTCTCAGAAAAAGGCTTTCCTTCACGGATGCCTTGACGCTCCACCAGTATGTTGAAGAATCCCTCTGTGCCTGGTTGAATTGTAATCTTACTGTCCCAATCGGTTTTAGCCTTTCCATCGTGACCTCCACCTGCACCACTATTATTTTCACTGGTTGTGAGGAGGGGTAATACTTCACGTAGAGAACCGTCTACCTTTGCATATATCGATGTAGTGGAAACCAACCACCCCTGCCCTGTCCCACTACCCTCATGCACTATGCCGTAGAGATTATCGCCATTATTGCCTAATTCTTTCACCGTAATATCGCTCGCTTCAACCGTGCCCCAGGAACCCCAACGGGAAGCGGCGATGTAAGAATTGACTAACTTCCATCCGGTAGGTTGTTTCTCGAATTCAAAAAAGCTCAGGTGTGGAGCGCAAGCGTGACAGTCAGACCCTTTGTTAATGGATGCTGTCGCAACAAGCACTGCCTCTTTATTTTTATAGGGAAGTTTGTACTGAGAAAGAAACGTATGAACTGAATTACATGAGCTTTCATCGCAGAAATCTTGAACTTTGTTCCAGTTATTACTCTGAAGATAGGGCAAGATAATCTTCTGGGCTTGCTGAAAATTCCACTCTCCCTTGATATCGGCTTTTTCTGAGTTCAGGCTCCAACCAATCACCTGAAGCTCTTTACTCATGAGTGACCCGTAAGTTGTTACCGATAAAACATTCCCAAAGTGGTCATAGAATGACATCTTGCAATATCCTTGACCACTACATGTTAATAGTTCTGGATACTCATTACATATTTTGACTTCTCCGAAACACTCTGACCTGACTTTTTCATCAGTTTCACGATAGCCATAGACTGGTAAAATCGCATACTGCCAACCTGAATTGACAAGTAAAGCTTTTGCCTCCTGATATGGCATATTTTTGCGTAACTTTATTTCCAAAACTTCCGCATAAGCAGGAAACACCATACTCATGAAAGTCATGCTAGCTAAAACGGTTGAGCCAAGTCTGCGATACATATATTCTGTGCTTTTCGCCTTTTTCTCAATTATTGTTTGGACAAACTTAAAGTGCAAACTCGTTGCAACATTTTCTTGCTAGCAACACTGTCAGCCTCAACTGAAAAATATTGAGGCCAGTAGTCTATAAAAGAAGTATAGGTTCTCCAGCTTGGATCGGCTGCTAAGTTTCCACGATTACAAGATTTGGTGTATGCACTTCTTTTTCTACCGCCAACGCTGTACTCAAAGGCAACAACTCTTATTTTTGGTAAATTGTCATAAAATCCATCTTCATTGTTGAGGGAATCGTCAACCAGCATCCTCTCAAACTTAATACTGCTTTCGTTCAAACTTAGTGTTTCACCGCTATTGGTTTTACCAAAGTCTACCCATTGTTCTTGGTTTACTTGAGCAAGGACAGGTATTGACAATTGGGTAATACAGGAAAAACTCAAACAACTTACCAGTAAAGGCAAGGCAAATTGAAGTGCTTTATTCATGAGGGGTTAGAATATAAACAGATAAATTACAAATGCTAGCTGCACCTACAATCTAATCCGTATAACTATTAGTTGTATCGGATTCGCAGTCTAACACTTATGCCAATGAAGTGATGCCGCACCCACTGCTCTAAGTCCCTGATTGAGAATACTTTATTGGTGAATACAATCTAACACAGTAAAATTTCGTAAAACTACAGAATAAAGCAGTCTAACATCACGAAGAAGATAGCTGTACTGTATTGAGCGATCGCAGACAGAACCCCAGTTACCTCGATAACTGCTCCACAAATTCATCATGTTCTGCTGCTGCCAACCCTTCTTGCAACACAGCTAGCACTCGTCCCATATTCCCACTCAATAAGTCATTCGCTGCCAACCACAAGCCTGGAAACACTTGACTGTGAATCACCCCATCCTCATCCACTGGCAGTGGAACATACTCGCCCTCCTGCAAATAAAACCAGTCGAGTCTCTGCTCAAACACTTGCCAAACGATATACTCTCTAATCCCATTGCGACGATAGGCACGTTTTTTATCACCTAGATCGATCGCAGCACTACTCGCCGCAATCTCTGCCACCAACTCCGGTGCCCCCTCTATATAATCATCATCACTCAGCCGCGCCTGTCCTCCAGCTTGTTCTTCAATCATTAGCACTGCATCGGGTTGGGGTTCATTGTCCAAATCTAAACGAACTGTGGGTTCAATTCCCAACTCAATACCTGGTGTTGCCACTTTGTAATTGCCTAACCAAACGATCAAATTTGCGTGAGGTTGACCATGACTTCTAAAACGTAGGGCAGCAGGCACGTAGACAACTCCTTCAATCAGTTCAGCTTTCCTGAGATGGGGCATGGCATTGTAGCGACGCTCAAATTCATAGCGATTTAAGCGATCGCCACTTTCGATCGGTGGAATTGGCTCATGTTTTTGCTGAGGAGGTGTTTTGACCATTGCTTGTGTTGTGGGTTCGGGTTTCTTGCCGGGTCATCCTCCGATCATATCCGCTGATGCCGGACGTATGAGCGATCGCAAATAAGTGCTGATGTGCTGACTGTGTCCGGGATGGGAGGAAAGCAGTGGCTGAAATTTGGGCACCAGAGTTTAGTTTGGTGCGATTGCTTTTGCAACCAGTCTAATCCTCATCCTCACGAACAATGCCAGTTTAAAATCCCGGCACTCGTATCCTGAATGCCGGGAAAGATTTAACTCGCTGAACCTATATGAGAGATTTCCAGTTTCCGCAGAATCAATCTGATGCTGTGAGGTTTTTCCACTAAACTACCTCCCCGTATTTAAAGGAGAGGGCAGGATTTGAACCCGCGTCTCGCAACGCTTGTTCCACAGAGAATGATACAGGAAGCGATTTTTCATGAATGAGCTTGGAGCAATAGCTTGAGCTTTATTCTGAGCTTAATGCGCTAGGGCGGCTTTACCATTTGCCTACCCCCAGATAGTCTAGGGGGCAGGAGTCGAACCTGCAAATACCCTACTCGCTAAAAATGAACTTGTACTCCAAATCCAGTGTAGTTTAATCTGCAAATAAATAGCCAAAAATCGCATTGGCAACTTGCCGCTGCTGCACTTCCCTGCCATTGGCTTCTTCTCTAGCTTGAATCACTGCTTTGTGTAATATATCCACTCTACGCAGCATTCGATTCACGCGGTCTTGAGGAAGTGCGCCTGAGAACTCAATCAAACTCCAGGTTCCTTCCACAATATCTTTGGAAACCTCCTTGATTTGAGCAGGGTGATGTTCCGTTGCTTCATAGGCAACGACAAAATCAGTAATTTTCTTAGTTTTCACAGTTTCTTTGGGACTGGTGACGTAGCATCCTCGATTGGGGTCATGCTGCCAGTCTTTATCAATCGACAGCACGGGTAGCGAAGCAATGAATGTCTTCACATCCTGAAGCTGCTTTTCGAGAAATAATAGATAGGAAACAGGAACATCTGCAAGAATAGTCCGTCCATCTATTGTTACAGATGCTTTAGCCTCAGTATTAGCGTAGTCCTGAGTCGCTGCTAGGTCTAAAAATTCTGAGCAAGATTGCACAAACTTTTCGATCAACTCATCAGCTTTCAGCGTCAGTTTTTGTGATTCAGGAGGATAGACAAATCCATCCTCTTCTCTAGGCTGATAAGTTCTGCTCAATCCTTGAAACAATGTACTCTTCTGAGAGAGTTGCGACACTTCGGCTTTGCCCTTGTTGGCATTTGCTTTAACAGATTGCAACACAGCGATCAACTGATTTAGCTTCATATAACCACCAAAATGGGTCAATTCAATTATTGCCCAGCCGATAAACCTACCTTCTGACTTGGCAGGGAAAGTTTAACCAGATGTTGGAACGTCTGGAACGCAGTTTTAAGCAAGCATCCCGCTTTAGTGGGGATGCTGCCCACGAACTCAAGACTCCGCATTCACCCTAACCTTACCAGTTGGGTTGTAATAGCGGAGTTATAGCGGTTCTCAAATGAGCAGAAAAACAACCAACCACTGATGACCGCACCCTCCTCCCACTCCAACCGACAAACAGCCCCATTTCCCGAAGCCAACGCGCCCTTTCCAAAGCGATCGCTGATTCTGTAACGATTTATTTTAAATTAAAAATTATCTTTAAGTTATATTTAAGATTAGCAACTATAACTATAGCCTTAAATTTAAAAGATTAGAATCGCGAAATAATGATGACTGAAACTTCCTAAGTTAGTTGTTAAAAATAAAAAATTTTATTTTTAAGATGACGGCTAACCCAGTAATCTAAAGTCACTTTATAAATTAATTGCTCTTGTGGATTAGAAAAACTATGACGGGTGAATTTTCCAAGCCTTTCAAGATTTTGAGTTTGGATGGAGGTGGTATTCGGGGAGTGATATCTGCACAAATCCTCCAAGAAGTTGAAAAGCAGATTAAGGAACTTACAAATCAGAGTTTACATGAATACTTTGATATGATTACTGGAACTTCTACAGGTTCAATTTTAGCAGCAGGGATTGCTATGGGAAAAAGTAGTAGCGAACTCATTAAGCTATATGACGATTGGGGAATGAAAATATTCCCGTATCAAAAACTCTTGACGTGGGAAAGGTTACCCTTGATTTTCAAATATGGACTTTCGGCTCCTAAATTTTCCAATGATGGCCTAATAAAGGCTCTAAAAGAGAATTTAACTGATAAGGATAAAAAGGAGGTTCCAATAAAGGATATTGGCACACCAACCCAAATACCAAATGCCAGAAAACCAACTTTATTGATTCCTGCCTACGATACGTGGTATCGCAATACCACCTTTTTTACAAATTCTCATCCCCAAACATTTGACGAGCCTCAGCCTACTGATAACCATTCCGACACATGGGGTCAGCGTTGGTATGATGACACTCCCCTATGGAAGATATGTGTTAGCTCTTCCTCAGCTCCGACATTCTTTCCAGGATATGAATTAACAGACGAAACAGAGGTGAAATCCAAGAACCAATGGAGGTTTCCCCACGTCGATGGAGGGGTTTCTGCTAATAATCCCTCTCTCTGCGCGATCAGCCATGCAATTAATCACAAGCTGAGTAAGTTTGAAGACATTGCTGTACTTTCTATTGGGACAGGTGAAACAACTGAGCCATATAGTACTCAAGACATTGAGGGTTGGGGACTAAGTGAATGGGCACGACGGATTGCGCCTGTATTTATGGGCGGTCAAGGTGCGGTTAACAGCCAAGTTTGCGAACAACTCCTGGGAGGCTTAAAGGGAGAACGCTACTTACGCCTTGAGTTTGAATTAAATGAAAAATTCAATAGAGTCAAGGATTCGGAGGCTCCTTACGAACTTTTGAAAAAGCACGAGCGGAAAAACGAGTTTACAGGGGAACACGTTAGTGAAGCGATAGATGATGCTAGACCAGAGAATATTGAACAGTTGAAAAAAACGGCACAAGCGTTCATTGAGGAAAAGAAAGGTTGTTGTTATCGGACGCGCAATAAAGAGGGAATTCCGGTGAAAGAGGCGATCAGAAATTTCATTAAGAACAACTCCTAATAGGTGATATCACTTTTGATTAAATAATCATCGTTAGGATAGACGCGGGGACATGGGGACATGGGGACGCGGAGAGTCTTTATGATGACGACCTAAACGGGTTTGATATGAGAACCAAAAGTCCATCGTGGTGCAGCCATTTTCTTTAGTTATTGGGGTAGGACTCAACCCAATTAGATAGACCCTACCCCAATCAACAACTATTCCCACTCGATAGTGCCAGGGGGCTTAGAAGTGATGTCGTAGACTACCCGATTAACTCCCTTGACTTCATTAACAATTCGGTTTGAGATTGTTTCCAACAAGTCGTAGGGCACCCGTGACCAGTCAGCTGTCATGCCATCCTCACTATTAATTAGGCGCAAGACGATGGGGTAAGCGTAGGTGCGCTGGTCACCCATGACGCCCACACTCCGCACCGGCAGCAACACGGCAAACGCTTGCCAAAAGTCGTGGTACATCCCCTGTCGGTTAATTTCCTGGCGGACGATAAAATCAGCATCACGCAAAATATTGAGCCGTTCTGCTGTCACTTCACCAATGATGCGAATCGCCAGTCCGGGTCCTGGGAAGGGATGCCGTTGTACAATTTCCTCTGGTAAGCCAATTGAGCGACCGACCTTGCGTACCTCATCTTTGAAGAGTTTACGCAAGGGTTCAACGAGCTTGAAGCGCAAATCTTTCGGCAAACCACCGACATTGTGATGGCTCTTGATTTTCACTGCCACTCGCTCACCTGTTTTGGGATCGACGTTGGTGTCGGCTGACTCAATAACATCGGGATAGAGAGTGCCCTGAGCCAGATAATCAAATGGGCCAAGGCGTCGTGACTCTTCTTCAAAGACGTTAATGAATTCGTGACCGATGCGGCGGCGTTTTTCTTCTGGGTCAGTAACACCGGCTATTTGGGCAAGGAAGCGATCGCGTGCATTTACATACTCCACTGGAATGTGGAATTGTTCATGAAATAGCTTCACCAACCGCTCTGGCTCCTCTTTCCGCATGAAGCCCTGGTCAATGAACATACAAGTTAGCTGGTCGCCAATTGCCTTATGAAGCAAGAAGGCAAGGGTAGAGGAATCGACGCCACCGGAAAGCGCCAGCAGCACCCGTTTCTCCCCAACCCTTGCCCGGATTTCTCGAATCGATTCCTCAACAAAAGCCGCCGTGGTCCAGGTCGGTTCACAGTCACAGATGTGGTAGACAAAGTTACGGATGAGAGCCAGACCGCCAACTGAATGCACCACTTCAGGATGGAACTGAACGCCGTACAGCTTCTTCTCGTGGTCAGCGATCGCCGCACAGGGAGTATTCTCAGTATGTGCCAGGATTTCAAACCCATCTGGCAATCTCACACAAGAATCGCCATGACTCATCCACATCGTAGAAGCGTCTTCCACATTCGTCAGCAAGTCGGTGGGGTCGTCAATCAGTAGCGATGCCTTACCATACTCAGCCCGTTTAGCGCGTGTTACTTCCCCACCGAGTTGTTGCACCATCAACTGCATGCCATAGCAGACCCCCAGTACGGGTATACCCAGATTCCAAATCTCTGGATCAGACAGAGGCGCACCCGCGTCATAAACCGAACTAGGTCCACCGGAGAGGATAATTCCCTTGGGATTAAGCTGCCGCAACTGTTGGGCAGTGGTGCGATAGGAAAGAACCTCCGAATAAACTTGAGTTTCGCGGATGCGACGAGCAATTAGCTCCGAGTATTGAGAGCCAAAGTCCAGAATAAGAATCATCTGGCGATTTATCTGCTCTTTTAGAGACGTTTCAGGTAACGTCTCTTCATTGTGAGATGCTTGTTCTGTCGGTAGTGTCACTGATACGTCCGTCATACCAATCCTGTGAGTGTGCGAATAGTTCGCCGCCAAAGTATGCTTTCGGAGCAGCGAGAATCTATTGCAGGGAATAGATAGCTTAAAACCTTATGGTTTCTATAGATTCAAGCTATAGAGATTCCTACAAAACTAACATAATTGCGATAGTAACGTGGCACCCGTTTCGCTTTTGACGATAATTTTGCGATTGCGGTCAAACAGCACTGAACCGATGCGAACATCCTGCTCACTGTGCTTGCGGATATAGTCTTGGGAGCGAGCATCAATGGTAGAAGCGATCGCCTCATAAACTGGCTTCACCCAATTGCCACCATCTCTAGCGTCCAATTTACGGAGATACTGCAACGCGGCTTCAGTTGTTGTACTAGCAAAGACCTTGCGTAACACTGGCGTTGGTAGACCTAGATCCGCGCAGTGAGCTGTTAGAATTTCCAGGCGTCCATCAGCGAGGTGGTGATGAGTATGAAAAATCCCGCCTGCGAGTTTGATTAGCTTGCCGTGGTAGCCAAATAACAAAATAGCTGGGACTTGCTGTACCCCAGCTGCTACCAACAGGGGTCCCAGCCAATTGGCAGTCTTAACTAACTGTTCTGGATTTACACCCATCTGTTGCGCCAAATCCAAGCCATTTTCCCCGACACAGAATACCAAACAGTCAAAACAGCTGGCTTTGCGTTCTAATTCTTCGCGGTAAGCTTCTAGTTGACCAGGGGCGCTTAAAGGCTGGGAAATGCCAGTAGTACCCAGCAGGGAGAGTCCTTCCACAACACCAAAAGCAGCATTTGAAGTGCGTTCTGCCAGCTGACGCCCTTCTGGTAGGATAATGGTCACCTGAATTTTTTCTTCCGGTGCTAGCTGACTGCTCAAGTTTTCTTGCAATAAGCGATCGGCATAAGCGTAGATTGCTGCTTTCCCACCGGCATTTAGTTGTCGTCCAATTCCCTCACCACCCAGTAACCGTACCTGTTCTATTTGCTTTGATTCTCCCCATTCTACTAATGCCCAAATCGGGGTATTGCGGGTGAGGTCGAGGTTATCACCAGGGTTGCTGCGAGTGACAGCTAGCACCATACCCTCTCGAATAGTCGCAACTTGCTCGATAGGGATTTTCACAGTTTCAGCTGGTTCAATTAAGTCCACTGGCACGGTACTCAGCGGTTGGCGTTGGCGTAACCAATGCAAAGCGGCAACAGCAGCAGCACAAGCAAACACAGGTAATGTATATCCAGACTGAGGTGGAGAGAGTTTCATGTATCCACGTTAAATGCGCGATCGCACTGGCTAGGCATTTTCCTGAATTTTCTCAATAGTTTTGCTCTCACACAACCGACAATAGCTCAACACGTTTCTTGGCATTAGCCTGATTGAACGCACCCCATCTAAATCAAACATTGCCTCACAGCTTTTTTCCGAGCTGAGCTAGTTTAGTTCCTCAAATTTTAATTTTCCTATGTAGATTTATGAACCTTTGATAAATTTTCTCCAAAACGGGAACAAATTCCGAGCTTGACATCCCTCCCCAGGGTTAGATTGTGCGTAAACTTTTAACTCGACTGCGGACAAGTTCACGGCTGCGTGAAAGTAGGACTTTTGGGGATGCATCTAGGGAGATAATTATGTCCGAGGATTTCGCAGGCAACAGCTTCGAGACGGGTGGGAATCTCAATCTCACTCCCAGTATCCACACCTTTGGTGACTCAGGCGGTCCGCTTGACACCCGTGAGCAATACAGCCTCACTCCGGGCGGCAGCAGCAGCTTCAATCTTTCCCTCGATGAAAAAAGCGTCAATGCGGACGTAGAGCAACTCAACAGCACCAGTGAGATATTGCCGACTTCAGCACTACTGGGCATCAATGGACAATCTCTCTCCAAAACAGGGGATGCTACCGCGCCCAATCAAGAAGCAACGCTACCACAAAACTGGGACTCCCTGACCGCATTTGGAGAGCCGATGTTTGAAACTGGGGTCTTTACAGTAGGACTCAAGGGCGAGGTTGGCGTTGATTTCCTGCTTGATGGCGGTAAGTATCAGGGTGAGTTAGCCATCTTCAGTCTAAAGGGGATAGATCAATTTGAACTGGGTTCTGTGGATTTTATCCAGGAAGCCGCCCGTCGGGCACTTAGTAATTCGGACTTAGGTTATGTGGTGATTAATGACCTTACCGAGGGAGCAAGGTTTCATGGCTCTTTTGCCTGGGAGGACGACTCCAACTCTGGAGACTATCAGGGCGTGAAGACGTTCTTGATGCGTCCGGGTGACCAGTTTGGTGTGATGCTCGTCCCGAATGGTACGGTGCAGCAGGTGTTTGACAACCCAGCTGTTGATGGGGCAACACGTCCCTTGTTCTCGCTCGCTACGGCGAACCCTAATGATGCCTTCCATGTGGGACAGATTGCCGATGTCACTGGCGAGGGCAATACCTTCGTCATGGAAGATTTGCGGGTTGATGGTTGGATAGACAAAGATTACAACGACATTATTTTCCAGGTGCGGGGTGCTACGGCAAAGGCGGTGCTGCTGGATGAGGTGATTAAGCCAGCTTATGACTGGCGGGGGACTGATTTGGGTCAGGCGTTGATTGCTTACGCCAAACCCTATGTGACTTCAGCCGAACCGATTAAATCAGATCCAATCGTTTCAGATTTAATCGTTAGCCCACCGATTAACTCTGATGTAACCTCAGCCAAACCGATTGATGCGGTTCCAATCGTTAGCCCACCACTAGACACAAACCCCGTTGTTACTCCACCCGTTAACTCAGACGTCATCTCAGCCAAACCGATTGATGCGGTTCCAATCGTTAGCCCACCACTAGAGACAAACCCAGTTGTTACAGCGCCCGTTGACTCGAAGTCTGTCAGTTTTGACTTTCCAGCATCGAACCAGCCGTTAGTGGGTGTTATTGATACTGGCTTCAGTGGTAACAATCCCGATATGGATTACAGCCGGATTATCTTGGGGCGCGATCGCATTTCCAATGACGATAACCCACTGCTGCAACCCGGTGAGGGCAATGAGCATGGCACTCATGTTTTAGGGATTATTGGGGCGACTCAAAATAACGCTATTGGTATTGATGGGGTGAATGATAAGGCACCCATCTGGTTAGGACGTGGGGTTGGTTCTGGACAATGGGCTGAATCTTTGGTTGAGTTTGTGAATGCGGCGAGGGACTCTAACCAACCGAACGCAGTGGTTAATCTCAGCATGGATTTAACGCAAGTTAATCCTGATGGCAGCGTAACCACACGCTATGAATTCACGCCCCAAGAACGAGCAGCAATTGAGTATGCCCGTCAATATAACGTGCTGATTGTTGCAGCAGCAGGGAATGATGGGGGTGTGATGTCGGTTTTAGGTCAAGCTAGCCAAGAGTTTGACAATATTATCACCGTAGGGTCGGCTCAAGACTTTGACCCCAATATCGCACCAGCAGAAGGATTTAACCGGGCAGACTATTCCAGCTATGGCTATGGGCTGGACATCATGGCGAATGGTGGCACAATTGAGCAACCAGTGCTGTCCACAGTGGGTGATGGTGTGGGCACAATGGCGGGAACATCGGTGGCTGCGGCTGAGGTGACAGGGGCAGTGTCTCAAGTCTGGGCAGCCAATCCCCAGTTGAGCTATCGCCAGGTGATTGAGATTATAAAGTCTACGGCGACTGACCTGGATGCGCCTAACTGGGATGCGATAACGGGCGCGGGGTTGCTGAACTTAGTGGCGGCGGTGCTTTTAGCGAAAGTGACGACTCCTGAAACTTACAACCCTGAGCCTTTCTTGACGCCCACAACTTGGGGTGGGGAAGGGAAAGTGACGCCTACAGAACGAGCAGTTGACTTTAATGGGCAAATCCAGAATAAAATTGCTGTTCAGATTAACGGCGGAGCGAATATACGCTCTGGTCCTGGCACTAGCTATAGGCAAGTGGGCAAGATAAGTCCTGGTGCGACACTGATATTTGATAGGGAGACTCAAGGTGAATTAGTAATTGACCCCAATGGAGAGGGGAGCAGTAGTACTTGGTATCACCTAGCTGATGGTCGTGGCTGGATGTCTGCTGTGTACATTCAAAAAATTTCATCTCCAACGTCGACGCTTACACCTACCTCAATCACGATTAACGGATACACAATTAGGGGCAGTTTTTACCCTGTTTTCCAGAATTATCGTGGAACACTGGGTAATCCTATTTCAGGAGTCATTAATTATTCCAATGGTGTCAGTTATCAACTGTTTCAGAATGGCTCAATTGTTAGCAGTCCGTATGGAACCTTCCCACTTTATGGTGGTATCCGTAAGGCTTACTTGAACACAGGTGGGCTGGATGGGTGGCTCGGCGCTCCTAAGAGTGCAGAAATTGGGCAAGGTAATGGAGTCATTATTCAATACTTTGCCAATGGATACATCATTTGGAATGGTGCCAAGGCAACTGCATACCGAACGGGAAGTGGGACATCATCTAAACAAGCTCCTAGCTCTACACCTCTAGTAACTTTAATTCGTACAGGTAGTAGTACATCAGGAGATAAATTGGTTGACCAGATTAACACAGTCTCTTCTAAAGTCAACCAGCTTGAAAATGAGATAGATTATCGCAAAAAAGAGTTGCCTGGTCTCTACAGCCGAACCATTCAAATTTCGAGGGAAATCGGGGAATATAATCGAAAAATTTCTACGCTTGAGTCTGAGCGTGATGAAAAGAAAGCCAATGTAAAAAGGCTTCGGAAATCTTGGTGGCCTTGGGATTGGGCATATGCTGACAGGATTGAGAAAGAGGTCAAAGAGCTAGAAAGCAATATTCTACCGCCGCTCTATGAAGCCAAGAAAAAACTGGAGGTAAAACTTTCTCAAGTTCAAGCCACGATTAACATGATTGCCAATCAGAAGCCACAGGAGCTTAATTCTCTTCGTCAAGAGCTAGATACTCTAAAGACGCGAGAGCGAAAGGAGTTTGTCAATCCTATGAAAACTAAGTACACAATTAACCAAGAATATGACGCACCTAATCACAACGCTACAGGTACACACTTGGGCATTGATCTGGCTCCTCCTCTAGGAACGAATCCGCCAGCCTATGCAACAGCAGCAGGAAAAGTCCTTTGGGCAGAATGGAGGGATCGTGGCTATGGAAACGTGGTGAAAATCGATCATGGTGATGGATTGACAACCATCTATATGCATTTGGATTCTGTCAGTGTCACAGTAGGTCAAGACGTTCGACGCAGCCAACAGATTGGAATTATTGGTACCACGGGGAATTCGACTGGAACTCACTTGCATTTCCAGGTTGAACAGAATGGTCAACCTCAAAATCCAAGAAACTACGTGACGCTGTAAGGCTGAGAGCATCTATGCTTGTTGTTCGCAAGCGCTCTTACTCGATCTCCGGATCGAAAATGACTGCCTGAATGCTCTGCTACAGAGCGGGGCGATCGCTTTCTTCTTATGGGTCAAGGCGATCGCCTACAGGGATGGGATGAAGGTGCGATCGCATTTCCTGTGTGAGGTGCGATCGCCTTTTGTCTGGAATAGTAGAGAGCGATCGCGCCGATAAAAAAACCGTATTTATCAAATAAATAAGCTTGGCTCAACCTTAAAAAATTTTCCTAAAGCCTTAGCTTGCTCCTGCGTCATGTCCTGCTTACCCTTGATAACTTCAGTAACAACCTCTTCAGCACCAATGACACCTATCAAATCTTCCTGCTTTACATTCTGCTGCTCCATCAAAAAAATTAGCATCGAATGGGGAGTAGATGCTGCTCCAGGTGAATAAAACTCACGTTCAAACTTTTCTATCAAAGTAATGAGTAATTCATAAAGCTCATTTTCTTCTGGACTCCGGTTGGGAGAGTGCATTAATTCTTCTACAATTGACAAAGCCCTTTCGTTTTCTTCTTCGGTTTTAATTAGCTTTGGTTGATACTTAACTAGTAATTTACTGTATTTTTCTGAATTAAAAATAAGGGTCATTTTTCCAGCTCTTCTTATCGTAATCGGCATGATTTAGGATATATTTAATCTAAATTAATTTCCTTTCATAATCTATGCTCACAATTAAGCGATAGCTATTGCCCTTAACATTAAATACAGTAAAGTTTCCTACTGCTTCCGCCGTTGGAAAAACTGATTGAACTTCAACTAAATTAGACCAATCTGCCTTGCTAGCAATTTTATACCAGCTATCTAAGACCTCACGGGAATTGCTATGCTTTTGAGCAAATTCGCGCAAGCGTCGGTAACTGATGACGTGCATTAGCCAGAACTTACCTCAATTCAATCAGTCTGATCATAAACTCAGCCCCAAGAGCGATCGCCTTTTTGTTGCCTGGAATAGTAGAGTGCGCTCATCTAGGGGGATGGATGTGCGATCTGCTTTGCAGCAGCGCAACGCTCTCGCCTGTTTGTTGTCTGGAATGGCACTCAAAACGTATCTGCTCATTCTTCACCCTGTTCGGCAAGCCAAATTTCTTCGCGAAGTTCCCTTATCACTTCTTCTCCATCAAATACATCCCCGCGATCAGAATGTTCAATGCCTTCTTCAATTTCCTTTCGGAGTTCCTCTAATCGCACCAAGCGTTCCATCTCGCGTTCTTCTAGCAATCGCAACGCGGCGATAACTACCTCAGTAGCACTCTTGTACCTACCGCTTTTGACTGTTGACTCGACAAACTGCTCAAGTTCTGGTGTTAAAGATATGTTCATCGCTTGAATTATCTGTTTAAACACACATTACTACTCCACTATAGAACCCTTCTACTGATCTGCTTTGAGGAGATGACTAATTCTAGTTGCGCTTAGCGCTCTTCTGGTGTCAAAGGCAATCGCTCGTGGGGGTGGATGTGCGATCGCCCTATCAACGCGCCCTATCAACCTAACCTACAATGGGATAGATACACTGACAGAAAGACTATGGCTAGCGTAAAACAAGCTGTTGTATCTCTCTTGGCTCAATTACCAGATGATTGTTCACTAGAAGATATTCAGTATCATCTGTATGTCATCGAAAAAATTCATCATGGATTAGAAGCTGCCCAGACAGAAGGTACAATTCCACAACAAGAAGCAGAAGAACGCCTAGCTAAATGGCTTATCAAGTAGTTTGGTTACCCAAGATAGGAGACTGTCAGCGATGCCACTGATGAGTGTTAAAGATTTGGAGCAACTGCAATCAGCGCTCTCCCAAGCCAATTTAGATTACCAATTAGAGCTCGAAGATGGGAAGATTATTGTCATGGGGCCGTCCGATATAGAATCGAGCGAAATTGGTGTTCGTTTTAGTGCGTTTTTATTCGCTTGGGTTAACCCTCGTCGTCTAGGGCGCGTCTTTGAATCGAGTGGCGGTTTTATTCTTCCTGATACCAATCTACGGGCACCAGACGTTTCGTTTGTCCGTGCCGAACGCCTGAAGCGAAAACTGCGCTACTTTGCCCAAATGGTTCCCGATTTAACAGTGGAAATTAAATCCCAAAGCGATACCATCAAACCACTGGAAGAAAAAATTAAGTTGTTCCTAAGATTAGGGACAGAAGTAGGGATACTGATTGACCCTGATAAACTGACGGTAACGGTTTATCGCCCCACTGGTGAGCCAACTATACTTACAGATGGCGACATTCTGACAATTCCAGAACTCTTTCCGGGTTGGGAACTCCCAATCTCTGAGCTATGGCCTCCTGAATTTGAGTAGACGGACTCTGGGCAGCGTAGGCGTGGATTTGTGAACGTGCGATCTGCGATCAAGCTCTTCTCGCAACGCTCTCGCCTTTTTGTTGTCTGGAATTATGATGTGCGATCACGTTTGGGAAGGAATGAAGTGATAGTGCGATCGCTGCTGTAGTTTGTCGATATCTACTCATTAGCAATGAACCTTTACCTTGGCATCGATTTCGGCACTTCTGGCGCACGCGCCGTTGTAATTGACAGCGCAGGAAACATCCAAGCAGAGGCACAATATCCTTTTGAGGCAACAGGGACAAACACGGCAACTAGCTGGCAGACGGCTTTATTTACCTTAATTGAGCAATTCCCCCAAGAACGGCGGCAGGAAATTCGAGCGATCGCAATTGATGGTACTTCCTCGACGGTGCTGTTGTGTGATGCAACAGGACAATTGATTGATGAACCTATTCTCTACA
>CBDTXL010000083.1:0-17068 GCA_965364435.1 uncultured bacterium
ACTCATAGTGCAAAAATGCTGATGTGGGATTTTCAACCACAGATAAACACAGATGTAGGCGCTTCGCCTTCCCGTTAGCGAAGCCTAGGGTACACAGATGGATTTGATCGGATTTATCGACGAGAGAGCAAGAGGTCGAATGACCAATGACTACTTCGTCAAGAGTTAGAATCCGTCATGACTTTTAGGCGAATTATTTGGTCGCCTGTATCGTCTAAGGGCACTTCTATGACCTCACCAGTGAGGCGGTCTATACAATTGAGGAGCGATCGCAAATGGGGGGTACTGGCACCCGTATCTACATACAAGCGGTCTGACAAACTGCCGAGGCGCTTCCAGGTAGTGTAGAGTTTACCAATGGTCTGTTCTAGCTGAGATGCTTGTTTAACCAAATCAGCGGCGGTGTTCAAACAGTCGAGGCGTAGGGCTTCTTCTAGAGCCATTTCCATATCCAGGGACGACTGGTTAATCGCCTGGACTTGTGCAGCAGCGTCGAGATACTTGGCTAAGTAACGGGCGTCTGATGTTACCTGTTTGACGGTATCGACATCGGGATTTGCCGCGACTTCCTCTCGTAATGCACTTAGGTGCGATTCTGGCAACTTCTCCATTTCTTTTACCAGCGGCGCTAGGTAACGCGCAGGCATCGTACCAGCGGCTGCTTTTTCCTTCACTTCTTCTGGCAGCAAGTCTGAGGACATAGCCGTCCATTCATCCGAGAGTTGCTTCACCTCGCGCCTGGTGATGCGATCGCCTTTTTGAGCGGCATCTGTTACCAGCTGTTGCACTTCTGGGGACGACTTGGCAGTTTCGACAAATGCCCGTTTGCTGAAGTTTCTGATGGCATCTGGGTTGAGTTTACCCTCGGCTAAGAGAGTATCGGCACTGTTGGCTAGCTCAATTAACGAGTAAGCCTGACTCTTGCTGATTTCTCGATTCTTAAGCCAATTTAAAAATCCTGTACCCCGTCCGTCACCCCCTTTTTTCTCTCTATCTCGCACTACCCGAAGAATCCGCCCCCGCCAGATTTCGGTTTGCAAGTCAAAGCGATCGCATACTAGCCAAGCCTTATCGACCTGCTCCTGAAAATCATACTCTTGAATCTCCTCATCTTCTGGATCAGGAAGCTGGAAATTCAGATCAACAGGGTTCTCAAGGACAGCAGCAAGGTCGGCAGTAGATTCGGGGATTGAAACCATGAGCGATAGTCTAGTGGCAGTCGGATTATTATTACACGCTTCTGAGACTATCTAATCCAGGTCCAACGCATCTTAATCCGGGCAGTATCTGCTCAAAGAGGAAAGCCGCCAGCCGTTTTTGGGTAAAGCGGTAAAGCAGTCCCCGCTTTTTCTGGGCAGGCAGACGTACAACCGCTGGCGACCCCCTCCCTCGGCTTGCTCAACTATTAAGCATGAACCATCAAATATTGCCCGTTACCATTATATTCACCATCACAACTAGCGAAATTGGCAACAAACCACATCAAATAAAACCGCCAGATCCGGCGGAACTTTGGATAATCCATGCCATAATTTAAGTCTTTGACGCTTGCCTGATGGTCGTCAAAATTCTTTAGCCAGCTGGCAAATGTTTGAGAGTAATTAGTGCCATTCATATACCATCTTTCAATGGTTTTCAGGTCTTGGTTATGGCTGGGTACTGCATCGTGATTCCAGAATCGACCGTGAGGGAAAATGTATTTGTGGGTGTAAACGCTGGATATATGGTTAGGGGTGCGAACTGTGATAATGTGAATAAATACCTTACCATTATCCTTCAAAAAAGAAGCTAATTTTTGGAATGATTTTGTTAAATTCCCCACATGGCAAAAAACCCCAATCGAGAGGATTTTGTCAAACTTCTCTTCAAATTTTGCATCATTTAAATCCCCTTCATGTAGAGTAAATCGACCTGAACTGAGATAGCTTTCAGGTTCTTGCATTTTCTGGCGCATATATTCGCATTGCTCATGGCTCAAATTCAGCCCTGTAAACCTGACATTGGGAAATTTGGAAAGAATGTAATTCGGAACGCAGCCCCAACCACATCCAAAGTCTAAAATATTGTCTCCATCTTTGATATCTAGCTTTTCAATCACATCATCAATCATGTGCATCTGGGATTGCTCAAGGTTGGCAGCGCCTTTTTCCCAGAGTCCCATGCTGTACTTAGGATAAATGAGTTTCCCATTACCCAACATGGTATTCAGCATTCCTTGAGGCAAGTCGTACTGAATCTTCATTAGATCCCGTGACCCTTCTGCAAGGTGATCAGTTTCTTTCAATACCCATTCATAGGGGGCAAGTAGGGAGGGAAAATACTGAAAGAAGATGGGCATACAGGTATCGAAAAGCGATCGCAGTACAGAATCAGGCACTTCCAATCCATTGATATAAGCCTCTGCAACTGCCATTTGTAGCGTGTTGACTACCTCTACCGCTCCACGGGTGGCTTGGTATGCTAATGGGCTTTTGATGTTGACATCCCCCACAATCGGGATATGCTTTTGGATATCTTGCAGGCTGGAAACAGAGTTCATCGTCATAGTTCTTATCATCCCTGAAAATCATGCTAAGATATCACTCTAAAGAACAGTCTGGGATTTTATTAATCTTTTCTTAATGCCTTCTGAAAAAAATCAACAAAAATCTGTGAATCTTGTTGAAGATAAAACAGTGATTACTCAAGCGGAGTATGCCAAGAAATTACGTCCCCTAGTTCCGGCTGAAGCTTTTGCCCCCGATCCAAGTAAGTTAGTCATTTTGTTGATTAATCTGGCAATCTTGATACTCGGTTGGGCGATCGCATCTCATCTGGATCGTTGGTCTCTATATCTTTTATGGCTTTATCTACCCCTAGCTATGGTGATGGGCAATAGCGTTATTGTCTTGCTATTTAGCTCCCATAACCTCATGCATGGCAGCGTGATTAGAAACTCCCAGCTGATGCGTGTGATTAGCTTGTTAGGGCTAACAATGTTGTGGATGCCACCGACGTTGTGGAAAGCCGTTCATAATCGAGAGCATCACAATAAAACGAATTCCTTAGCCGATCCAGACCGCAATTACTTATACGCCCAGCCTGAAACTTGGGGGAAATGGATTCAGAATCTATTTGTGCCGTCTGCTGAGGTCAATCCCATCTGGTTAACAGTAGGAATGGCAACAGCCTGGGGAGTGCATACGTTTCGCAATCTGACCTCTGTACTGTTGTTTAATAATGAATCCGTCGATTATGTTCCTGCTGCATTTAAGGTGAGTGCTAAAGATCGTCGGGCGATCGCGGGTGAGTTTTTGGTCATTTTAATGCTTCATCTGAGTATCTTGGTCTATCTGCAATTTGACCTACTCAAACTTGTGCTGAGTTACTTTCTCCCGATTGGAATTGGCTATGCTGGGTTGATATTTTATATTTATACCAATCATATGCTTTCCCGGATGACAACTGTTAATGACCCACTGCTCAACAGCCTTTCTATCCGGGTTCCTAAACTTTTTGATCAATTGCATCTAAACTTTTCCTACCATACCGAGCATCATATTTTCCCAGGAATAAACTCGGATTATTATCCACTGGTGCAAGAGTTATTAAAAACCCACTATCCTGAACGTCTGAACGTATTGGAGGCGGGAGACGCTTGGCGCTTACTGCGGCAAACTCCTCGGCATTACAAAAATGAAAATACTTTTACAGATTGGTCAGGAGAAAAGTCTGTTACTTGCCCTCTTAGTCAGAAATAATCTCTAAGTAAGTCAGGGCGAACCTCAATTCTTAATCCCCGTTGTCGCAATCCCTTGAATAAACTGCCGTTGTCCCACAAAAAATAGCAACACTACCGGCACTGTCGCAATCACTACAGCCGCCATCAGTAACGACCAGTTATTCGTAAACTGCTCCTGAAACTCAGTATGTAGATACGGGTGCGAGTACTCCCAATTTGCGATCGCTCCTCAACTGCCTAGACCGCCTCGCTAGTGAAGTCATCGAAGTGCCGTTAGACGATACAGGCGAACAGATAATTCGCCTGTAAATAATGACTGATTCCAGCTCTTGACAAAAAGTATTGAGTGCTTAACCTCTGAGCACCTACTGTCCTTTGATTTTATAGCCCTTCTCGATTGGATGCGGTACACTCTGACCTCTCTCCTTCTAGGAGAGAGGCTTTGATTTTTACTCCCCTTCCCTACAAGGGAAGGGGTTGGGGGTTAGGTTTTTTTGATGTACTTCATGCAACTGAGAACTGCTATATAAACGACACCAATTTTATTTAGGCATCTATTTCCCTTCTTTGATATCCAATTTCATATCGCCCTTGAGACAGATGCTCTAAAGCTAAATCATTGCTCACCATCTCGATCACCATTTTTTCTCAAATTTTTCAGTTTTTGACGAAGTAACTCTTCTACCTGGGGATACTGACTTGCTTGGAAGTCAGCATTTACCCTTGGTATTAACTAATGATTTGTTTACAGGAAAGTTTTGAAATCTCTAAATTTGCGACGGGTGCTAAGGGTCATACTACACCGCTTACGGTTAACCTTCCGAGGTCGAACTTCTCTCAAGTCGGCAGAGGTAGGGCGACAGCAAGCAAAGAAGAGCTTAGCTAGAAAGCTCTCAAGCACTATGACAACCGCGGTAATAGTTGCAGCGGCGGTCATAGCTGGATCTATAGTGTCGGCGCAGGTAGCGCCACCTTCCCAGCCTCTGGGTTCACTCAAGAATGTGCCGATTCCGGAACCCAGCAATCTTGGGAATTTCGTTAAGGACAAGACTGCTGCGATCCGCTTAGGAAAGTCCCTTTTCTGGGATATGCAGGTAGGAAGTGACGGCAAACAGTCGTGTGCTACTTGCCATTTCCATGCTGGAACAGACAGTAGGTCTAAGAACCAGATCCACCCAGGGGCGGATACGATTTTTAATACTGGAGGTAGCCCAAACTACCAGCTAAAGGCAGAAGATTACCCATTCCACAAGCTGGCAGACGTGAATGACCGTGCCTCGCAGGCAACCGATAGCAACGATGTCACTGGCTCTCAGGGTGTCAATCTTAGCCAATTCCTCGACATCATTCCCGGTAGTGCAGTGGACAAAACTACGGTGCAGCCCGATCCAGTCTTCAATGTCCAAAACACAAATGTCCGTCAGGTGACGGCTCGCAACACGCCGAGCTCAATCAACGCAGTATTCAACTTCCGCAATTTCTGGGACGGACGGGCACAGAATGACTTCAATGGGCAGAATCCCTTCGGGTCAAGAGACCCCAAGGCCTCTGTTCTTAAGTCATTAGACAATAATTCGCTGCCGCAGCCGACGAAAATTAGCCTGAATAATGCGTCTCTTGCTTCGCAGGCAGTAGGACCGCCGCTCAGTTCCGTCGAGGAATCCGCTACTGGTCGCGTTTTCCCGGATGTGGGTCAGAAGTTCAATCCCGATATCAAGATCAAGAAGCTCCCTAGGGAGACTGGTAAAAAGCTAAAGACCCTGACGCCCCTCGCAAAGCAGATTGTAGCGGCTGATGACAGCGTCCTAGGTACTTACAGCAACTCCCCTAAACCGGGACTCAAGCAGAAGACCTACGAGGCGATGATCCAGGATGCCTTCAAGAAAGAGTGGTGGGACTCAAAGTACATTGTCAAGATTGGTGCTGACAATAGCCTGAACTTCATCAAACAGCCCCAGGGAGCCAAGGCTACTGATGAGTTCACGGTGATGGATTACAACTTCCCGCTGTTCATGGGGCTGTCCATTCAGCTATACGAGGCCACGCTAGTCTCGAACGAGTCGCCTTTCGACAAGTTCATGGAGGGGAGCAATACCCTGAGTGCTAAGCAGATTCAGGGCAAAGCGCTATTTGAAGGAAAGGCTAAGTGCGTCAATTGCCACGGGGGACCAGAATTCACCAACGCTTCGGTTAGAAACGTGCAGAACCAGCGACTCGAACGCATGGTGATGGGGAACGGTGGGGTTGCCGTCTATGATAACGGCTTCTACAACATCGGTGTCAGACCGACTACAGATGACCTCGGCGTGGGTGGTAAAGACCCATTCGGCAATCCCCTCTCAGAGTCTCGGCTGGCCCAGCAGGGGAAATTCAGCGATCCCAATCTCAGTCCGCCAGTCAGCGCCAACGAGAGAGTGGCTGTGGATGGAGCCTTCAAGACACCAGGACTGCGTAATGTGGAGCTGACAGCCCCTTATTTCCACAATGGTGGGCAGTTGACTCTGCGTCAGGTGGTTGACTTCTACAATCGAGGCGGAGACTTCCACGAGCAAAACATTGATAACCTAGACGCAGATATCCAGTCCCTTGGACTGACTGAGGAGGAAAAAGACGCACTGGTCGCCTTCATGAAGGCACTAACGGATCAGCGAGTTCGTAAGCAGAGTGCACCCTTTGACCACCCGCAGCTATTCATTTCTAACGGACATCCAGGAAACCAAAACTCTGTTACCAATGACGGCAGTGGGCAAGCGACGGATGCCATGCTGGAGATCCCTGCTGTCGGTCGTAATGGTAACAGTGGTATCCCGAACTTCCTGGAAGCTGCGGTAGAACAAGCTCCCGCTGCGTCCTCTTTTGCTCCCGGCACGGGCTACACGCAGCAGGACTGTCCTGGTGGAACTACTTTTCAACCTCTACCAGGCGGTTTCGTTTGCCAGTAGACATCTTTCAATAGACATCTCCGACAATTAGCCTCAAACCCTTGTACCACTTGGGCGGAAACTTAATTTCTGGAGATGTCTATTGCCTGCCTACACCACTTGCAACTAAGTCATCATGTCGTGGTCAACGCGATCGCACCTTGTGGCAGTGCGGGGGTGCTGACTACTAAAGCGGCAGTGCTGGGAGTGGCTTCGCCGGAGCTATACTGCTCGGATCTTGTCCATTGTTGCCCACTTGAAACTGATTCATCATGTCGTGGTCTTCGTGAACCGTATTGTGGCAGTGCGACATGTACTTACCTGTGTTGGGACCGTACTTCCCAATCACTCGTACTGTCTCGTTTTCGCCAACGTAGAAGACATCCTTCCAGCCTTTCTCATAGGCAAAAGGCGCCTTACCATTACGGTCGAGGAGCAGTTGGTCGATAAGATGAACGTGTATGGGATGAAACCAGCCACCCGATTTGTTTTGCAGAGTCCAGATCTCCACGTCGCCCAGTTGCGGATTGGCATCAACCCGGTTTTTGTTCCAAGTCTTACCGTTGATCACCCACAGCCCATTAGTCCGCTCATAGGTGAATTGCCGGGTTCGCACCGCTGAAGATTCTGCGATGAAGGGGGCAGGCATCATTGTGCTGGGGATGGTGCTGTCATCAGTTTCTTGGCGCACGACATCAAAGCGCATGATCTGATTTGTTCGGTCGTAGTCGTCATTATTAGGAAGTCCAAGATTTTGCAGGACTACCTTAGTGCCGATGGGGTATTTGGAAAAGTCGATGATAATCTCATAGCGCTCTGCCATTCCGAGCCGCATATTTTTGACCCTCGCTGGCGTTGCCAACAGCGAAGCATCGGTTCCAATCACAATCAAGTCATCACCGGTGCTAAGCGCCAGTTTGTAAGAGCGCGAATTCGACCCGTTTAAAACCCGGAAGCGGTACTTGCGGTTTGCCACCTCCATCTTAGGCCAGGGCGCACCATTGACTAGGATGACATCGCCAAAAAGACTTTTTTCACCTTGGTCGTCATAAATCAATGAACCATTACTCGCGAAAATCTTATCCTGAATAATTAGCGGCACATCGTACTGGCCCTTAGGTAGGAGCTGATCAAGGTCAACATTATCCGACGACCGAATGTTACCCGTGACAAGGTACATGCCAGCCAGCCCCATGTAAACATTGCGTGCCGTCTGATGGATCGCGTGGTCGTGGTACCACAGGGTGGCGGAGCGGTTATTGGGAAAGATGTAGTCCTTGTAGTAGCCCACCGGGATTAGATCTTCAGCGTAGCCATCGTACTCGGGTAGGGACGCCATTCCATGCAAATGAACCGACGTCGGTGTACCTACACTGTTATTGATGAAGCGGACAACCGATTGCCGACCGTTACGTTGCTTGATCGTGGGACCGGGAGTTATGCCATTGTAACCCCAAATCTCGGTTGTTAGTCCCGGCAAAATTTCAACATTGGCCTTCCGCATCGTGATCTCGTAGTAATCAGTTGTCGCATCGCTGCGTACGGGACTGAGTACTGGTGGGATGGGAAGTTGACGAGTAAAGAGTGGGGGCTTCGGACTGCCAGCATCCGCCGCGTAGCCGCGACGCTGTAGTGCGATGGGAAGGACGAGCAAACCGCCAGCGATCGCTCCAAGCTTCAGTGCTTCCCTTCTCGTTATTTTTTTCATACCAGTGTTCTTATCTCTTCTCTAGGACCTACGCATTGAAAAAATCGCCCAAGTGTGTATACACCGAGTTTGGGCTACGGGGTGCGTAGGTTTTAACATTATTACGAATTATTACATTATCTATTAAATAATATCTCTATCGAATAGAATATTCATTCCATTCTTGGTGAGCGCTGTTCTGGACAAGACCCAACTCGGTTGTGATCGAGCCGAGTAGCACTCCTCAATGCCGTTGGACAAAGACTCTCGTGCTTGAGCGAATCCCTCCGAAAATAAATTCGGAGGGATTCGCTCAAGAGATATGGGGCGAATTCGACGACTCTGTTATTACCTTGATGATTTAATTTCTTGCATTAGTTAGCAAAATACTATTAGAGTAGCTCATCGAGCAGGTCCGTAGAGTTGCTCATCGAATGCTTTCATCGCGGCGTCATTGTAAACCTTAGGGGGTTCAGCATAAGTGGAACGGGAAGCTGAAATTACAGGTGTTGTTTGACACAAGCTACTAAGATCAAGGGTTCTGCCATCTTCTGTTTGTAGATAACAGACCGGCAGATCAGCGTTTGCCTTGGCTTGTGCTGGACGTTGAATATTTTCTGGTGGGAATTGCATTCCTTGAGGAACTGGACGACTATCACTCGCTTTCGCTATGAGTACAGTCATGGCTAAAGAGAAGAATGCACTTAAGAAGAATTTTTGTATCACCTTAACAGTCATTGCTTTTAGAAGCATGCTCTATTATGCTAACAAAATTCTCGGAATTAATTCTTAATTCCCGTTGTCGCAATCCCTTGAATAAACTGCCGTTGTCCCACAAAAAATAGCAACACTACCGGCACTGTCGCAATCACTACAGCCGCCATCAGTAACGACCAGTTATTCGTAAACTGCTCCTGAAATTCTGCCAAAGCCAGCTGCACCGTCCTTAACTCGGGTCGCGTCGTGAAAACAAGCGGCTTAAATAAATCATTCCACTCTGCTATAAAAGTAAACAGAAATAGTGTCACCAAGGCGGGTCGAGACAAAGGCAGCATCACCGAAGAGAGAATTTGCAGCCGGTTTGCCCCATCCAGGGCTGCCGCTTCTTCTAACTCTACCGGCACCGTGAGGAAATACTGCCGCAACAGAAAAATCCCAAAGCCATTTGCCGCTGTAGGCAAAATCAGTGCCCCGTAGGTGTTGACCAAATGGCCCCACTTCAGCACTAGAAAAATCGGTACTACTAAAATCTGAAAGGGAATCACCAGAGTTGCCAGGACAATCAGTAGAATTGATTGACGCCCCCGAAATTTGAGCCGCGCCAAAGCATAACCTGCCAGGGCAGAGGTGATAAGCTGAAACCCAGTTACTGCCAAGGCGACAAAAGCTGAATTAGCAAACGCTAAAAGAAAGTTGCCGCGCCGCCAAGCCTCCTGATAATTATCAAAGGTTGGGGCAGCTGCCAAAATGTTTCCACCCGTTGTCGCACCAGCAGGTGCTAAGGAAGTGAGGAAGACGACGATTAAAGGCAGCAGTACCAATACCGCACCTGTCAGGAGCAAAACGACAATCAGCAGTTGCCAAATTCGCGATAAGTGGTTTTTCTGAAGTATCATAAGCATTTATACTGATTTGACTCTATGCTTGTAATAACTGATCGAATATTCTCTGTTTAGGGAACTATGGAATAAAGACCAGCAACATATAACATGACTGGTGATGTCCAACTTAACTTTTTTGACTCGCTCCCTATAGGGTAAGAATCAAAACTTCCTTGTCGCAGCATATTTAGGCAAATTAGGAGACAATCGACTAATGCAGCTTGCAGCCAGTCCAGAACTCGATTTCAATAGTGAAACCTACAAAGACGCCTACAGCCGCATCAACGCGATCGTGATTGAAGGTGAACAGGAGGCTCACGATAATTACATTCAACTGGCTCAACTGCTGCCAGACCAAAAAGATGAGTTAATTCGCCTCTCAAAAATGGAAAGCCGCCACATGAAAGGTTTTCAAGCCTGTGGGAAGAATCTCAGTGTGACACCAGACATGGAATTTGCCCATAAGTACTTTGGTGATTTGCATGGGAACTTCCAGAAAGCAGCGGCGACAGGCAATGTGGTCACTTGCTTGCTGATTCAATCACTGATTATTGAGTGTTTTGCGATCGCCGCCTACAACATCTACATTCCCGTGGCTGACTCCTTCGCCCGGAAAATCACCGAAGGCGTCGTTAAAGACGAGTACATGCACCTCAACTTTGGCGAAGTTTGGCTCAAAGAACACTTTGAAGAGTCTAAAGCCGAACTAGAAGCTGCCAATCGTCAGAACCTCCCGATTGTCTGGCGGATGCTCAATGAAGTTGAGAATGATGCTCGTATCCTGGCAATGGAAAAAGAAGCTCTCGTTGAAGACTTCATGATTGCCTACGGAGAAGCCTTGAGCAACATTGGCTTCACCACCCGCGACATCATGCGGATGTCTGCCTACGGTCTTACGGCGGCATAGCACAAATTAACACAATCGTCAATCAGCTTAGTTATAGGGTAGTGGGATAACGGGGGGTAATTGGCTTTACCCCCCTTTCCCCACATATTCGGGTTCCAAACTGTTTTTTCAGCGATCCTCTATCATGAACGGCGATTTTTTGTAAAATTTTGTAGAGTCCTTAACTATTTCTTTCCGTTATCCCCATTTCCGCCTGATTTACAGGTATAAAAGCGAGCAATCTATGTTTGGTCTTATCGGTCACCTTACCAGTTTGGAACATGCCCAAGCCGTCGCCAAAGAGCTAGGCTACCCAGAATATGCCGACCAAGGGCTAGATTTTTGGTGCAGTGCGCCGCCTCAAATCGTTGATACGATTAAGGTCACAAGCGTCACTGGTCAAACAATTGAAGGTCGGTATGTAGAGTCTTGCTTTCTTCCAGAGATGCTCGCAAATCGTCGAATCAAGGCGGCAATGCGTAAAATCCTGAACGCGATGGCTCATGCCCAAAAGCATGGCATCAGTATTACCGCATTGGGAGGCTTTTCCTCGATTATTTTTGAAGAGTTCAACTTGCACGAGAGCAAGCAGGTTCGCAATATTAAGCTAGAGTTTGATCGCTTCACTACTGGCAACACCCACACCGCTTATATTCTTTGCCGCCAAGTGGAACAGGCGTCGCAAAAGCTGGGGATTGAACTATCGAAAGCAACAGTTGCGGTTTGTGGGGCAACTGGCGATATTGGGAGTGCCGTCTGTCGCTGGCTTGAGTCCCGTACTGATGTAGCCCAACTGCTGCTGATTGCTCGGAATCAAGAGCGATTACAAGCCTTGCAAGCAGAACTGGGTCGCGGCAAAATTATGGGACTGGAAGAAGCCTTGCCACAGGCTGACATTGTGGTTTGGGTCGCCAGTATGCCCAAGGGAGTTGAAATTGACTTCACGGTTTTGAAGCAACCCTGTCTGCTGATTGATGGTGGCTACCCCAAAAACATGGCAAGTAAGATTCAGCATCCAGGAGTCTACGTCCTCAATGGTGGCATTGTGGAGCATTCCCTAGATATTGACTGGCGAATTATGAAAATCGTCAATATGGATGTTCCAGGGCGTCAACTGTTTGCCTGTTTTGCTGAGTCAATGCTGCTGGAATTTGAAAAGTGGCACACCAACTTTTCTTGGGGCCGGAATCAAATTACGGTAGACAAAATGGCTCAAATTGGAGAGGTGTCAGTCAAACACGGATTTAGACCGCTATTAAGCTTTTAGAAAAGCTGATGACACCGCTTGATTGCCTGTGGCCTTTGCCACCCAAAAACCTGATGTTGTCGAGTGATGAGGTTCATGTCTGGTGTGCTTCCCTCGATCAATCAGGATCACAGGTGCAGCAGTTGGCAGAAACGCTCTGTCCAGAAGAGCGCAAGCGAGCCGATCGGTTTCACTTTGAACGGGACAGCAAGCATTTTATCGTGAGTCGGGGACTACTCCGGACAATTCTGGGTGGTTATCTGGGTATCGAACCCAGTCAGCTAGAGTTTCGGTATGGTTCCCGTGGTAAGCCAGCACTGGCGGAAACAGTGGGGGGGAGTACCCTGTGCTTTAACCTGTCTCATTCTCACGGTTTGGCGCTGTATGCGATCGCACGAGATCGGGACTTGGGGATTGACCTTGAGCGCATCCGCCCTCTTCCCGACGCCGAAAAGATCGCCGAGCGCTTCTTTTCTGTTCGAGAACATACTATGATTTGTAGCCTTCCTACCAGCAAGCAACACGAGGCTTTTTTCCATTGCTGGACCTGCAAGGAGGCGTATCTCAAAGCAACCGGGGATGGATTGTCGGGGTCTCTGAATCAGGTTGATATATTGCTAGCTCCCGGAGAACAAGCGTTGCTGCTGAGTATTGCTGGCAATGAGCAGGACGCATCCCGTTGGTGTCTACAGCAGCTGACGCCTGTCCCTGGCTACATGGCTGCTCTAGTTGTAGAAGGACAGGGTTGGCGTCTCGCCTGCTGGCAGTGGTCAGAATAAGTGGTTGTAGCAATACTTATTACGGCTTTAAATCCAGGAAATTCCTCATAATTGTTTATTGTCTATATAGAGCCATTTGAACAGCTATTCAGTAAAACATAGATTTAGACCGCTATTGGTGTGAAATGTCAACCTCAGAAAACAGAACCTTTCTTCTCGACTTTGAAAAGCCGCTTTCTGAATTAGAGACACGAATTAACCAGATTCGTGAACTTGCCGATGAAAACAACGTCGATGTCTCTGACCAAATCCGTCAACTGGAGTTACGGGCAGTGCAACTGCGTCAGGAGATATTCGGCAGTTTATCACCGGGGCAGCGATTACAGCTGGCGCGTCACCCCCGGCGTCCGAGTACACTTGATTACATTCAGGCGATTAGTGATGAATGGATTGAGCTGCATGGCGATCGCGGTGGGAGTGATGACCCAGCCTTAGTCGGCGGTGTCGGTCGTCTGGGGGGGCGTCCTGTGGTGATGTTAGGTCATCAAAAAGGTCGGGATACCAAGGACAATATTGCTCGCAACTTTGGGCAGGCTTCCCCTGGTGGCTATCGTAAGGCGATGCGGCTGATGGAACACGCTAATCGGTTTGGCATGCCGATTTTGACATTTATCGACACACCGGGAGCTTGGGCGGGTGTCAAGGCGGAAGAATTGGGGCAGGGAGAAGCGATCGCCTACAATCTCCGAGAGATGTTTCGCTTGGATGTCCCGATCATTTGTACAGTTATCGGTGAAGGCGGTTCCGGTGGGGCTTTGGGGATTGGCGTGGGTGACCGACTTTTGATGTTTGAACACGCCGTTTACACAGTAGCGACCCCTGAAGCTTGTGCGGCAATACTTTGGAGAGATGCTAGCAAAGCACCCCAAGCGGCAGCTGCCTTAAAGATCACCGCGAGGGATCTCAAAGACTTAGGGATTCTTGACCAAATATTGCCGGAACCAGTGGGTGGTGCTCATTCTGACCCCCTAGAGGCAGCTTCTATCCTTAAGGAGGCACTGTTGAAGAACCTGGAGACTCTGACTCAGTTAACTGGTCAACAGCGCCGGGAGTTGCGTTATCAGAAGTTTCGTAGCATTGGCGTTTTTACTGAGCTTTCCGCTTGAAGCGGTTGGAAGGTTAGTTCGTTGCAGGTTGCAGGTTGACAAGAACAGTTGTAAAGTTGGAAGACTGAAGGTGACGCTCAAGAGCGGCGCTAATGCTTACCTGTCAAACTCGTCTTCTAACCTCTTAACCTGCAACCTTCAACCCTTCTTCCACCGCAGTGATATAATTTCTTAGGTTACAATTTTTTACATTTTCAATCTTTAAGGTAGTTAGTTAATTTGCCACCCAATTTCAGCTGAATAAAACCCCAGGCGTGCGTTTGGTCATAGATTCCTAAATAGGAATATTCAGAGTCTGTGCTACCAGAACGCCCAAAAAAGTTTTGTTGTTTTAAATCTAGTCTATGTATCGCCGCCTGCTCTCTCAAATGTCAGATTTATGGGATTAGCAGGTCAAGTTAAGTGGCTCCTCAGAAAAAATTCAGCAATTATACAGGATGCGATGGGAGCATCTACTTAGAGAGTACTGGAAAATTTCATGACTTCTCCAATTGAACGACGTGCCTTGATTACTGGGGCTAGTAGTGGCATTGGCAAAGCAACAGCTTTAGCCTTTGCCAAGGCGGGGATTGATGTTGCTTTAGTCAGCCGTTCCCAGGATAAGTTAGAGGTAGTAGGCAATGCTGCTTTGGAAATCGGGGTGAAAGCCAAGGCTTATGTCCTGGATCTAGCGAAGATTGAGGAGGTCAAAGCAGGAATTAGTGCGATCGCGGCAGATTTTGCTCCCATTGATATTCTGGTCAACAACGCTGGTATGGGTTACACTAATCCCCTGGTTGAGACGCCTCTATCAGACTGGCAGCGCGTAATTGACCTCAATCTTACCAGTGTGTTTCAGTGCATCCTAGGAATATTACCAGCAATGCGCGCTCAGCAACGGGGAACAATCATCAACGTTGCCTCAATTGCCGGTCAGCAGCCTTTTCCGGATTGGGGGGCTTACAGCGTCAGCAAAGCTGGTCTCATTGCTCTATCGAAAACTCTCGCAGCAGAGGAACGCAATCATGGCATCCGCGTTGTTAGCATCTCTCCTGGTGCCGTCAATACTTCATTATGGGATACAGATACTGTTCAAGTTGACTTGAACCGCTCGGCGATGTTGACCCCAGAAATTGTCGCCCAGTCAATACTGCACACCGCCTTGCTCCCCGAACAAGCCGTCATCGAATCAGTGACTTTGATGCCCAGTGCCGGGGCTCTTTAGAGTTGCAATCTGGCTGTAATCACACTCATGCTTGTTAAAAAATTCAATCAGGCTAACTCTAACTATGACTATTGCTTCTTCCAACAGTTCCAATCGCTCTGACTCTGCTTCAACTCCCAGCATGACAAATGCCATCCCTCTCGTCGAGACACGACCCGACCGCAACACCCACAATGGCGGGGAACCGAAATTGCAACCGCCCCCGGAAGAACTGAACGAGGAAATGATGAACGCCGTGCGGACGCTACTGTTGGGCGTTGGCGAAGATCCAGAACGAGAGGGACTCCTCAAGACTCCTAAGCGGGTGGCAGAGGCAATGCGATTCCTTACGGGCGGTTATAATCAGTCCCTGGAAGAACTGGTTAATGGGGCAATCTTTGATGAAGGACACAATGAAATGGTCCTTGTCCGAGATATCAATTTCTTTAGCCTCTGTGAACACCACATGCTGCCATTTATGGGCAAGGCTCACGTCGCCTATATCCCCAACCAAAAAGTTGTAGGACTCAGCAAGCTTGCCCGTGTTGTTGAGATGTATGCACGGCGGCTGCAAGTACAGGAACGTCTGACCCGTCAGATTGCCGAAGCGATTCAAACCATTTTGGAACCCAAGGGCGTCGCTGTTGTGATGGAAGCTACCCATATGTGCATGGTAATGCGGGGTGTCCAAAAACCTGGTTCCTGGACAGTAACCAGTGCGATGGTCGGTGTTTTTCAGGAAGACCAAAAAACTCGTGAGGAATTCCTCAACCTGATTCGCCATCAACCGAGTTTCTTTTAGCCTTTAGCTTGACCGTGTTCATTGTTGATTGTTCATGGTTCATTGGGCAAGAGTATCAATGAGCCATGAACTGTGAATCATGAACCCCTGATCCTAAAAATGTAAATTTGTGACCCAGCGCAGTATAAATGAGCTAACAAGAGATTAATTTCAAATGGATAGACCTGAGGGACTTAGTATCATTCTTCTAAACAGTAAAAAGCAAGTTTTGCTTTTTCTTCGGGATGATAAAAGCTCAATCCCTTTTCCTAACACTTGGGATTTACTTGGAGGTCATCCAGAAGATAGTGAATCTCCAGAAGAAGGAATTCGTAGGGAGATGCAAGAAGAAATAGAGCTAGAACTCGGAGAAATTTATCTTTTCAGGGAGTATAGATGGGAAGATTATCAGGAATATATCTTTTGGAAAGAGCTAGATTTAGATTTAACAAAAACCAAGCTCCATGAGGGACAGCGTTTGGCTTACTTCAGTAAAGAGAATATCAAGAGAACTCAACTAGCTTTTCATGCTAATCAAGTCCTAGATGACTTCTTTGATTTTCTTGAGTCAAAGGAAAACTCTTTAGAAGATTAAGGGAAAGGGGTGGCATGAATGCCTTTACGATGTCGGCGGCCTCTCGCGGTTTGCCAACTCTGAAGGTGGGCGATCGCTACTCCAGGCCCACCACACCCTGCCACACTGACACTGATAAAACTCCTGCCACTTTCTGCGATAGTCTTCTGTGATCACTGGCGATCGCCGGTTAATCCAAACTAGCTCAGCTTCCATAACAGAAGCTCGGCAATTGGGGCAGCAGAACTCTAGAGCGTGAGTCGCCGATTTTGTCCATTCAGGAGGAACTGGGGTAAAAGCATCCATGTATGGCTATCCTTTGATTTCACTGCCGATTGTGCCTATTTTAGAGTTCCTCTCGTGCCAAAGCCGCTCCTGATCGGCTTGAAGAAGATTTGAGTTTTGAGTTTGAATGGGATAGTTTGTTTCCAGGGCGCAAAGTGTTCAACCTTTTCGACTATCCAAGCTCTAATCTCTAATCCCCAGTCCCTAATCCGATGAATCCAGAGCCTGAAATTCGTCGCTTGATTGATATCATGCCTGCTTCGGGGCGGATGCTGACGAAAATCGTGAGTAAACCGCA
>CBDTXL010000084.1:0-16809 GCA_965364435.1 uncultured bacterium
GGGTGAAAAGACCCTCCAATACTTCAGGAGTGACCGAGGAGAGACTGCCCAGGCGCGTAATTACTCGTGATAACATTACTAAGACTCCATAGGCTGGATCGTCCTTCACCCGGCGGTCTTTTTGAACGGAAATTTCATCTTTTGCCGTTGCCAGACGCATCACTCCCTGACGATGAACACCCCCCTGGGCATCTATCAAGCCTCCAGGAAGGATAAAGTCAAATTCTGTGTGGAGTAGATTTTCGCTGCCCATAGGACGCATTTAATTGGCTCAATTACTAGCAGTCTGCCCGAAGAGAAAGAGAATCAGCAGCCAAGGAGAAGTGAGGAAACAGCCAACCTTAACCTTAGCGAAGTTCGGTGAAGCTCAGTTTCTCTTCGCCAAAGCAAAACTCTTCCGTGATCGCCTACTCCCCACTCCCTACTCCCCACTCCCTACTCCCTACTCCCTACTCCCTACTCCCTACTCCCTACTCCCTACTCCCCACTCCCTACTCCCTACTCCCTACTCCCCACTCTCCGACAGACTGCTAGGGAGAGTCTCAGGTAAGGGTTTCTCCACCACTTGTGGCTCAAGATTTTCCTGCTCCAGTTCGTTGATCCGACGATAAAATTGCTGGAGATAACTCAGGTCACAGGCGAAAAAGCCCTCAACAACGGCAGGGTTTACCTCTTCCAAGGCTCCAAGGCGGGTGATTACGCGGGACAGTATAATCACTGTTGCGTAGGCAGGATTGGCTCTAACACGGGGGTCGCGCATGGGGACTATCTCATCCATCGCCCTCGACAAGCGCATTACACCGACGCGATGCAGGTTGCCATCTGAATCGAGATAGCCCTTAGGAAGGGTAAATTCAAACTCCGTTTGCAAAATCGTTCTCTACTTTATCCGCGTCAAACCGAAAGTTGCGACCTGTATGACTATTAGGCTAATGAGTAACTCAAACCAGTAAAACCCTGTATTTCCGCATCTAAACGGCGCTACGCTGCACTGAAGATTAGGTCGCCTCAGGCTTTTACCCACTTTAGGCCGTTCTTATAAACGATTCAACAACCAGTTCCAGTTCTTCAATTTCGTGTTCGGCCTTGTTTGCACCCACATCACCAATTTTATAACTGGTCGGCCATGCCCTCTGGAATTCAAATTTTACTACGCCATTGTTTTTCAGGTCATAGATAGTCAAAGTCCCATTTTTTTTTCGTCTTTGAGCCCAGTTTCCCTCCTCCACATCCTTAAACCATTCCCAAAGGGTCAGGGAAATCGTCATGCCCCTTTTCAGAATCAAATTACTGCTCTCGACATTGCCGGGAATTTTAGTCTGGATAATCCTACCAGGATTATTCGCTTTGCCCCACTTTTCTGGAGTTACCTCATAGATGTCTATAGACTTCTGGGTGCGCTTAAAACCTTGGCACTCTTGAAAAGCAGCATCTACCGGGTATTTGCTCCCATCGAGATTTAGTACTATGTCGAAACGGGTAGCTACGAGAATTTCCGGGAAAGTGGGAATTCCATTAGTCATGACTGAACACTCCGGTAGAAACTACTTCTGGTTGCTGTAAGTTTTTCTGGGATAAGTGGTGTAGGGGGGCTTAGGATATATTCCTCATTTGAGGGAAAATCACTCTCTGGTGCCATCCCTCCCTACATTTAGAGCTAATTGTGACCGCTTTATCCCCGAAAAAATTACGCAGAATCGCTATTTGGTTCGGGCAACGCCATTGTGGGTTAATTCAAATTCCTCGTAAGCTAGTCCCCCGTCCCCTGCCTTGAAGGACGGTCCGCCATACTTAGTTGGATAGCAGGCTGTAATTTCCCAGATTGCGGTCTCTTCATTACCAGCGTTGTAGCTTTTCACAGAAGCGTTTACACCTTTCATATCCCATTTGGATGCCTGTCCCTGATTAGGGGGATTGACATCGATGAACCATTTGTAGAGGTCATCTTGTCCAGTCGCGACAACTTTGACTTTGATCGCCTCATAAGTTGCTGGACCAGTAGGCTTGGCTTGGCGTACCGATTGACCCTTTTGACCAACTGAAACGGTTTCTTGGCCAGCAGCAGCTTTTACAGTTATAGTCAGACCGGAAACTTCAGCAATTGACCTTTTCCCATCGAGTGATGGGCACTCAAACCAAAAGCTACTAGTAGTGAGAAACTCTGTCTTATCAGCCATGACTTAGCTCCTTTTAAAGTGTAAATACTGTTTTTTAACCTCTCAAAGAGAAAGTAAGTAGGAGTAAAATCCACCTAACATCTTGACCTGAATTCAGCAAACAAAACTTAGGAGCCAGAATAAATTCTGTCGCTTACTTCGATTTAGTATTATTCTGGCTTCTGAATTCTGAACAAGAGGGGATTTTACATTTATTTTAACAACCTACTTACTGCTCGTTAGGACTCCACTGACCGATTCGGAAGACGACAAATTCCGCCGGTCGGACTGGAGATACACCCACTTCAATATATAGACGACCGAGCATAATTGTCTCAGGGGTGTTGATTGTTTCATCGCATTTGACATAGAACGCTTGATCAGGAGTAGAGCCGAACAACGCCCCATCCCGCCAGATTCGTTCCAGGAAATTGCTGACGGTTCGCGTGACCCGATACCACAGCGTCGAATCGTTAGGCTCGAATACGACCCACTGGGTACCCAGTTCGATCGATTTCTCGATGTAGCTCATCAGTCGGCGGACAGGGATGTAGCGCCAAGGAGTATTGTCGGGTTCCACCAGGGTGCGGGCTCCCCAAATGCGGATGCCTCGGTTCGGGAAGGAGCGGATACAGTTGATGCCTAGAGGGTTCAACAACTCCTGTTCCCGGAAGTTGGTCTCGTAGCCCAGACCAATCACACCCCGTGGGACATCATTGGCAGGGGCTTTAAAGACTCCGCGTGTCTCATCGGTGCGAGCCCAGACCCCCATCATGTGACCGCAGGGGGGAACCAGAATCGGTCTGCCTCCGTTGCGCGGGTTAGGAACCTTGACCCAGGGGTAGTAGAGGGCCGCGTACATCGAACGGCGGTTGAAGGCACTCAACCACTGAGCTACATGCTGGGGCTTAACTTGGTCGGGTGGTGGATCTATAACTACCATCCGATTAGGGGGGTTGGGAGTAGCGTTTTCAACACTGCTAATCATCAGTTCCATGACCCCGTGGACTTGCTCCATATCGAGCAGGCCCAGTTGGTAGGCCCGCATCAGGTCTGGACAAGCCAGCATGGTGATTTCGTCAATCTCGGAAATACCTTGTACGCCTGTGCGGTCATCGCGCACCCCCTGCAAGTCTCGCGTGAAGCGCTCTGGGCTAGATATGTAAGGTGGTGGACTCACCTCGTATACCCCAGCCCCCGGACGATTGGCTAAGGCTCCTCCAGTTTGGGTGATGTCACTTACGGTCACAAACGGAGAATCCTGGAGAGCAGTGACAACATAGGTTGCCACTTGAGTATCGACTTCCGGATTCATCGACAGGTGGTCGTAACGTTCGAGTTCCTCCTCATCCCGGCGAATGATCACGGAAAAGAACTCACCTGTGTTTAAGGGCGGTTCTTCCTCTGAACCTTCAGGTGGGGGGAGAGGCTCACTCTCCTGGACCGCTACAAGGATTCGTCCATTATCAACCTCTTCAGGCTTGATGTTAAACATCAAAGAAGGACGTTTAGCTCGGGTTGTAAGCTTTAGTGCAGTTTCATCGGGTGGTGGCGGTTCCGAACCGGGTAGGTGAGTGCCGATGCTAGCCACCCAACAGCGACCCCCCCCGTTCACAAACCAGCCACTAACGGCGAAGGGCAGGTAGGCATCGAAGTCAGTGAACCCATCAGACCCTGGTTTGGAAAAGTACTCCAGGTACTGAGTCCAGTTGGTGATTAACATCGGTTTGAACAGTTCAGCTCCACCCCGTACATCCTCGGTAAAGCCGATAAATCCAGCGACACTCGTACTCACCCCCTCAATTGGGCGGCTGCCGCGCTCGACTTCTTCAATGTAAACACCAGGAGCAAAGTAATCTAATCTTGCCATAGGAGGTCTTCCTGTATGGGGTATCGAGTTGAGAATAAGCAGTTGAGCAACCTGTTTCTGGTTACCCAAGATTAGTCAGATCTGCTTGCAGGCATAGCTCTAGATCAGGAGGAGTGCCTTGCAGGTTAAAGGGAATCGTCACTGTCACATACAAAGCTGGGCGTAAGGGGACACCCAGCGCCCTCCACAGAGCTGCTGTATCGGTGGGAGGAAAGGCAGAAACGGTCATTGGCAAGCTGCCATAACCGCGTAGTGCAGGAGCTAGTAACTCCTCTTTCAGGAAGCGGTGACGTAAGAGCAACATCAAAGCCTCTGACAGCAGACGCTGTTCACCCAAGCCTGTATAATCCCACACACTTACCAGAAACGACACATCAAACCACGTCGTTGAGTAGTTGACTGTCGTCGCATACGCTTTACCCTGGCTATTCCTACCCTCTAACTGCTGGTCTGTGTGCTTTACCTGATTGTTTGCCCGGAGGTCATAGCAATACAGGTTTAGCCCTGGACCTGCATCCTGCTGGGAGCCAGGGTGGTTGAAATCAATTTGCTCTGTACTGATCAGAGAAGTTTCTCCAGCCAGGATTTCTGCCAAAGTCTGGGCAACCGCAGGGATCATAAGACTGGGTCAGGAGGCGGTACAGATTAAGATTAGAGATACACCTAGCCTGGTGGTTATTGGACTTTAGTCGAGACTTTTAAAGATATTCGACTTTAGTCGAAACTTTAAAGAATTATGTGTTAAACGTTTGCTGACGCAAAGGTGTGGCTAAGCTAAATTATTATTTCTCGCCTGGGCTAGTTGACAATTCGCCTAAGCGGGTTAATACAGAGATGTACACTCTGTAATTAACGCCAAATTAACGCTACTAGAATGATCTAGGATGCCAGGGAAAAGTGATGATGGGTAGTAGACAAAAGTTGGCTGTGGAGGGAGCTCTACCTTCCTCCACAATTGGTTCCTCTTGTCGGCGGTACTCGACCGATATTAGGAGTGCTTGTCAGCGGCAAGTTGAACAGTTAGCGGAACAACTGCCTATCGTGGCTGCCTGGATCGTTTACCAAGATCAAAATCAAGGGACGCGCCAATCATTTGTTCACTATAGGCAAAAGCCATCTTGCTCTTACCCAGATTTATCTTACCTGGACTCCGAGGTGTGGCTGGTAGATTCCCTGCCAGCGTTGAAGCTCACTGAAGTAGCCAAAGAGGGGAGCCTTACGGCTTTCGTCTGCCCTTTAGGTCAATACAGTTCTAATCCTGAGTATCTGCTGCTATGGACTTATGAGTCTCTCTCGGCTCTCCAGCAAGAGTGGGCAGAGCAACAGGCTCAATTTTTGTTTAATTATATAGCTGTTTATCGGGAGTGTTGTCGTCAACAGGCAGAGATTCAGTTACTTGAGCAAGTGGTTCAGCGGACAGAACATCAATTACGCAATCCTTTGGCTCTCATTGCTCTTTATGCGGAAAATCTCTGCTTGGGGTTACCCGCAGGCTCTATGCAAGAGCAGGCAATGAACATTCGTGAAACTGTAAATGAGCTGAGTACCAGTTTGACGGATTTGCTTTACTGTGGACAGCAGGTAAAACTGCGTGTAGCGCCTCATGACCTGCGGACGCTTTTGGCTGAGAGTATTAAAGGTGTACAACCCTGGATAGAGGAAAAACAACTGCACATACGCTACCCGGATAAGCCTGTCACCCTAGCCGTCGATCGTTCGCAGCTCAAGCACGTCTTCGACAATCTCTTGAGTAATGCTGTTTATTTCAGTCCCCAGGGGGGGACAGTTACCTGCCACTGGCAAGTCTTTCGACATGAAGTGCTAGTGGAAGTTTCTGATCAGGGACCTGGACTTTCTGAAGAAGACCTGAAACAGGTATTTACCCCTTTTTATTCTCGGCGTCTAGGGGGCACGGGGTTGGGTTTGGCGATCGCTAAAAAAATTATCCTGGATCATCAAGGCAGCCTGTGGGTACAAAATCTCCCTGAAGGCGGGGCACAGTTTTCTTTTTCCCTACCAAGACTGAGAACTTAGATTTGAGATTTGGGATGTCAAGAAACTTCTTGCATAAAAAGCAAAGAAAACGCTGATAAGTACTACAGGTACCTAGCCAAAATTGACTTTGGCAAGGCTCTAAGCTTTACAACTCATTTTAAACAGCGACTTGGAGGGGCTAAACGATGACCTCAATCCAGCCAATTTCTATATTGCTAGTGGATGATGAACAGCGCTTTCGCCAAGGGTTACGCACCCTACTTGGTTTCTACAATGGTAATGGCAATCTGCGATTTGACATTGTGGGTGAGGCGGCTTCGGTAGACCAAGCGCTAAACTTGACAGTGGAGCAACGACCTGCATTAATTTTGCTCGATTTGGAGTTGCCCCCCAGTGATGGAGTGACTGCCCTGATCCGCCTTGGCGAGTTGCCTTACAAGGGGAAAGTGCTAGTTTTGTCAGCACACCGGGAAGACGAATGGGTCTTTCGGGCAATGCAGGCAGGGGCTTGTGGGTACGTGTTTAAAGACCGCTTGGCAACCCAGCTTTGCGAAGCGATCGCAACCGTAATGAGGGATGAGGTATATCTCTCGCCAGAAGTAGCAACCCACTTTTTCCGTCTGTTTCACTTCTATGCCGGACGCTCACTTCAGGCAAGTCAAGCGATTCACTTGACTGAACGGGAGCAGGAAGTCTTAAACTGGTTAGTTCAGGGAGCGTCCAACGAAGAAATTGCCCAGCACCTTTACATTACAGTCGCGACAGTTAAAGCTCACCTAACAGCCATCTTCGAGAAATTAGCTGTCAACAGCCGGACTCAGGCAATTGTAAAGGCGTTAAAACTTGGTCTAGTTTGTGCGTGACATCCTCCCCCAGGGAAGTCAAGCTAAGTTTATGTTTGTATCAATGATAAAGAATGAGCAATTACCTAGCCATTGCGACTGTAACAGCGACCATACAAAGAATCTTGCAGAGTGCCATACAAATAAATTTGGAGGGTGCGAGGGTCACGACGGTTCGGCCAAGCGAACTGGGCAACGGCACACCAGAATCTGGGGTTAATCTCTTTCTTTACGATATCAAACACAATGCAGCATGGCGCAGCAGCATGGATTCGTCCACCCGCCGCTCAAAAGGAGAACAGATCAAGCCGCGAGTGGGGATAGACATGTACTACCTACTGAGCTTTTACGGCAATGATATCGAGTTGGAACCCCAACGCCTGTTAGGCACTGTCATCAGCACCCTCCAGGAACGGCGAATTCTGACGAAACAGATGATTCTCGACACGATAGCTGACCCAACTTTTAGCTTCGTGGGTGATTCTAACCTTGCCGAACAGGTCGAATTGATCACGCTCATGCTGTTAGATCTGCCTAAGGAAGAGCGCGCCAACATCTGGTCTGTGTTTTTCCAGAACTCGTACAGCCTGTCGGTCGTTTACCATGCAACCGCTGTATTGCTTGAGGGCGAAGATATGCCCATAAGGGCTTTACCTGTGCGCGATCGCCAGATTGGTGGAATGCCGTTCTCCCAGCAGCCGGTGATTGACCGGGTTGTCTCACATGCGGGAGCGAATCAGCCTATTTTAGCAGACAGCGCTTTGCTCATTTACGGCAAGCGGTTGGCCAGCCAAGTCACTGTGGTACGGATCGGTGCGGTCGAAGCAACGCCACAGCAGGTGAGCGAAACCCAGATCAGCTTGCCACTCTCTTTAGTGCCTACTGAGGCGCTACGGGCTGGAGTGCAGAGCTTGCAGGTGGTGCATCAGGTGGTTGATACGACACTTACTAGACAAACAGAGGCAACTCCTGTACGGTATCGCCAAGTTGAGTCAAACGTGGCGGCTTTTGTGTTGCGCCCGACCATTACAGAGATGCGCGTCTTCAACCTGGAGGATAGTGGAAATAACCTGTGTTCGGCAGAGGTGATAGTTCAAGTCAATCTGCTGATCGGCAAGACACAGCGGGCGATTATGCTGCTCAACGAACAGTCGAGCAACAATCCGGCAGGTTATAGCTTTGCTGCCGCACCGCGAGAAGTTGATATTAACTCGATTGTCTTTGCTATTAGTGATGTGAAGGTAGGCTCTTATCTGGTGCGCCTACAGGTGGACGGTGCAGAAAGTATTCTGAGTGTGGATACAAACCCAAACAGCCTGACCTTTAATGCGTATATTGGTCCACAGCTAGTGATTTCTTGAACCGGCGATCGCCGAGATTAAGAACCTATCCCAAAAGTAGGTTTTGTGAGATTTGGAACCACAGATGTAGGCGCTTCGCCTTCCCGAAGGGTACACAGATGAACACAGATAAATACAGATACTTAGTCATCTTGAAAGGACTTTTCGGCTAGGCTCTAAGTAAACGTAAATCCAAAATTCCAAATTGGCTGGCTGACTCTTTGACAAATTCGTTTGATAGGGAAATGTTTTAAAGGAGACTACTTTATTTATGACTGGTGAAGATACCCTAGCCCAGAGTGAGCAACTGCCACTGGTGACCGATCCAGAGACGCTGCATAGGTCTATGCTTCGTAGTCTCAGTTTTAAAATGTCTGCCAAAGGCGAGGTAGTGATGCCTTGTGTGCCCGCTATGGTAGACCATTACATGGAGTGGTTAGAGAAGCTGTTTGTGATGCTGGGCAAACCGATGCCTGAAGAAGTACACGATGGCTTACGTAAGCTTATGGCGCAGCATCTACAGGATGGGTTTCTAGCGGCGCGTCATTCAGAGGTGGTATTTCGCTACGAGCCATCTGAAAAATCGCTGTTTGGGATATCTTGCACGATTGGGACAAGAGTTAAATCAATTGCAGATGAATACTCAACCTGGGTTGAAACCAGAGAACCACCCCTGTTTGGCGCTCACCCAGATGCTAAGGTGATGGCGGTTGCAGCTCAGTTGGCTGATCCAGCGCAGGCACTAATTTTGGATGTGGGAGCTGGAACAGGTCGAAATACACTGCCCCTAGCTAGGCTGGGCTATCCAGTTGATGCCTTGGAGGTAACCCCTGTGTTTGCGGAGCAAATGCGAACCGCCGCAGAGGCAGAGAAATTATCCGTGACAGTTATAGAGGGTGATGTCCTCGATCCACAGGTGCAGATGCAAGTGGGTAATTATCGGTTGGCGCTCATTGCTGAGGTGATTTCTGATTTTCGCCGGGTCGAGCAAATACGAGTGTTGCTCAACAAAATGTGTGATCTGCTTGGCTCTGGTGGTCTGTTGTTGTTTAACATTTTCTTAGCGGTAGAGGGGTATGAGCCAGATCAGGTAGCACGAGAGGTTTCGCAAGTAATGATTTGCTCACTCTTCACACGAAAAGAGCTAGCAGCGGCAATGGAGGGACTCCCACTAGAACTCATATCAGATGAATCGGTATATGAGTATGAGCATCAGCACCTACCCCCAGAGGCGTGGCCACCAATAAGTTGGTTTATTAATTGGGCGACTGGCCGAAATGTGTTTCCCTTGGATGAGGGGCAGCCACCAATGGAACTGCGATGGATTCTGTGCCGTCGCCAATAAACTCATTTTTGGTTGTGACTGGGAGGGCGGTCTTTCCGATAAGCAATAGCAACAGCCACATTGATTTTTATGAAAGACACAGCGACCAATAACTGGCACGAAGTCAACATGCGCTACCTGTTGGCAACTATAGCTGTAGTGCGCCAGTGGTTAGTACGTCAGACTACATATGACCAGAATCAAGTAGAGGTGCAGTTAATTTCCCCTCTAGCAACAGCAGAGGCGCAACAGGCTCTGCAAGAGGCAGCCGCCGCCCTGCCCGCCCCCTCAACACTGGATCGGCTCTGCACTACCTTCGGCCTCTCAAGCTTCGAGCGTGATGTGTTGCTGTTGTGCGCTGGCATGGAACTCGATGCTACCTTCCCTTCCCTGTGTGCCACGCTTCAGGGCGGCGACCCCAAGCAAGCCTATCCCACCTTCAGCTTGGCTCTGGCAGTTTTACCTGAGACAGAATGGAATGCACTTACGCCGATTGCCCCCTTGCGGCGCTGGAAGTTGATCGAAGTCGGGGCTGGACCAACACTCACCCTCAGCCCTCTGCGGATTGACGAACGGGTGCTGCACTATCTTGTGGGGATGCAATATCTGGATGAGAGGCTGATGGGCATGGTCGCGCCGTTGTCAGGTACAGGGCATCTGGTGCCGACGCACCGGCATCTGGCACAACAGGTGGCGGCGATGTGGTCGCAGCCAACAGGAAAATCGACCGTACCGATTGTGCAGTTGTGTGGGGATGAGATTGCCAGCAAACGGGCGATCGCGGATCACGCCTGTAATCTTATGGGGTGGACTTTGAATGTTATGTCCGCCCATAGTGTACCAATTGCTGCGGGAGACTTCAATGACCTAATGCTCCTGTGGGAGCGCGAAGTGGCTTTAAACCCCAGTGTCCTATTACTAGACTGCGACGAGATAGATGGACTCGATGCAGCGCGGGAGAGTGCGATCGCACGGTTGATTGAGAGCGTTAGTAGTCCCCTGATTGTCAGCAGTCGCGATCGGCGGCGTCAAAGGCAGCGTCCTTTAATTACCTTTGATGTCCGTCAGCCAACCACCAGCGAACAGCGTACCATCTGGCAAGACGCCTTGGGTGAGAGGGCAGATAGCTTGAATGGACATGTAGAGACGCTGGTGTCGCAGTTCAATCTCAGCGCCGCTACAATTCACGCTGCCTGTGCTGAGGCGTTGGGACGCATGGCATCTGGTGAGGGTCACAACCCAACCCTAGAAGAGTTGGAGGTTGATCGGTTGAAGGAGGTTGAAGGTTCTAACCAATCTTCTAACCTGCAACCTGCCGACCTACCAACCCTGTTGTGGGATACCTGCCGCGCTCAAGCCCGTCCGGGCCTGGATGACCTCGCTCAACCCATTGAATCATCTGCTGGTTGGGATGACCTGATATTGCCGGAGGCACAGCGCCAGGTGCTGCGTGATATCGCGGCCCATGTGCGGCAACGCGCTAAAGTTTACAAGGAATGGGGGTTTGCGGGTAAAGGTGGGCGCGGACTGGGTATCAGCGCTCTGTTCGCCGGGTCTAGCGGTACCGGCAAGACGATGTCTGCGGAAGTGCTGGCGAAGGAATTGCGGCTGGATCTTTACCGCATCGACCTAAGTTCCGTTGTAAGCAAGTACATTGGGGAGACAGAGAAGAACCTGCGGCGCGTGTTTGATGCAGCGGAAGGCGGGGCGGCGGTTTTGCTGTTCGATGAAGCGGATGCCCTATTTGGCAAGCGCTCTGAGGTGAAAGATAGCCACGATCGCTACGCCAACATGGAGGTCAGCTACCTGCTCCAGCGCATGGAAGCTTATCAGGGCTTGGCGATTTTGACAACTAACTTGAAAAATGCGCTGGATACTGCCTTTATGCGCCGCATCCGTTTCGTCGTCCAATACCCATTCCCGGACTCCACCCAACGGGCAGAAATCTGGAGTCGCGTCTTCCCTAAAAATACACCCACTGAAGGACTGAATGTGCGCCGATTGGCTCAGTTGAATGTAGCGGGTGGGAATATTCGCAATATTGCGCTAAATGCAGCCTTTCGGGCGGCGGATGCCGGTGAGCCGGTGAGTATGAAACACATATTGCATTCTGTCCGCAGCGAGTATACCAAAATGGAGAGAACGCTGACAGACGCTGAAATTAAAGGCTGGCTTTGACAATTTTTTGAAAATATGACGTTAAGTTAATTTTTTTGTCCATTGGGTACTGCTTGGAGTAAACATGTCAAACTTGGGAAATTACCAAGTCGGTTTGACATGGGAGGCAAAATATGTTTGGCAGAGAAAAAAACCAAGGGAAAAATTTATCGGATTCTTCTGCCCCACCCGTGCAGACCGGCTTGTTCCGATCGCGCCCTTTCTCTGACCCGACTGTTTCTAACGAAGTGTCGCCCCACAAGCAAGAGTTGCCAGATCTTCAAACCCAACTGGAAAGAGGTGCCCGCTTCAGCCAAAGCCTCAGTCGAATGAAGGTACATGCCAATAAACCAGTAATTCAGCCCAAGATCTCTGTCGGTGCGCCTGGAGATAAATACGAGCAGGAAGCCGACCAGATGGCCCAGCAGGTAATGAGTATGGCTGCTCCTGTCCATTCTCCCTCAGTTCAGCGACAGGCGGCACCGGAGGAAGAGGAGGTACAAACCAAGCCTCTGGCAGCTTCTATCACTCCCTTAGTGCAGCGAGAGGTGATGCCAGAAGAGGAAGAGGTGCAGACGAAACCTCTCACGACTGGCACACTGCAACGAGAAGCGATGCCGGAAGAGGAAGAACCTGTCCAAACGAAATCACTGACTAACACGCTGCAACGGGAGGCAATGCCGGAAGAGGAAGAACCTGTGCAAACTAAGCAATCGCTGCAACGCGCTACGGATGGCAGTTTGCAGGCTGGGGACAATCTTGAGAGTCGGCTAAACAGCAGTAAGGGTGGAGGAAGCCCATTGCCGGATGAGGTGCGAGCCTTCATGGAACCCCGCTTTGGCGCTGACTTTAGTCAGGTGCGGGTGCATACGGGCGGTGAAGCGGTACAGATGAACAGGGAGTTGAACGCTCAAGCCTTCACTCACAAGCAAGACATCTATTTTGGTGGAGACAAGTCACCAAGCAATGATGCACTAACAGCCCACGAATTGACCCATGTGGTGCAACAGACGGGTAGTGTGCGAACGAAGCCAATGATCATGCGGCAGGATGCTGGAACTCCAACAACTGCCACCCCCCAGCCGACTGATGCAGGTCCGGTGGCAGGAGTGCCTTCTACCGCACCTGCGGATCTCGCAAGTCTGCCTGAAGATTTGCGCAACTTTCTCACTCATGGTCTATTTGGTCCACAGGCGTTAGTACCTCCGACAAATATTGGTGGGTTCGATGCCAGCTACGATCCCCAAACAGGTCAGTTGCTAATTCAAGTCAAAACTGGCGTGAACTTTAATGATGGCCTGTCAATTGATGAAGCTGGCGTAATTACAGCCAATCATAATGATCTTACCCAGGCTGCCACCGATGGGATGAGTATCCCAGATCCTGCTGACCGGGCAGCATTTGTTGCAGATTTCACCTGGAATGATGATCAAAAGCAAACCTTTATCAGCGACCTCCAGACTCGGGTTGAGGGGGCCTGGAGTAGTTCTGCTACAGGACTTTCCTTTACTTGTACTAGAACCGGCTGGGAGAATGTTAAAGCCAGAGCTTCAGTTGATGTAGATGTACACGAAGGAGCAGCAGGTGGTGACGATCATCTTCAGACGACTGTTTACAAGGTTCCAGACAGCGGCACGTACAGTGTAGGTGCTTATGTTGATAGCGATCGCAACGACCCCAATAATGCCGGAGATCAAGACCCTCATAATAACGAGCTAGTGATGTCCAGCACCGATGTTAATCCGACACCAGAAAGTCAAAGCCTTCTGCGAAAGTCGGTGAACTTCGAGCATGACTCAGCAGCGCTCAGCGCCGATGCTCAAGATATCTTGCGTGGCTTTGCGGCTGATTTCCGAGATGCTAAGCTCGATCTGAGCAATCCAGTGCAGCTAGTGGGTCATGCATCTTCTTCTGGTTCAGAGGCATACAATCTCCAACTGGCTCAACGGCGGATTGATGCCGTGCGTAACTTCCTTTCCTCTGTAGGCTTTACAGGAATCAACGACCGGGTCTCCACCGATAATCAGGGAGAGGAGGGCGCGGCAGAGGCTCCAGAATGGCGGCGAGTTGACCTCATTGTGGGCAGTGGGGAAGGACAACTGGTAGCAGCCCATGAATTTGGGCATGTTTTCGGTCTGGATGATGAATACGTCAGTGATGATGTGAATCCTGGTGGCACCATTACAGGATCGGGTAAAGCTGTGGGCACTGCTGTTGATCACGATCAAATGGCTCGCGACATTGGTACGAGTGGTGCCATCGCCGAGAATAATGACAGCATCATGTCTCTTGGTAACACAATTCGAGGTGAGCACTACGCCACGTTTGGATGGGCGCTGGGACGAGTGACCGGAGTAACAGAATGGCAAGTCGGCTAGCGATCATTTTGTTTTCCCTGATCTGTCTCTCCTGCCAATTCAGCCCCAAAGAGGCCGTTTCCCTATCTCAGCCAAGACACACTGAAAACCAAAAAGATACCGTTATGCTTTCTACCGATTCTACCGAGGGTCTCCCAGATTCCCTCAAAGCAATGCAGCCCTTGTGGGAAGTGGAGCGCAAGAATACTTCCAACCGGGCAGGCTCGATTACCCGACTTTACGACAATGGGCAGCTTTATACGTGGTCAAACACGCGACGCATTGTGGTGGATAGGAAACCTAGTCGAGAGCCAGCTCCCTATGCCTGGCGATTGGATGCCCAATTGCAGCCAGAAGGGGTGAAGCGAGTGCGGGAGTTAATTCACTCTGGATTCACAAAGTTACCTGCCGACCGCTCTGTCTCCACAGGCGCTGACCAGGGAATTGTGGTCAGACGCTCTTACATTGATGGGATCGAACACCGGGTTGTGCTTCCTGCTTCGGCAACGGCAGATTTGCCCAAGGTAATTCAAGACATTGATTACGCCATTCAGAGCACGATCATTCCTGGTGCAGTTCCTTTGGCGCAATGAGCTGCAAAATTAAGGAGAGAAGGGCGATCGTATGAAGGTGTTTTGGGGAAGAGTGCGATCATATTTTATCTACTAAGTAGGTAGACAGAAATAAACAACTGTAGATTATAGCTGAAAGCTAACCACATCAAGGGTTTGCTGGCTTAACATCCTGATGTTTAATTACGCCTATCTGTTTATTTTTTCTAAAAGCAAATTACTTCATTCCAAAATCCCAACCAAAATTTTCATTAAATCCTCTAAATCATCAGGACTTCGATATAGCGAAACATCCTGAAAAATCTGCTGCTTTATTTTTTCTAACCGACCAAAACGCCAAGCATCACCAATTGTTACAGCTCCATAAAAAACATCACCTTCTTCAACTTCAGAAATTGCAATTAGCTCTACCGCAAGTTGTGTAAATCCTCGTGTTAAATCATCATTTTTTGCCTCAACCACCAGCAACCCTTTATTGCGTTTGAGAAAGTAATCCAAATTGCCCTTCAGCCAGTTATTTACTGACAACGGGTACTCAATTCGCACTTGGCACTGACAATACCGAGCAACTTCTAGCAATGCAGGTGCTACAAGCGTCTCGCGTCGTGCTGTTTCACTGCTCAAACTAACTAGCAGTAAAGACTCATCGATTCGCTGTCGTAACTCTTCCAATCGTTCTAACTGGCGATTGCTGCGCGGTAAATTAAGACGTGTTTTTACCAAAGCATAGCCTAATTCAGCTAAGATTTCGTCTGCTTCATAAGGCATCTCAAAATAGGATCGAAATGTGTAAGACTGCCCCTCTTGCAAAATACGACGGCGAGTCATGACTTTTGGGCTTGTGACTACACATGAAAGTACGATTTTATTTTAGCCTTGTGCTTCAACTTATAATCGTGCAAATAAAAGCGATCGCATGAAGGTGCTTTGGGGAAGAGTGCGCTCGCGGGCATTGTTGAGAGGGGGCGCTCGCGCTTGAAGAGCGGAGGAGCGCTCGCGGCGAGTATGTTGTCTTTGGGATGAAAGGGGTGATCAATCAGATAGGAAGGGAAGAGAGCGGGATATAAATATATGCGTGAATAACGCCAACCTTCGCCAGAAAATCAGCGCGAACGCTAGTCGCTTTCATCTGTTTAAATGCGTCCCCTGTGCCCCAGCCATTCGTCTTCGCTCGTCGCCTACTGGCTACTCCTCAAACCGAGCAAGAAAAACAATTTTCAAAATTCCCAACCTAGATTCAACAAAAATTCAACATCTCTTCGAGTCAATCCTGGGATAAACCCGGATTTCTCACCAACAGGCATAGAAGATGGGGGAGATGAGGGAGAAAAAACTTCCCCCTAGTCCCCAGCGTCCCCAACTGCCCTACCTTCCTCATCACTGAGCCTGTTGGCTTGTGATAAATTCGGGTCAAAGTGCGATCGCTTGCCCGTAGCTTGGGTGGGGGCATGAAACCCTTGGGTGTTATACCAATTTCCTTTAATGATCCTTTGGGAGCTACTCAGATCCAGATTAATAAAGCAAATGGTAAAAAAAGATTTATCATTATAGCAGCTTACTCAACGCAAGCAACTGGCGCACCGCTGACACAAGCATTACCTGGAGGGCTGAGTCAATGTATTTCACCAGACAGCGAATCCAAAGACAAACTCCATATGAGTCTTCGGCTACATCCGAAAATACAGGCTTGTTCCGGAAGCGCCGCCCTTTCACTAACCAAGATGCTCGTGGGGCGTCATCACCCCACGAGCAGGAGACACCAGACCTACAGACCCAACTGAACAGGGCTGCCCGCTTCAGCCAGCACATGAGTCGGGTAAAGGTATACGGCAACAGACCAGTGATTCAGCTCAAAATTGCCGTAGGTGCGCCAGGAGACAAGTACGAACTGGAAGCTGACCAGATGGCAGACCGAGTGATGAGCATGGCGGCTTCTGGAAAAAATCAGTCAATCCAACGGGAGGCGCTGCCGGAAGAAGAAAAAGACCCGTTGCAGGCCAAACCACTAGCAGCCTCCATCACCCCAGTCGTCCAACGGGAAACCCTAGAAGCATCAGAAGAAGAGGAAGACAAAACCCTGGCACAGGCTAAAGCAATAGGCTCCAGCCGTTCATACCTGCAAAGGGAAACCCTAGAAGCACCAGAAGAAGAGGAAGACAAAACCCTGGCACAGGCTAAAGCAATAGGCTCCAGCCG
>CBDTXL010000085.1:0-16612 GCA_965364435.1 uncultured bacterium
GTGGCTTCTTGCAAGAAATGCAGCAACAAATGCACAAGTAGAAAAACCACCAGTAAGAACCGTACAGCCGATTCCAGGTCACCCCTCGCTGAGTGACGCCACCCAAGCAGGAGGTAACTTCAAATGTGGAACTTTAAATTTTGGGGGACAAGACTTGAGGGATAAGAATCTCAGGGGTGCAGATTGTCACGACGGGAAATTGGCGGGCGCGGATTTGAGTGGTGTTGACCTGGAAGGAGCCAACTTGAGCCGTGCTGATTTAAAGAGTGCCAATCTCAACAATGCAAATCTCAAGGGTGCGGATTTGACTGGGGCGAATTTGGCTGGAGCGGATTTGAGTAGTGCCAATCTGGAAGGTGCTAACCTGAGCAATACAGATTTAGACAATGCCAATCTCAGCAATGCGAATCTCAACAGGACGGATTTGGCTGGGGCAAAGGGGGCAAACCTCAATGGTGCAAAAAAATCAGGTGCTAGTTTCAAGGGGGTAACAGGCAACTAACCCGATGTCATAACCCGCCACCTCCCTAACAATCAATAGCCTACTGCTGCTCTATCCAGTTGATGCGCGTAAGCCACCCGTTCAACCCTGGTCTCGAACCTGCCATCGGGATAGAGGTTCATTAACCGAAATCCTGGCTCTGTGTTGTCCAGGGAGAACTTTTCGCTTTCAGGCATAAACTGGATGGAAGTCGAAGGACAAGCCAAGTAGCGGACACTACGACGCGATCGCTCAACTTCCTGATGTACATGACCAAATACAACCAAACGTACCTGAGGATGGCGGTCAATAACTTCAAACAATTTCTCAGAATTCTTTAGGGTGCTGCTATCGAGCCAATTTGAATTCACCAAAAAAGGCGGATGGTGTAAACCAATCAGAGTCGGTCGTGGTCCTGTTTCCTGTAACTGGAAGTCTAGCCAATCCAAGCTTTCTGGCGACAGCTGACCATGTACACACCCACACACAGCAGAGTTTAAGAGTAGAAACTGCCAGCCGCCTGCTTGAAAAGACTTTTGGGGAGAAATCGGAGCCTCTTTTAATACCTGCTCCATTACACTCGCCTGGTCATGGTTGCCTGGTAACCAGTAAGTAGGGATTCCCAAAGATTTCAGGGCCTCTTGCAGACACTGATAAGATTCCGGCTTGCCATCTTGAGACAAGTCACCCGTCAAAAGCAGGATATCTGGCTGAGGCAAAAGTTTTTGCAATCGTTCTAGAACTACATGGAAAGACTTGGCGGTCGGCAATCCCAATAGCTCTTTGCTGGCATCTGCAAATAGGTGGATATCTGTGACTTGAGCAATCAGAAGTGGAGAGGCTGAACTCATAGAGGATCAACGGAAAAAGAATCGAACTGGCTACCTAAACAGAAATACCCAAAAAATCTATTCAACCCCGATAGCTTTATGAAAAAAATATTACAGAGATGCTTTGGTGATGGCAGATGAACAGATGCTTACCTAAAAGCTTCAATGCTAGATGGCTAGAAATTCCACCGTATTTATACTTAATGTATACGCACTTTTGTTATTCGTACTAGATTAGCGTTAATGGTGGGAGCTAACTGCCGCTCTGTCGCGCGTTTTGATGTGATCTTTGTCACACAAAAGTCGCCATCAACAAAAACCGGAACATGCATCTATCTGATGTGCTATGCTGGTAAACTGAATTTATGGCGGCATAGCCAAGTGGTAAGGCAGAGGTCTGCAAAACCTTTATCCCCCGGTTCAAATCCGGGTGCCGCCTTGAAGAAGTGTACGGTAACTAATTACTTGTCGTCGGTGACAGATTGGTGTTGCTGAGACTAATTACGTGTCGTTGTGACGTATCAGTAACGAATTAGATTTCATCAGAGCAAATCAATTTTGTACATTATTAAAGAGGGATTAATTTTCAAAAGCTCCCAGCACCTTGAGTGTGGCTGTCTGTGCTTGGGTTAAACCCATAACTCCAGTGATATTCATTCCCTCATAGGGTCGTTGAGTTTTTAGGGTTTTCAGGCACTTACCCGTATCAACATCCCAAAGTTTGATTGTCTCATCTGAGCTGCCAGTAGCGAGGGTTTGACCATCCCAACTCCATGCGACTGATGATACCCAATCCGTGTGGCCTTGCAAGGTTTGGAGGCATTGACCTGTGTTGGTGTCCCACAGCTTCGCAGTTTGGTCTGCACTGACACTAGCCATAGTTTGACCATCCGGACTGGATGCGATTGATGATACCGAATTGGTATGTCCCTGTAAGGTTTCCAGGCATTGACCTGTGTTGGTATCCCACAGCCTCACGGTTTGGTCATGACTGCTACTAGCAAGGGTTTGCCCATCCCGACTGTATGCCACTGACGTTACCACACTGGTATGCCCTTGCAAGGTTTTGAGACAGTGACCTGTGTCGATGTCCCACAGCTTTATGGTTTGGTCATAACTGCCAGTAACGAGGGTTTGGCGATCGCGATTCCATGCCACTGACATGACCGAACTGGTGTGACCGTGCAAGGTTTTGAGGCATTGACCTGTTTTAATGTCCCACAGCCTTATGGTTTGGTCGTAACTGCCAGTAACGAGGGTCTGCCCATCCCGACTCCAGATTACTGACGATACTGGATTGGTGTGACCATGCAAGGTTCTGAAGCATTGACCTGTGTTGATGTCCCACAGCTTTATGGTTTGGTCAAAACTGCTAGTAGCAAGACTTTCACCCTCTGGACTCCATGCCACTGACATGACTGAACTGGTATGCCCCTGCAACGTTTTGAAGCATTGACCTGTTTTGATATCCCATAGTCTCACTGTTTGGTCATAACTGCCAGTCGCGAGGGTTTGGTCATCAGGACTCCAGGCGACTGACCAGACCCAATTCCTGTGTCCTTGCAGAGTTTTGAGGCATTGACCTGTGTGAGTGTCCCACAACTTCACGCTTTCGTCCTGAGAACCCGTGGCGAGGGTTTCCCCATCTGGACTCCAGGCTACGGGCCAAACCCAATTGGTGTGTCCTTGTAAGGTTTTGAGGCATTGACCTGTTTTAATGTCCCACAACTTCGCGGTTTGGTCATGACTACTCGTAGCGAGGGTTTGCCCATCCGGACTCCAGGCTACTGACCAGACCCAATGCTTGTGTCCTTGTAAGGTTTTGAGGCATTGACCTGTGTTGATATCCCACAGCTTGGCGGTTTGGTCATGACTGCTAGTAGCGAGAGTTTGCCCATCTGGACTCCATGCCACTGACCGTACCAAATTGGTATGCCCCTGCAAGGTTTTGACGCATTCACCTGTGCTAATATCCCACAGCTTCACGGTTTGGTCATCACTGCTAGTGGCGAGGGTTTGCCCATCTGGACTCCATGATAGCGATCGCACCCAACTACTATGCCCATGCAACGTTTTGAGGCATTGACCTGTCTGAGTATCCCACAGTTTTACGGTTTGGTCATGACTGCTAGTGGCGAGGCTTTGCCCATTGGGACTCCAGGCCACGCAGGATACCCAACTACTATGCCCGTGCAAGGTATTGAGGCATTGACCTGTTTTGGTGTCCCACAGCTTTACGGTTTGGTCATCAGAACCTGTAGCCAGGGTTTGCCCATCGGGACTCCAGGCTACTGACCAGACCAAATCAGTATGGCCTTGAAGGAGTAAGAAGGGTTGACCATCCGCAACTTGCCAAAGCTGAACTTCAGGACTTGTATCTCCTGTCGCTATTAGTGTGCCATCTGGACTAAAGGCTACAGATACAACCCCCTTGAGAGTTTGAGTAAAAACCGATTTATCCAGGTTACAATTGCTGAAATTGATTTGATATAAATTGACCTTTTGTAGATAGGCATGGCTAATTTTCAAACTTGAAAAGTCATAGTCTGTTAAATCAATTCCCAGCTTCACGCAAAGGTTAATCAGGTTGCCACCCCCATAACCCGACAAGCTATTGGCTGACCCTCGCAGTAACTCAGTGATTTCCTGAATTTGCTGTTTGAGGACTAAAGGTGAACTAAATGCTGTATAGAATCGGTCAGTAATGGGCTGTAAAATTAGCCGAATCTGAGTTTCTCTAACATAATCTTTAACGGTGGTTTTTATCAGGGTATGGCTGGTAAATAGAGACAGTTCTTTGGTTTCTAATTCTCTAGTGACTTGCTTTATCAAGCTATCAGTCACATACTCCATCACCACAGGTTGCTGAGTGTAACTGCCGGATTGCTTCTCTAAAAGGCAGTGCCAATTTAGACCTTCTAATGCTTCTAAGATGTCGGCTTTCGAGATAGCTGGCCCGATATCGGCGGCTAATTCAGCAATAGAAGTCCACGCCCGATTAATCGCCAACCAGTACATAATGGTCTTTTCCCAGTGGGAGAGGCGTTCAAACTGTTGGTGCAGGAGTCGGCGAATTCCGTTGAAAACAGCTATATAGCGTTTCTCCGTCAAGTGAGGTACATTTTTATGGCTGTAACCCTTATGGGGTAGGGATTAGTTGTACCTCATCAGTAAAGGAAACGCTATATCATGCTCTAGAAATTTACTAATCTCGCCATCAAATAAGTCTTGAATAGAGGTGGCAACAATCTTCAAGGCTAGAGGATTCCCTTTATAAGCTTGGATAAGTTGTTGCTTTTCGGCGTCGGTGCCCAAGAGTCCTTTCGCGGCTAATAATTCCTGCGCCCCCAACTGCAACCCAGAAAGTCGATAGGAACGCACTGCTAACTGTTCCCCTTCAAGGGCGGCAATTTCTGCTGGTTTTTCCCGACTGGTGAGGATTAAGCAACTAGAGTGGGCGACTTCTCCGATTACTTTAAAAAGTTCAGCATACCCCTCATAGCCTGCTTGATATTGTCCTGTGGAACCTGCCTGCAAAATCGTCTCTACGTTGTCGATAATCAGCAAGCAGCGTGAGGTGCGTAGGTAATGCATCAATCGACTGATTTCACCATGGCTTTCTTGCTGGGATGAGAGAAGTTGCACCAGTTCCTTGAGTAAGGATTCGAGGGGTGGGGCGTTGCGGAGACTTCGCCAGATTACATAGTCAAACTCGGACTGAATTTGTTGCGCCAGTTTGATGACTAAAGCGGTTTTGCCAATCCCTCCCATGCCTAATAGTGCCACGAGGCGACAACGGTCTTGGATGAGCCATTGTTTGAGGGTAGTCAGTTCAGTTGTGCGTCCGTAGAACTGGCTAACATCTATGGCTTCTCCCCAGTCAGTGTGTGGATTGTTGACTGTTGAGGGCGGCGAGGCGGTACTCAATGAATTACCCCTCTGCCGTTCTAGTGCCGTTTGAAAGTTGGTTTTACTGACGGGTTCCCCCAAAGCTTGCCCTAGAAGCTTCCAGAACTTGGGGCCAACATCGCGCTTGAGATAGCTGATGGCATAGCCAGAAGACTCGGCAATCTGCTCATAGGTTTGGTTTTGCAGTGAACCGACGAGGATTGCTGTCTCTACTTCACTGAGTCCTCTGCTAAGCAAGGCGAAAAATGCAGCATTAGCTACCTCAAGCGCTTGTTCACTATTCATTATTTACCACACAGGTCACACCGACGAGCAGATTCTACCTGACCTGACCTGACCTGAACGTTTTGCTCAGAATTTTTTAAGAACTAGTTCCTGATTTTTCGAGGAATACACCTGTCTAGGGTATGAGATTGGGGTTATAGGTTCAGGGATTTTGGGCGATGTGCCCTGACTTTAGCTGAACTAAATCTCCCTTGAAGTCCGGAACTTTGCTGTAACGACAGGACAAAAAATTAAGTTTATCTTCGTGATATTCAGGACTAATAAAAAACTAAAGCAAGCAGGAGCGAATTCAATGGTAGACAGAGAAGCGGGAATCATGCAGCTTATCTATAACAAGATAAACGACATGATTGGGGCGGGCAACCAGTTATTTAGTATGCAGTTTCCAGCTCAACCATTGAATTATCGAAAGTATCAATATGACACTAGCGATAGAAACAGTGTTTTGACACGACCCTATACGGTTGCAGAACAAGAATTTAGACTTTCAGATCAATTGTTTGATATTTCTCCTATTACGGCAGGCTCGAATGGGGAGAAGCTCTCGGTTGTGTACGACACACTCATCAATAATTTCATTCCTAAAATTGATTATTTGGTGCCTTTCATCAAGGATAGAGCTGGGCTTGGAAGTTTTTTGCTAGAAGATAGTGGCGAAAAAAATGAACAGGGCAAACCCCTTTCTCGCATCGAGCTTTGCAAGAAGCTTTATTTAGAGTATCTAGAAGAAAAAAATAAATGGAATGAAGAAAAAAATAAAAAGTTTGATGAATTTAAAACTCAAGACAATGGGCTTGATGAATATGCAAAATGGCAAAGTTCTTACGCCGTAGTGCGTCAAGAAGAGTTGAATAATCTTTACAACGATGTAGTGGTCAGAGGTCTTTTGCATGAAGTTCTGACTATTCTGGGCTATCTCAATGCCTCATCTATTGCAGAACAACTGGAAATAAGCAAGCAAAAAATGAGGCATTCTTCTAGAATATCGCTGGATGAATCAATGACCGTGTATCCAGTGCAATTTGAACCTAATAACTGGTTTAAGGCGCTCTCTCCCAATCTCAATCCCGAAGATTTGACGATGGCAAAAGAATCTATTCGGGATCAATTTGTAGCGAAACAAAGGGAACTGGCGCGGGCAAAGGCAGAATTACAGCAGATGGAGCTGCTCTCTGCAAATCCTGATGAGATTCAGCGGCTAGAGGCATCGGTAGAAGCGAGCAAGCGAGATGTGAATCAAGCAGAAACAGCATTGCTCAAGGTACATGGTGAAGGGGTTGTTGGGATTGCCAAAATTTACTTCAACGTAATGAATCAGAAGGGCAAGACTGGGGACGTTATTCCTGCTAAGGCGAAAAAGCTTGGCGCAACCGATGACTCCCAAGCTTATATGGCTGCATTGAATGAAGCAGTAAAAGGGATTGCTGAAACGTATGAAAAACAACAGGCACTCACCACGGCAATCTCAAATCTTACCGATCTAAAAGCTAAAAAGGCAGAGCTTGAATCGCGAGATTGGAGATTTAACAAAGTGAATCTGGAGCAACGGGTTAAGGAGTTGCAAACGGAAGTAGCTTATTACAGTGACATCCTGGCAGGTGTATTTAAAGAAGCAGCTAAAACAACACGGATAGAGTTGGAGCGCAAATCCTACGTTGATAAAACTCTGGTATACGAAATAGGGATTGCTCCAACGGTCACTGGAGGAAGCTTTACATTAAAAATAGGTAGCGATCAAACAAACCCTATCAACTTTGACACTAACGCTGACACGCTTAAGGCGGCGATGGAAACTCAGATTTCAGCTAAGGCGGCTGGTGCAAAGATTGCAGAGGTGTCAGGTAGTTCAGGGTATTGGACTCTAACTATCCCCAACATGGATACCGAAAAGAGCATTGTTGCTATTGAGGATGCCTTGCTGCCAACCATTAACGTGAAGGAACCAGCGATTTTATCAACGCCGCCTACAGAGGAAGAGGCTGAGATTAGCGGTATGTTCCAGGATATTCTGCTCACAATTACTGATTCTCAAGACAAAACTGAGCAATCGTTAGAAATGCAAGCGAGTAATACAAAGTGGGGGGTAAGCTTATGGTTTGCTTCTGCGAGTGGTCAATCGAGTTCATCAAGTGGTAAAGCCACACAGCGGAGTAGCTTCTTCAATCAAGAGATCGAAATTGGGTTTCGGGTGGCTAAAGTATCGTTTGATCGGGGTGGGTGGTTCAATCCGCAACTCTTCAAGATGTCCCATGCCTTTTTCAGGCTAGCTGACCTGCGCGTGGCACCGGGCATTACGGTAGATGATGTCAGAACTAAATCTCAAACTGAACTCAAGGTGCTTACTGAGTACGATGAGTTGGATAGCAATGGTAAAAGCGATGGGAAGAAGGATAAATATATTTTGCCAGCCTTTCCGGTGGCAATGGCGATCGCAAAAGATATCACCATTAAGGTGAAAATGACGGAATTGAATAGTGCAACTGCCAAATCAGTTATTGAGAATTCAAGTAGTGCAAGTGGTGGATTTCTCTGCTTTTCCGTTTCTAGTGCTTCATCTAGCAAGAATTCCTCAGAAGCAACCTTTCACGGATCTCATGGCGAGTACTACTATATTCGCATTCCTGGGCCACAAGTTATTGGTTACTTTTTGCAGTTCGTCCCGCAAGATAATTCTGTTCCCTATACGCCATTGACGACAGCATCAGGGAGTAGCCCTGTGATTGATGCCTTTCACCTTTTTGATAACGCTCATCGTCTTATCGGTGCAAGCGATCGCTTACCTACAAGCAATTCAGCATTTGCTGCCATCAAAGGTAATCCGAAATTTGATGCCATCGACGAATTGGTAGGAAATGACTGATCTAACATCAACCGATTACTAGCCCATTACGACCATGCCTATTGTAACTACAAACGAGAATACCTACGGATTTGAGATCGAGTTTTGCACCCACGACAACACCATCTTGCGCTATACCCATATAGAAATCGCAGAAGTGAGGTTGGTTGGCGATGCGTTTGAGGACGGTAACACCATTCCCCTTAAGCTTGAGACAGACTCCGGAGATGTGCTGGAGTTGGTAACTCCACCCATCATTTTCAAGACTGTTAACGATGCAGCCAAGTTTAGAAAAGACCTTGCCGAATACCTGAAAAGCTCCGTAAAAGAAACGCAAACTTTTTCGGAATGGTGGGATAAGTGGGGGGGAAACACCCTCATAAACCAGATAAACACAATCTACACCCAAATCCAATCACAAAAGCTAAGAACAGATCAATGGATAAAGGCAGATCCACAAGGATGGAACAAAAAGAGTTTCAAGAGTATATACAACGGTTTATCTATCAACAACATAGACGATGGAATCAACATTGCCGCAGCCAACAAACGTAAATTTCAAATTCAACGCTCCAGAAACCTCAATGCTCCCGATGTCGAAACAGATTGGCAAACTGAGCTAAACAAAACCATTTTGAGTGCAAGTAGCAAGGATTGGCCAACTGGGTACAGCACGCAAACGTCCTTCCCAATGGAGGCAAAGGAGTATGTGAATTACGTGATCAGTCACAAGCTACTGAAAAGCAACGCCAACCTCATACGATTGGAAGAACTGCTGCAACAAAATCAGGTTAACGATATTGATAAAACGCTTCAATGGGACAAAGTGGAGCGCTGGGCAACCACCTGGTTTTGGGGTGGAGTAATTATTGATCTATTTTCTGTATTCATACAAAACAACTCATTTAAGAGTTTAACAGATTTTAAGAATAGAGATAGATTGAAGTGGTCTAAAAAGTTGGGTCAATGCAACGAACAAATGCTTGCTCAACTAATACAAAACGACTGGCTTGTATCTAGGTTTATCATTGCTCAAAAAACGCTTACTGGTGCCCTTGGTCAGCTCAGTGAGCCACCACAGCTACAGAAACAGCACGCCGCGTATCAAGAAAATAATACTGCGGCTATGGAGCAGAGAGACTTTGTGCGGCAGCCGACGGATGGAAAAGATTATTATTGGTGCGAGTACCACTCTGGCCTTAAGGATCTCCTAGGCGTCTGGTTCAAAGGACACCTGGCAGATGTGCTGGAGTTATTGATCACGGTACAAACACGAGAGTTACTGAATCTACATACACCCACTTTAGACCAGCTAACAGAAATTTACACCAATCGCCTCAATCAGGTGACAAAACAATTGGAAAAATTTAAGCGTATGCCTTCCATGTCGGAATTCACCTTCATTCAGGAAGACGGTATGCTTGAAGACCTGGTTCGTGCTCACTTGAAGGTAATTGAAGCAACGGCTAATTTTGTTAAGGGTGGTTCAGAGAAGTGGGGGCAAGCAAAACGGGATCAGGACTTTCTTGCGTATTCGAGTGGAGACACGCTTTGGGAAGGCCGAAAAGACACCATGATCAAGCCCATAAAGCATCAAAAACCTAAAGATAAAGATGATATGGAGACGGATGATGACCAATACAAGACCGAGACCTTCTTCTTGGTGGAGCATCGCAACAACTGAGAAAGCCTTTCATACCACTAATCAACAAAACACAGCAGCATGAGCTTTGCAAGGGAAACCCCTTGAAAACCTGAGCGATAGCACCTACGGCATCCAGATTGAATTCGGCACACACGACAACTAGAACTTGATTCAGACATAGAAAAGCGATCGCTACCTCTCCTAATTCCTCAACCCTGCACTCTACAAAATTGCCGTTGATTGCGCGTAACAACTATCCCGATTAGCGAAAGAGCGATCCCCTCTGTGTATTTCATTGTGCAGGTGAGAAGTCAGTTATAGCTTTAAGAATGACACCACTGGCAATCGCACCGTTCCCTTGGCGCTCATCCACTGTCACCAGAGGACAATTTAGATTAAGTGCCAATGCAATATACAGCGAGTCATACAAAGCCAATTGATAACTCAAACCAATTTGTAAGGCACGAGGCAAAAGATGAACAGTTGGCATGATTCGGAATGACAACGCTAGCAGTTCGCCAACAATCTGTTCAGCCTGTGTTTGTGGCAATCCCCGAAACCGAACCTCTTTCCACAGAACATTAACACACTCCAGCAAACAAAATTCTGGGATACACAACTGATCCCCTTGATACATCCGAGTGACTAAGACTCGTGCTTCTGGCGTATAAGTTTGGGTGATGGCGTACTGAATCACTACACTAGCATCCACTACATACATTGCCATTAGCGGACTCGATCCTCGCGCAATAGTTCAGTAGTAGTTGGAGATCCAGGAGGTGGTGTCCATCTTAAACAATCCATAGCCGCTAAAACCTCTTCAATAGAGCGAGTATCCCTTGATTGCTGCCACCAGTTGTGCAACCTTTCATCCACCACTTGTGTAATCAATGCTTTGATATCATCAATAGTCATGTCTCCTATTTTTGCTGCTGCCATGCTAGACTTCTCCAATTTCTCCGATTAAGTATTTTGGCATTGTAGGCGATCGCCTGTAGATTAGCTTTGAAGATGAGGGAGTGCGATCGCGTCGTTATTGAATGAATGCGATCGCCTCACCTCAAAGATACAAGCCTTAACCCAAGCCAGGTTAAGACTCTAGCAACACCAGATAAGCGATCGCTCCTTTGATGAGTTCTTCTTCTAATTGAGCGTAGAATAGATTAAAGGCCAGAATGCTCCCCAAAAAATAGCCCATGCAAGTTACTTTCGAGCTACCTGATGAAGTTGTCAGTCAGCTTCAACCCTTTGAAGCTCAGCTACCGCAAATCATCGCGTTAGGGTTGCGAGAATTTAATGCGATTACTCAAGAGGGTTTTTCCGGTATGGCTGAAGTCTGGGAATTTTTGGCAAGTCTTCCTAACCCTGAAGCAATTATTGCGCTACGTCCCTCAGAAGCCTTACAAGCTCAGTTATCTATGCTGTTAGAGAAAAATCGGACAGTGGGTTTAACTCAGACAGAGGAACAGCTATGGCAACATTATCAATATTTAGAGCATATTGTCAGAATAGCTAAAGCTAGGGCGTTTTTGAAGCTTAAAGATGCTCACGCCTAATGAGCAAAACTTATATTCCTGTCATCCTACGCAAACAGGTTTATGAACGAGCAAAAGGGTGTTGTGAATATTGTCGGATTCCTGATAAAGCTACATTTGCACCCCATGAGATTGACCATATTATTGCATAAAAACATGGTGGACGGACTGAAGCAGAAAATTTAGCTCTATCTTGTACGCTGTGTAACAAACACAAGGGAAGTGATCTAGCTTCGGTTGATCCAGAAACAGGAGAAATCGTCCCCTTGTACCATCCTCGTTTAAATCAATGGAATGAACATTTTCGGCTGAGTGGGGCTGAATTTGTCCCTCTAACTGCTATGATTCGGGTTACGATTCAATTATTGCAGTTGAACCGTAAAGACAGAGTTGAGGAGCGTCAGCTATTGCTAGAGGCGGGAATGATGGAGTGATCGCCAGATCAATAAAGACGCTGAAACAGCTACAAGTTAGGTTGCCAAAGGGTAAAGAAAGCGATTGCCTACGGCACCAGCGTAGCTGATCGCTACCTCTGGAATTCTCCAACCGTCCAATCTGCAAACTCTAAACCGGGCACTCTCCAAAAATCCCCTTGATTGCGCGTAACCTCTATCCCTTTCACCGAAACAGCGATCGCTAACTCACAGTAACTTCCAGAAAGTAATTGAAGTCACGGTAATTCCCCTTTTGCCAATCTACTCACTTGCTGCCTTCAAAACCTCTGCATACAGTTGACTGCTGATCCGAAAGCCTGCTTGAGTCACTAAATCATCAATCAGCGGTTTAACTATTGCGATCGCTCCCCGGCGTTTGGCTACCAGAAGAATGCCCAACACTCCAGTAATTCTCAACCTCCGATCTGCTGCTACTTGTCTGCCCAAACGCTCATCAATCAGTAGTCGGCTAGCATTCACTTCAATAGCCAACGCGATCGCCTCAGCTTCTCCCACATTCACCCGACTTCGCAATTCACCGACCAATTCCTGGTTTTGGACGGGCTGTATTCTTAACCAAGTTGCTCCTTGGACTGCTGTAATCACAGCTTCTCCCGCCCTCTCATCCAAAAGTTCATTATGAACCGCTCTCGGAATCAAAATCGTATCGTATATTTCTTGCAGAAGGGTTAGCTGCCCAACCTTCGCTAAGTTTGAGATAGGTGAAGTGTTACTGACGACAATCATCACCAACCCATTTCTTGCAAGGTTTTGAGGTCTTCTTGAAATTCAGCGACATCGTAGTGAACACAAATACCTCGATCAGCCAGCAACGTTTGAAACTGCATCCGATGCATCCCCAGCAATTCACTAGCTTTTCCTAAACTAATTTTGTCCTGCTGGAAGAGCATAATTACAATTTCTATCAAAAATTCACGTTCTGACAAACCGCTTACTTGTACAATCTCATCTGAAATAACCAGACTCATTGCAATTTCTCCGACTCTGCTTGTTTCATCGTAGCAATCAGATTTCTCACTGAATCCCCAAACTACAAGCGATCGCACTGATGGTAGCAATCCCCTCACCCCAAGCATACAATCCATAACCCAAGCCAGGTTAAGACTCTAGCCATCATGGAAAGCGATCGCTACCTTTCCAATTCTCCAACCGTCCAATCTGCCAACTCTAAACCCGGCACTCTACAAAAATCCCCTTGATTGCGCGTAACAACTATCCCTTTCACCGAAACAGCGATCGCTGCAATTTTTAAATTCTGTGTACCAACACGTATCCTTTGACAAACCAATTCTGCATAGCAATCGCCAGCTTCTTGGGTAAAATCAAGCAAATTAATCGTGCTGAAAAAATCCCATGTATAACGTAGTTTAGCATAAGCCGATATCAAGGACTCTGCTGAAGTAGCTCTACGAATTCGATTCAGTCGCCCATAAACTTGCTCTTCAATGGTAATGATTGTTACAGCAATTGTTTGCGGATCAGTTGCCTTAACTCGTTGCCTCACCAGCGGATGTTCTCTCTGAAAAAGAGAGACATGATCGGTATCAAGAATATACCGAATCAATGAACCTCCTCCTCAGCATCAAGTTGACGGTAATATTCCTCCTGTTCCTGATCAATCTCATGTCGATAGGCAGCGATATCTGCTAACACTTCTTCAAACTCAGGATCATCTTTGAACATTCCCGCAAACTTCATCCAAGGATGTTCTGGTTTAGGCAAATCGATTTCTAAAGAAACAATTTCTGTATTTTGCAAGCGTGCTGTCAATAACTTACGCAGTCGCTCCAGTGCTTCTGCCTTAGTAGAACCGCGTGCTTGGCAGTCTTGCAAACCTAACACAGTTGCTTCTACTCCACCTTCTACTTTGTTTTCAATCAGCACATCATAACTGCGTTTATTTGAGGGATTGTTATAACTTGTTAAAGAATCGGTATTCATAGTACTTTTCTAGCCTACCCTATTCTATCCAGGCTCTTTATCCTATAGTACCCATGCCCCTACCATCGGCATTAATCGCCTAGGCTTCTCCAATTTATCCTATTGACTGTTCTGGCATGATAGGTACTCGCCTGGAGATTGGCTTTGAAGATGAGGGAGTGCGATCGCCTACCCTAAAAGATACAAGCCTCGATTGAGCAGGGTTAAAACTCTACCAGCCAAGGAAAGCAATGTATGGCAGCTATCAATCAAACTCTCTAGCAATACTTTCTAAGGGTAAGAAAAGAGACAGTTCTTTATCTTGAAAGGGAATAAACTCATGTTTAAGATAAAATTCCTTTGCCTGTAAATCTATGGCATCAACTCTAACCGCAAAAATACCAATTTCTTGAGCAGCGCGAACAATACGATAGAGAGCATCAGCTAACAGTTCTCCTCCCAAACCTTGTCCCTTAACAGAATTATCCACTGCCAACTTACCAATTAACGTAGCGGGAATCGGATAGGCAGGCATCTTTCGTTGATAAGATTCAGGAAAAGATTCGTACTCGATGACACTGGCGCTGAGTGTATAGTAACCATCCACCTTTAATCCCCCTGATTCCGGAAGAGCAACAAAGGTTTTGGCAATTCCCTTTTGATGGTTTTGCCGAGCGTATTTCTTGAGGTATTCATTGAGAACTCGATAGCCACAATCAAAAGAATCTCTTTGATATCTTTTCTCAATGGGTAGAAAGTGCCATCTCGGCTCACTACAAGTCATACTTATCCCGAAACTTTTGGAGAGTGGCTTTGAGCTTTCCCTTCAGTTTCGGCGGATTTTCCATCACAGACATAAATAAATCGCGATCGCGATTCGACAGAACTAGCCTTTCATTGAAATCTATTTCCTGTCTAGCGATGGGAACCAAATAAAAAAGAGTATAGGCACTTAAGGAAACTCCTTTCAGGGCAGCAGCTCGTTCTAGGAGTTCTTTTTGTTCTTGAGTGACTCTTAAATCAATCCGGCTATCTTTAGGTTGAGAGGTTTCCGGCATCTTTGCTCTCTAGTTCGCTTAATTCAAAGTCTAACTACTTAGGCGGGCAATGTCCACACAAATTAACCCTCTCGAACCATCCAGACCAAAAAGCCCAAAATTTGGTCAACTGGAGGTAGAGCATAATCCATCAAATCTATAGTTACCGTTGACCCCTCCAATTTCAAGAAGCGCCATTGAGTCCCGTTACTAACTGACCCATAAATCGTGGGAATATTCACCTGATTGGCTTGATTGAACACTTGAGCAGCAACCATTTCTGCAATGCACTGTCCCAAACCTTCATTCAGGTTATCCCGTTTCGCTTCCCCCACCACCAGAACAGGCGCTTCAATCTCCAGTTGTTCTTGAGAGCGGCTAATCAGATAATCAACATAGCCATTCAGCCCTTTGTCCTCATCCACCGTAAAATCCCTACCAGAGAACAGACTCACCTGATTGTTCAAAATCCGTCTCACCTCTTGCAGGATGGGGTAAATAATTCCCTCTGATTTTGCCTTTTCTGAACCAACAGCGATCGCCCACGGCAAATCTGACAACGCCTCTTGTAGCCGAGAACTCGGAGCTATTGGGTCAATTGGCGGCAGAAAGCGTCCTCCTTCAGCAGTCGTTAAGCCAAACTCTTTTTTGGCTTTAGCTAAAGTGAAACTGCTGTATGGCATGGTTTAACCCTCCCCTGTCTATTAGTTATAATCCAGGCAAAAGTAGTGAAGTTGTGAGGAAAACTATCATGAGTCCAGTCATCACTACCCCACTGGCTGAGTTTCTGTCTCAGGGTAAACTGCCTGAACTCAGCGTCAATGCAGTAAGGGCAATGAACCGCAGACATTAATTATAGAGGGGGCGATCGCTATTTCATCTATTTTAATCAGGGATCGCATAATCTCTGGGACAGAATATTGATGTGCGATCGCACTCGACTCAACCCCAAACCTTTTAGACTAAAATCCAACCCTCTACGCCACCGCAAAACCCGTATACTTTCTCACACCAGGCTCGTGAAATCCTAACACAATCTCTTCTTTAGGAATGCCTGCCTCTACTAATTCATTAGCAATACCATCTTCCGTGCCATCCCGTTGCACCCAAACCTTACCCTCAATAATATTGACGTGAATCAGACAACCATGAATACGCCTCTTATTCCCCCAACCATAAGAGACAATAATGTATTGGTCTGTTTCTGAGTCAAAAACCGCTTGATTCTCCACATCAACATTGGCATAAATAATTTAAAGTCAGTTATGGGCTTAAGGATGACATCACAGGCGATCGTTACCATCAGTGCGATCGCCCACGGCTAATCTGACAACGCCTCTTGTAGCCGAGAACTGGGATTTATTGGATCAATTGGTGACAGAAACCGTCCTCCTTCAGCTGTTGTTAAAAGTAACTTTGCCTTATTTATTGCGCTTCTCTGACTCATGAGGTAAACCCTATTCTACTATTCCATTTCTCACAGCAAAATAGAGAAAAATGACTATACCTCACAAGTTTGAGAATTGCTATATATAATCCTACATAATGACGCAACCAGCACCCTCAATCACCTCACCAATGAGATAGGCAGCAATGCCTTGTGCCTCAAACCAACTACGAGTTTGCTCTGCCTGTGCTGGCGGCACGATTAGCACAAAACCAATGCCCATATTGAA
>CBDTXL010000086.1:0-16092 GCA_965364435.1 uncultured bacterium
CGATCGCGGTTGGTCTTTCTGGAGATTTATTTCCTAAACCGCTAATTGCTGCTGGTGATTGGGACGCGATCGCGCAACGGGCAAAAACTCTACACGAACAGTTGGCGACGCAGTGAACCCCTTTAGGGACGATTGAGGGATAAAATAAAATACAAGCACTTGGTCATCTAACTTGTCTCATGGAACTTTACCGGGAGGTGCCAAGTCCATGAAAAGCATCGCTTCTCCTGACTGGCTGCGTTGCTCTGGAAGGTTCTTTGCTGTTGCAGCACTAACTCTAACGACTCTGGGTGTTTGCGTCGCACCAGCTCTGACAACCTCGCTGCGTGAGAGCATTGCTACAAGAATGAGCGAGCTGCAAGCTTCAGACAAACGCTGGATTCAAATAAACCTGAAAAAGCAACGACTCATTGCTTGGGAAGGTGCAAATCCCGCTTATGCGATCATTATCTCCACCGGCAAAGACTCCACGCCTACCCGCCCTGGTACCTTCACAATTCAATCAAAGCTTGCTACTACTCGAATGAGCGGTACTGGCTATGATGTCTCCAATGTTCCTTATGTCATGTATTACCAGGGAAACTATGCAATTCACGGAGCATACTGGCACCACCGATTTGGGACACGAGTCAGTCACGGCTGCGTGAATGTAGCTGTTAACCACGCGCGTTGGTTATTCAATTGGGCGTCGGTAGGAACGCCCGTGGTAATTAGTCAGTGACCCCAACCATAACTTTACCAAGTTTTAGTTCTTCTTTACTCCAATATGGCAGTAAATTCAAGTAAGTTGAGTTGTAAAAGAGAGATTGCTCCTGAGTTTTCAGGGTATGACTGCACGACTGTAGGTGATATCAATTGCTTAATAACCCAATGGATGTTGGAAGTTCCCAACCACTTTGTCGAGTTCAGTCGCGATCGCTAATAATTCCATCTCTCGCCACCGTTTCCCAACAATCTGCATTCCGATGGGTAATCCATTTTGGGTTCGTCCAATCGGAATCACCACAGCCGGATGTCCACTTAAATTAAAAGGCATCGTGTAAGCACCGTTTGCTACTCCATGAGGATAAAGTCTGCCATCTACGTCAATAGCACTCCAAGCGGGACGATGAGTAAACGCTCCTGTTACAGCCACAGGAGTAAGCCACGCATCCCACGGTTCCAATGCTTCATCCATTTGGGCAATGAAACAGTCACGCTCTGTCAATGTCTCGAAATATCCTTTGAGGCTAGGATTCAATAGCTCAGGCAAAAACCTGCTGAAATTCCCTATTTTTCGCAATGACGTATCGCCCTGAGTCGCAGTACGAAAGATTAACGCTAAACTGCGACGCACGTTATATCGATCCTTGGGTTGAGCGTAAACGTTGACGTATGCCGCCATCCGCGTATAGAGGTTCAATATCTTAGACATATCGAAGTCTTTGGGTAGCCAGCGTTCGATTTGAACACCTGCTATTGAAAGTTTTTGAGCGATCGCCTGCATTGCCGCTCGAATTTCGACCGCAACGGGAACCTCCACCCATTCATCAATCCAAGCGATTTTGAGTTCCTGCAAAGACTTGCCAGAGGGAGTATCAAGCGGAACTGGTGGAACATCAGGACGTTGCCGATCCGCACCGGCAATTAACAAAAAACACAGTCGAATATCTTCAAGATCTCGCGCAAAACAACCTACTGTCATCATTTGCCGAATACACAGTGGCATTCCAGGCACTTCCGGAATCTGCCCTGCCGTAGAAATGCGCCGATCGGTGGGCTTTAAACCGTACACACCGCAGAAGTGAGCCGGTTGACGCACAGAACCCCCAAAATCATTGCCTAAATCCAGTGGTGAAAGTCCAGCAGCGACAGCAGCGGCACTACCCCCAGAACTGCCACCAGCTGTATAGTCTAGATTCCAAGGATTATTCACCCGTGAGAACAGGGAATTCGTGCTTTGGTAATCGGCAGCTAGTTCCGCCATGTTGGTTTTTCCTATAATTACCGCTCCTGCTGCTCGTAGTTTGGCAACCACAGTTGCATCCTGTTGAGGAATGTAATCTTTGAGGGGAATATAACCGGCGGTGGTACGCAGTCCGGCTGTTTCAAAAATGTCTTTTATCGTAATGGGTACACCATGCAAAATACCCCAGTTTTCTCCTCTTGCTAAGGCTTCATCCGCAAGACTTGCTCTGGCACGGACATTCTCTTCATCCAATGTGCAAATGGCATTGAGTTTCGAGTTATGTTTGGTGATTTGAGTTAGGTAAGCCTCAAGGACTTCAACAGCAGAGACTTTGCGAGCGCGAATCATCTGAGCCAATTGATAGGCAGGAGTAAAGACTAGATCTGTCATGGCTCAATCCCAAGCGCGAATCTTTATCTAGAATTGATTCTACTGAGTTGACAATCTCCGCCCTAGAAGGACGGAGATTCTTGGTTCGCCGACTCGCCATTAGACAGCAGGATTGCTCCAACCGCCCAAGAGGGCAAATCTCCCCAAGCGTAGGTTCCCGTGTGCCCCACGGTACTTAGTGCTAATTTCAGGATGTTGATGGCTGCATTTACATCTCTATCTGCAACAAAACCGCAATGAGGACAAACATGCGTTCTAGTTGACAGAGACTTTTTCACTTTCTGACCGCAATTGGAACAATTCTGACTGGTGTTATGGGGAGGTACTGCAACGGTAACCTTCCCATACTTAAAGCCAAAATACTCCAACCACTGTCGAAAAAGCGACCATCCTACATCGCTGATAGATTTAGCTAGATGCCGATTTCTTACCAGTCCTTTAACATTTAAGTCTTCATAGGCTACCAAATCGTTAGATTGGATGACGGAGTATGCTACTCGCTTGCAATACTCTTTTCGCTGCCTACTTACTCTTAGATGCTTCCGGGCATATCGGGTTCTAGCTTTGTGGTAATTTTTGGACTGAGGTAAGAGACCTTTGACAAACTTTTTAGACTTTTTGCGATTAGCTCGATTCAATTGACGTTCTGCCGTGCGGTAAAACTTAGGGGATTCTACAGTGTTCCCGTTGCTTTCAGCAAGGAAATACTTCAACCCTAAATCCAATCCAACGATATTCTTGGTTGGCTCAGTTTCTACTGTAACTCTGACATCAATTGCAAATTGAACGTAATATCCGTCAGCTCTACGAACTAACCGAACTCGCTTAATCTGCTTGATGTCGTAGTAATTCAGGTCGTAGGTTCCTTTGAGCTTTAGAGTTCCGATGTTTTTACCATCCCGAAATGTAATAGCTTTTCGGGATTGAGAAAGCACCCAGCCGCTAGTTTTGTATTCAACCGAGCGACAGTTTTTTTTGGACTTTGGAAAACCCTTTTTACCCTTAACCTTCTTCTTGCAGTTGTCATAGAACCGAGCTATAGCACTCCAGGTTCGCTCCGCCGCAGACTGTCGAGCCATTGAGTTGAGTTCGGAAGCAAACGGGAATTCTGCTGCTAATACCGCGCAATATTTGTTAAGGTCGTACTTACTGATGTTTTTGTTGTCCGTCCAGAGTCTCAGACACTTGTTTTGAATGAACTGTGAAGTACGAATTGCCTCATCTATCGCTCTGTATTGAGCTTCTTTTCCCTTAACTTTAAACTCGTAAACAATCATGGCTCGACCTTGAATTACCACTTGTTTATGCTAACACGCTTTGGATAAAGCCGTCCTGGAAGGACGGGGTTTTAAACCCAAAATTTTCGATAAAGATAAAGATATTGAGGAATTCCGTAGAAAACTCAGCGTCCTACTAGCAACCGCCTTGCTGCTGACCTTTAACTGGGGGCTTTACATCTTCCGAGTGTGACAGTCAAAGGACGGAATGTGGGTTCCAACCTTTTAACCTTCAACCCTTTTGATTTCCCCTGCCTTAACCGAGAGAATTTGAGAAGAGTTCAGCCACTGGGAATCAAAAGCCCCTAAGTGTGTTGTAGTAATCAGAGTCTGAAATCGGTCTTGAATAGCGTCAAGCAGCTGATTTTGACGGTTGAGGTCGAGTTCCGCCAAAACGTCATCGAGCAGCAGCAACGGTGGTTCACCCACGACTTCTTCAATTAGCTTTAGTTCTGCCAGCTTCAGCGCCAACACTAATGTCCGCTGCTGCCCTTGGGAACCATACGACCTCGCGGGTGTCTGATTAATGGTGAACTCGACTTCATCCCGGTGAGGACCAACGAGAGTCGTACCGTGACTTTGTTCGGCAATTCGACGCCGTTGGATTTTGTCTAAAAATGCTAGCTGTACCCCTTCCGGGTCATCTTTCTCAAGGCTAACATTGGGAGCGTAGGTTACTTCCAGCACCTCCGTCGCCCCACTAATACTGGTGTGCCATGCTTGTGCCAGTGGTGCAAGCCGTTCCAGAACTCTCGCTCGACGCCGTGTCACTCGTGAGCCCGCTGTTGCCAATTGGGCATCCCACAGCGCTAGTTGTGAATCATAGTCTTTGAATGATAATTCATCAATTCTGCCTTCTGCCTGCTGCTTGCGGAATTTTTTCAGCAGAGCATTGCGTTGCCGCAGCACCTGGTTATATTGATTCAAGATGTAGGCATAAATCGGTTCCAGCTGAGTGAGGATGGAATCGAGCCAGTTGCGACGCCGTTCGGGGGCACCTCGCACCAGTTCCAAATCCAGGCTGGAGAACTGCACCGCATTGAGGATGCCTAAAAAGTCCAACTGGCGACGTAAGGATTCCTGATTGAGGGCAACGGTGCGCCGTCCCTGAGTGCGTAGGGTCAAAGCGAGTTCCACTGAACCATAGGCACGTTCCAGGTTAGCGCGAATTTGACCAACCGCCGCTTCTTCCAAGACAAGTTCGCGATCGCGTACTGAGCGATGACTCTTGAGCGTCGAGAGCAACTCCACCGCCTCCAGTAGATTCGACTTTCCCTGAGCATTATTCCCCACCAAAATCGTCTTGGGAGCGTCAAAATCTACTATGCAATCTCGATAATTACGAAACTGTCGGAGGTGTAGGGTTTTTAGGTACATGGCTAATTGCTAATTGTTAATTGTTAATTGCTAATTGTTTTTTCAGTTAGCCATTAGCGATTAGCCATCCTTCCATTAGCTCCTACTTTTGTACCAACGAATAAACAACTTCTCCAGCTCAACCCAAACAAACAGTAATGAACTGAAGCCAAGACAGATCCACAGTTCTTGCAGGGTTAGTGGCGTAGTCCCAAAGAAGTCTTGCAGGAATGGCACGTAGACTAGCGCCAGTTGTAACGCCGTGGTAACCGTTACAGCCCACAGCAAATAAGGGTTAGAGAAGGGGTTTACCTCCACTGTCAGCTGGCTGTTGGAGCGAACCGCGATCGCATGGCCCATTTGAGCAAGGCAAAGGCTTGTGAATACCATTGTCTTCCACTCTCCACGAAAGTATTGGTATGCGACTACCATCAGGGCAATGCTGATAATCGCAAAAACAATCCCAATCCGAACCATGTAGGAACCCAACCCTCGCGCAAAAATACTTTCACGGGGACTGAAGGGAGGACGCTGCATCACGTTTGGTTCAGCGGGTTCTACAGCTAAGGCGAGGGCTGGTAAACCATCAGTGACGAGGTTCATCCAGAGAATTTGCAAGGGTGTTAGGGGAACCCCTGACATTCCCATCAGAGGGGCGGCGGCAATGGTCAAGACTTCACCTATGTTGCTGCCCAGGATGTATTTGATAAATCGGCGAATGTTGGTATAAACAACCCGACCTTCTTCTGTCGCGGCGACAATTGTGGCAAAGTTGTCATCCAGTAGTACCATGTCGCTGGCTTCCTTACTGACATCGGTGCCAGTAATCCCCATTGCGATCCCAATGTCTGATTGCTTCAGGGCGGGTGCATCGTTCACCCCGTCGCCAGTCATGGCAGTAAATTTACCACGACTCTGGAGGGCTTTTACAATCCGCAGTTTGTGTTCTGGGGAGACACGGGCATAGATGCTGACCTCATCGACTTCTCGCTCTAGTTCCTCTTGGCTGAGGCGTTCCAACTGCTGACCGTTGAGGACGTGATCGCCTGCTTGAGCAATGCCCAAATCCTGTGCGATCGCCTGCGCCGTCAGTTGGTGGTCACCCGTAATCATGATCGGGCGAATGCCAGCTTCGCGACATTTCCTCACTGCCTCTCGTACTTCCGGGCGTGGCGCATCCAGCATCCCCACTAACCCTAACCAGACCAAGCCCTGCTCTGTGGTTTCATCTGACCCTTCTGCTGGTATGGTATCTAGAGGCTTGTAGGAAAAACCCAGCACGCGCAATCCCGAAGCCGCCATCTGATTATTTTGCTCCAGAATCTGGTTCCGTTGCTGTTGTGTGAGGGAGTTGTGTCCCTCGCCCACCTGATAGGAATTGCACCGCTCCAAAATTAACTCTGGAGAACCTTTTGTAAACATTAAGTACGGGGAGTTTTGAGCCGTCAACTCCGGATTATTTTCGCAAATCACGCTCATGCGCTTGCGTTCAGAGGAAAAAGGAAACTCCTGCTTGCGAGGCATCTTACGGCTCAGAGGTTCGTGATCTACGCCTCCTTTCCCAGCAAGTACAATCAGCGCGCCCTCTGTTGGATCTCCCAGAATCCTCCATTCGTTGTTCTCGTGCTGCAAGATTGCATCGTTACACAGGACACAAGCCACCAACATCGTTTGTAAATCCGGATACTGGTCTACTGCGACCTGTCGATTATCTTTGTGAAACTCACCCGTGGGGGCATAACCTTCGCCAGTGACCCGGAAACTGTCACTTCCCGTCTCCACCCGCTGCACGACCATTTTGTTCTGGGTAAGCGTGCCAGTTTTATCCGAGCAGATAGTGCTAACTGAACCCAGTGTTTCCACGGCTGGCAATTTACGAATCAGGGCTTTGCGGCGCACCATCCGCTGCGTTCCCAAAGCCAGGGTAACGGTAATCACCGCAGGCAAACCCTCCGGTACGACCGCCACTGCCATTGAGAGTGAAACTTCCACAAGTTGTTGTAACAGACCTGGATCGAAACTACGGGTGGTCAAGTAGCGGTGAACCATACCGCCCACAACCACCAAAGCGACTAGTATCAAAGAGCCACTCACCAGAACATTACCCAACTGGGTCATCCGCTGTTGCAGAGGGGTAGGTTCACTCTCCACCGCTTGCAACATCGCGGCGATTTTACCAAGTTCTGTCCGCATCCCCGTGCCCGTCACGAGGACTTTGGCGCGTCCCTGGACGACTTCGGTTCCCTGAAAGACTAAGTTAACGCGATCGCCCAACGACGTCTCTTCCTGTAGATGCGCCTGTGCGTCTTTATTTACCGCTTGCGCTTCCCCAGTCAGCGCGGCTTCCCGTATCTGGAGATTGGACTGCTCAATCAGACGCCCATCGGCTGACACCTGGACACCCGCTTCTAGGAGCATGATGTCCCCTGGCACCAGTTCCTTGCCGTCTATCTCCATTGGTCTGCGATCACGAATGACTCTGACCTTGGGCGAAGAAAGGCTCTTAAGGGCAGCAAGGGCTTTCTCAGCGCGGCTTTCCTGGAGATAGCCGAGGATGCCATTGAGGATAACGATCAACATGATCGCGATCGTATCTTTAAAGGGAACACCATCAGCTTTGCCTTGTTGCAGCGCTATCAAGTCTAAAACTCCTGAGATGACCGCTACTGCAATCAGCATCACCAACATGATGTTTTTGAACTGATCGAGGAGGATTTCCCACTTACTACGACCAGCGGTTTCCTCTAGTTCATTAGAACCATATTGCTGCAACCGCTCTTCAACCTGTTTGGAAGTCAGACCGGCTTGTGCGTCGCTGCCCAACTCTGAGAGCGTTTTCTCAACGTCCAGGGTGTGCCATGCGCTTGCCAGATTGGACAAAGAATTTGAACGACTAGATGGAGTCACGGGGAATGTTTGGTTGAACACGATACATCATCAATCATATTCGTGACACTGCTCAATCTACTGTTGAGTTTGAGGCTTCTAACCTCACCCTTAGAGTTTCCTGCTTCTTCGGACTCCCCAAGTACCCGACAAGTTCAAGTACTTAGTAGAGGTTACCTCCACAGGCAGTATCACATTAGCGAAGCGGCTCCGACGGAAGCTCCTTCGGGCCGCTACTATGTGTCGAATTTTTTGAGGTTTAACTTTTATTATATCAAAACTCTTTGCTGATATCCTCCCGGCGAGTTGTTATCAACACTCACGCGCCACTTATCCCAAACCCGGAAGCACAGGTAAATTCGGCACGAACACTGCCACCGCTTTGGGGATGAGGCTAAATTTAGCTGGGGTGTAAGTCACAATCTCACCATCGGCATTGATTGGGTAAGGTTTGCGAGTATAAATATCAAATTCCTTACCTTGAAGGGTACGCACACCAGACCAGTTGGCGTATTTGCCTAGCCACATTGCTGGTACCAACAGAATGATTTGCCACCAGTGCTGGTATTCCAGGCTGTACAAATCTAGGCGTTGGTCATTGATTGCCGCATCATCAGCCACTGCCATGCCCCCACCATAATATCGACCATTACCAACTGCAATTTGTATAGTTTTTACACGAATAGAATCCTCCCCGATCCGAATCTCCGCGCGAAAGGGTCGAGTTTTCCAAATAACTTTAATTGCTGTAGCCGCATAAGCCAAGACTCCCCAAGTGCGCTTCGCTTTTTTGTCCAGTTGCCGTGTGATTTGCACACTAAGTCCCAGACTGGCGACATTAAAGAAGTGCTTGTGGTTCACCTTGCCTAGGTCAATCCGCTGGCTGTGACCTGTAGCAATAACCTGGCAAGCTTGAGGTATTGACTGGGGAATCTGGAGGGTACGGGCGAGGTCATTGGCGGTTCCCAGAGGCAGAATCCCTAAGGGCAGTTGAGTGTCTATTAATCCCTCTATTGCTGCATTCAGGGTACCATCACCACCCCCGATGATCACTAAGTCAACGCGATCGCGATAACTACGGATAATGTTCGCTAATTCCTGGGGTTTCTCTGTTGACTCTTCAAAAAGCTCAAAACCTAGCCCTTGCAACTGCGTCACCACCTGGGAGAGAGTCTCGTGTCCTCGCCGAGAGTGGCGATTGACCAGCAACAGCGATCGCCGGTTCATGCGGTGGCTCATCTTTACTAAAAGTACTGTAATAGTCCCATACAATCTTGTGAAAAAACTCTACCGGCTGAAAGATTAAGTTCACAGGGCGACGCGACCATAATGGGCAGTGATAGTCTTAGTTGGGTTTTCTTGATTGCATAGCCACGCCCACATCTGATCGCCAAGGCAGAAATGCCACCACTCGCCGGGATGACGCCGGAACCCAGCTGAGTACATCACATCCCGCAACAGCTGTCGGTTGGCATGATAAGGCAGTTCTGGCTGATTGGCGTAGTAATCGGGATGAGAGCGAGGTGAGAGTTCATCAATGGCAGAACCCATGTCAATGGTCTCACCTGTGGCATCCACTAGAGTAATATCTACGGCAGCACCAGTACTGTGAGGCGGCGGCGTCATTGGGTTAAGGCTGGGCACTGCCCAAATTTGATAAACTTGCTGCCAGATTGCTTGGCGTTGCTCATCTGATAGCTCATCTGGGTTTAATTTCTCTGCCTCAACTACCTCAGCGAAGGTATGCTCTACCATAAATTGTTGAACTGCTACGGGTCGATAGGCATCAAAAACCTGGATGTGCCAACCTGGATGCCGTTGTTGTAGCTCAGCTTGAGCGGCGATGAGGGCAGCAAGGACACTCTGGCGAAGATAATAGGGCGAAGTCTCTCCGTAAGGCGCTCCCAATTTTTGGTAGGGGTGAGGAGACTCTACTGCAAATTGTTCTATGGGAATCGGTACGAGCGGCTCTCCACACTCTACAATCGGAATCTTCTGATAAGGTTTCATCGCTTCTGATTTGCGCGGATGGGTGGGTATTTTTTTACTGAGCGAAATTTACTTTTGAGGTCTTGAGATAAATTTGAGCAACCGTATCTTTTGGATTAATGCTCAAGACCTTTTTAAATCGTTTTGCCGCTTCAGAGAAACAATGTTGATGGTAGAGCCACAAACCTTCTTCAAAGATTGTTTTTGTGGCTAACTTGCCCTCCTTAATTTGAATCGTATCGCCATCAAACACTTCAAAAACTGCCACGGCTTTTGACTTCCCTTTAACTTTGACCTGCTCAACGAAGCGGATACTATACTCCATTGGGTTGTGCAAACGAGCCAAAGTTTGTCCAGAAATTAACAACGACACCCCATAGTGTTTCGTTAGCCCTTCCAGGCGGGAGGCTAAATTAACCGTATCACTGATCGCAGTGCTATCCATTCTGTTTTTTCCCCCGACTGTCCCCAACATCAAAGAACCTGTATTGATACCAATGCCGATAGAGATGGGCGCATAGCCAAAATTCGTGCGATGTTGATTATAATCAGCCAACTGTTGCAGCATGGCAATTCCAGCTAAAAGAGCATCATCCGCACTCCCACTAAACAAAGCCATAATCCCATCACCGATGTATTTATTAATAAAGCCTTGATTAGAGATGATCGCAGGTTCCATGCGAGAAAGGTAGGCATTGATAAATTTAAAGTTGTCCTGGGGTGTCATGCTTTCCGATAGGGTAGTAAAGTCGCGAATATCGGAAAATAGCACTGACATTTCTTTCTGCACTTGGTCGCCCAAGCGGACATCGACTATGCTTTCCTTGTCCAACAACTGGAGGAATTGACTAGGGACAAACCGTGAAAACGCTTCGTTGAGTTGAAACAGTTCCACAGTAAATAGTTCCCGTTCGGCTTCAGCAAGTTTACGAGAGGTGATATCTTCAACAAAGCCCTGATAGTAGCAAAGTACTCCATCTGCATCGCAGACAGTACGGGCACTCTCACTAATCCAGATGATGCTGCCATCTTGGCGATAGACTCTTGACTCAAAGTCAGACACTTCACCTTTGAGCTGCATTAATTTGATGAACTCACTACGACGGTGCGGTTCGACGTACAGATGATGCTCGATGTTGTTCAAACTTGCCATCAACTCTTCAGGCGAGTCATAGCCGTAGGTCTGCGCTAAGGCGCGATTGGCACTGATATAACGTCCGTCAGAAGTACACTGAAAGATACCTTCAAGCGCATTTTCAAAGATGGAACGATACTTCTGTTCGGCTTGGATGAGTGCCTCTTGTGCAAGTTTTCGATCGCTAATATCTCGACCCTCTACAATGAGATACTCAACCTTACCGCTTGCGTCAAAAATAGGCTTAATGGAAAAATCAATGGTAGCGGTGCGATTGCTTTCCCCTAACACATCGACTTCATAACGGATAAATTTACCTTAAACCGCTTGAGCAATGGCGGCTTGCAACTGGGTTTGAGTGATGGGTGAGATTGTCCACCAGTAGCAAGACCACAAGGGTTTTCCCACCACGTCAGATAGCTGCAATCCCCCAAAATCGAGTGCAGTTTGGTTAGCTTCTAGAAGAATGCCCTCAGTGTTGAGCATTCCTGTAAATTGAAAGGTTTAATTAAAAATTGCCCGAAACTTGCGTTCGCTCTCGTCTAGTTTTGTAATCAGTGCAGCTTGTTCGTGGTTTAACTGCTGGAGTTTAGCATTTTTTAACGCTAGGTTTTTATCCTGAAGATAGCTATATATGGCTTCCGTAACCGTCAATCTCAGGTCTTCAGATTGCCAAGGCTTGGCGATGTAACGATATAATTTTGCATAGTTGATGGCATTCGTTACGGCTTCTATGTCGGCTTGCCCTGTTAGCATGACTTTGAGAGTTTTGGGAGAAAGCTGATGAACGCGCTTTAACAGCTCATCTCCCTTCATATCAGGCATAATATAGTCGGAAATAACTAAGGGAACTTCATGCCCCTTTTCTAGCAATTCTTCAACTAACTCTAAGGCTTCCTCTCCCCCTTCAGCAATTTCGATAAAGTAATCATTGCCAACTGCCTTTTTTAGCTCTGCTTTGAGGCTTCTGAGTACGGTTGTCTCATCATCAACACAGATAATTACCTGTTTATTCATTAGTAATTATTCATTAGTAATTAGTAATTGGTCATCGTTTTGACTTTTGATTTTTAATCCATTGGCAGTGAAACGGTAAATGTGGTTTGACCAGGAATCGACTCAAATTCAATTTGCCATTGATGTTTTTCAACAATTTTTTTAACAATATCCAGACCCATGCCACTGCCTTCTCCTGGAAGTTTAGTGGTAAAGAAGGGTTCAAATATTTTTGATTTAATCTCTTCTGGTATCCCAGAGCCAGTATCGGTAATACTAATATAAACCTGCTGGTCTTGCTGAATCGCATCAATGGTTAAAGTGCCTCGGTAATCCATTGCTTGTAAGGCATTATGGATGAGATTTGTCCAAACCTGATTGAGTTCATCGGGATAACATAACACTGGCGGTAATTCAGCATAATTCCTCTTCACCTCTACCCCCTTTTTGAATTGGTTCTGATAGAGGGTTAACACGGTGTCAATCCCTTCAGTCAGGTTGGCTGGCATCATTTCACCCGACTGGTCGTAACGGGCATAAGTTTTCAAAGCAAACACCACTTTCGATGCACGGTCTGTGGCTGTGTTAATCGTAGCTGTGCATTTTTGGACGCCTGAAAGGTTATAGGCTATTCCTAAAATTTGTGAACTATCAGGTCGTTTTAAGAGCGGCAAAAAAAGTTCAATTTTGTTATAAATTTCCATATCGACCAAGGTATCAGCAAGGGCATCGACGTTTTCAATCTCTTCTGCTTCCAGTTGACGACTTAAGGCTCTCTTGACTTGGCGTTCTTCTTTGGTAGATAATGTTAATTCTGTTTTGAGTGACCGTTGCAGTAAGGCTAAGAAATCCTGCGCTTGTTCGGGAGAGAGAGATTGAAACAGTACGGGTAACTGTTCTAGGGTTTGATTCAAGGAATAAGAAATATTTCCCGCTGAGGAGCGAATCGCTCCCAAGGGTGTATTGATTTCATGGGCAATGCCTGCAACTAGTTGTCCCAATGCTGCCATTTTTTCTTTTTCAATCAGTTCTTCTTGGGTGGCTTTTAGTTGTTGCAGGGTGTTTTCCAGTTCCTCATTTTTATCTTGTAGTTGTTGTAGAGTATTTCCTAGCTTCTCGTTGGTTTCGGCTAATTCTTTATTTTTAGAGTGGAGACTTTTTTGCAGGCGTTGTAAAGCCAAGTGGGTTGACACCCTCGCCAAAACCTCTTCTTCCTGAAACGGTTTAGTGATGTAGTCTACCCCGCCCACGCCAAAGGCTTTCACTTTATCTAGCACATCACTCAAGGCACTGATAAAGATAACTGGAATGTCTTTGGTTCGTTCATCCGCTTTTAGCTTAGAGCAGACTTCATAGCCGTCCATTTCCGGCATCATGATGTCAAGCAAAATCAAATCAGGAAGGAAGCCTCGTGCGCCGGATAAGGCTAGCTTACCATTCGGCACAGGTCGAACTTCATATCCCCTGCCCTGCAACATACCGACTAACAGGCGCAAGTTGTCTGGAGTATCGTCAACTACTAAAATATTGCCTTGTTGATGGTTCATTGTTGATAGTTCATTGTTGATTGCTAACTGCTCATTGCTATTAGCCATTAGCGATTCTGACTTTCAGCAATTAAACTCAAAATTTTGTCATATTCAAAATTATCAATACAACTCTTGAGGGCGTTGGCTAGTTCTGCATTTCGTGAGCGGATTTGCTCAATCAGGGTAAAAGTTAATTTCAAGTTAACATCGAGTACGGATGTAGCGGGGGACATCGGGGGCGCGATCGCAAATCAAGTGCAATCCTTTATCATCAGCTTTGAGGTGGAACATATCGTCCAAGTCATCCAGCAGGCGATAGAGGTCGAAGTTTTTTTCGTTGAGCGTGATGCGCCCAGCCTCAATTTTTGATAAATCTAGTACTTGGTTGATTAGTGTGAGCAGGTGTTCGCCACTGCGGGTGATGATGCCGAGATTTTGTCGGGTGTCTGGGGATAGGTTTGAGTTCTTTACCGTCAATTGAGCAAAGCCAAGAATGGCGTTGAGGGGGGTACGCAGTTCGTGACTCATGTTGGCGAGGAAGGTGCTTTTTGCTTCGTTGGCAACTTCAGATTTTTGTTTGGCGATGGCTAATTCGGTTGTGCGTTCCTCTACTTTGGTTTCCAGGGTGCGGTTAGATTCGGCTAAATTGGCATACAGCCGTGCATTTTCAATGGAGATGGCGGCAGAGGAGGATAATATTTTTAAAACTTCCAATCGGTCAGGCGTAAAGGCTCCTGTGGTGAGATTATTTTCCAGGTAAACAATACTAATGAGTTTACCTTGATTGAGGAGAGGAACGCACAAGATAGACTTGGGTTGATATTCTTTAATGTAGGGTTCATTAGTAAAGTTGCCCTCACGGGTGGCATCGTTCAAAACGACACTTTCAGAAGTACGAGCGACGTAATTGATGATGGTTAGTGAAACTCTCTGACTGCTTTCAAGGGGGATTGACTGTAACACGGTGATGTTATCGGAGTCCACCGCCCCAGAAGCTTCAATCCGCAGATGACCCTCTGTTTCTAAAATCAAGAACCCTGTTTGCGCTCCAGCATTGTCGATGAGAATTTTCATCAAGTTTCCGAGTAACTTATCCAGCACAATTTCGCCGGAAATCGCGAGTGAGGCTTTCATTACGGTGGCTAAATCTAACGCTGACGCTGATTGAGAGCCAGTTGTGGTAAGGTAACGCGCATCTAATTTGCATATTGTTGGGTTGTCGGGAAAACCATCAATTCCTCTCCCTGTCCCCCCGTCTCCCCATCTCCCCGTCAGTCTCAACAGGCAACGCGAGAAGCGTGACAGCTTACTGTTATTTGTCGTGCGGGTGGAAGTAATATTGGGGCGCGACGATGATGAGGGCAGTAACTGCGGGTATTTTGTTTCTAAATCCTCGACACCAATTCTTTAAAAGCACCTACTACGGCAGAGTAAGGGATATTGCGCTGAAATTGGTCAAATTTGCCAGAGATGAGATAGCCGCGTTTTTCGGTAATGGGTTTATAAATTTCTTGCACCAGTGCTGACTTCCCGATACCGGAATAACCCGCCACCAGCATCATTTCGACTCGACCTAACCCCCCCATGCTCCCCTCTTCCCTCCTAGGGAAGGGGGGAGTTTGACTCCCCTCTCCTCGCAGGAGAGGGGCAGGGGGAGAGGTCAATCGCTCAAATGCTGCTAGTAAGGTATCAACTTCCGCCTCACGTCCATAGAGTTTTTGGGGAATTTGAAACTTGCCGGAAATATCACTATGAGCATTGATAAATTGATTTATGAACTAGCCCTGTAAAGGATAAAAAATGATTAGATGCGAAGCATTCTGGCGACAAAAACAGCAGTTTTATCCACATGTTTTTATTTGAATGCTTCGCCCCTACAGAATTTATGTTTGGAGGTGCGATTCGCAGGGGAACCTTCCCAGAAACTTGGGTAACGAAGTGGATTAGAGATGGGATTAACACTATGAGCGATCGCACTAACTGTGGGGGTTTACCTTAAGACTAGCGATGCACCGTAATTTTGATTCAGATGACCGATTGCGAACTTTTGCAAGCGCTCTAATAGACAAGTAATAGCAAGGAATAGCTAGCAAAGTCTTGCCACCTAGAATGCCAGTCCCAGACTCGATATTGACTTTCATCGGCACCCTGTAGAGCATGGCCCCCTCTGCCGACTTTTAACTTGCATCTTCATCTGAAATTATACAATTGTTAAGCTTTATTTTTTGTTATGATCTAAAAAAAATCACTTTTATTAATATTACTCGGAGATTACTTGTAATACGAAATACTGATTGCGGATACACGAACGACAAAGTAAGCCGATGAAGATTGGATGAGAAAAAATGAAAATTTAAATTTCATCATTCATACTTGCCAATCAGTCCATTTAAATTGATATTTTGCACCATTCTCAATTAGCCTGTAGGAGCGGGTTTCAGCAACAGCCTATCAACTCTCAAGAGCAACTTATGTAAACCCGCCCCTACAAACCTTTTAATGACAATGGTGCAAGATATCAGTAATATCCATATCAGAGATTGAAACTTTAGCCTTATCGATAACAGCCAAGACGTTGGCTTAACT